>CALPON020000114.1 GCA_943325195.2 Sphingobacterium thalpophilum | reverse complement strand
GGACATGTTGTTTACGACGTAAACAGTACTACTGGTAACGTGGAGTGGGATGGTAAAAATCAACGCGGTGCTGAATGTGCTGAAGGTATTTATTTCTACACCATCAAAGCAACTGGTACGGATGGCGTAAAATATGATAACAAGGGTACCATCACCCTCGCACGCTAATCAAATTTTCCTCTAATTATATAAAAAGAACTCGGCTATTTTAGCCGGGTTTTTTTTTGCAGATTCAGTAAGACCTCTTATGAACTGGGCCTTATACCTTGAACATGATTTAGTTCAACTCGTACCCTTCTTTACCAAAAACGGAGAACTCTACTGAGTAAGGTTGCCGGGTAGGAACCACAAATCAGGATTTATTCCAGAGTGCAGGAGAGAGAGGCTAAAGTCGCCTCGCCGCGAAAAAACGAATCTAGACCATCGTTAATCTCTTTAGGCTGATGAGTCCCTCAGAAAAAAACATCAAAAAAAATCCGGCGAACCGGATTTTTAATTTTTAAGGACTTAGAATTTATTTACTGAGATAGAGATTCCGTTCGCTGTAAATATTTTGAAAATACTCATCCTGAAGATTTTCGATGAAATAGATGGCTTCGCCGGTACTTTTCATTTCTGGTCCAAGTTCTTTTTGAATCTCAGGAAATTTCTCATAGCTGAAAACTGGAATCTTGATTGCGTAACCATTTAATTTCGGATTGAAGTTAAAGTCTTTTACTTTCTTCGCACCCAGCATCACTTTTGTTGCATAGTTGACATACGGCTCATCATAGGCTTTCGCGATGAAAGGAACTGTGCGGGAGGCACGGGGATTGGCTTCAATGATATAGACCTTTCCGTCTTTCACAGCGAATTGAATATTAAGTAAACCAACGGTGTTCAATGCAAGGGCTATGGTTTTGGTGTGTTCACGGATTTGTCGGAGAACATCCTCACTCAAATCAAATGGTGGAAGGACCGCATAACTGTCGCCACTATGAATACCAGCGGGTTCTATGTGTTCCATAATCCCAATGATATAAACTTCTTCGCCATCACAGATGGCATCTGCTTCTGCTTCAATGGCGCCTTGTAAGAAATGATCGAGCAGTACTTTATTATCTGGCAGGTCGTTCAGTAATTTTACGACGTGTTGCTCGAGTTCCTCTTCATTGATGACGATTTTCATGCTTTGGCCCCCGAGCACATAACTAGGACGTACCAGCAGTGGAAAGCCCAAGTGACGGGATAAGGTGATGGCTTCTTCTGCATCTTCAATTACCCCAAATTCAGGGTAGGGGATGTTGTTTTCTTTCAGAAGGCGTGAGAAACTGCCGCGGTCTTCTGCCAGGTCGAGTGATTTAAAATCGGTCCCGATAATTTTAATTCCGTAGCGCTCTAATTTTTCCGCAAGTTTTAATGCTGTTTGCCCACCGAGCTGGACAATAACGCCCTCCGGTTTTTCGTGGAGAATGATGTCGTAAATATGTTCCCAGAAGACCGGTTCAAAATATAATTTGTCGGCGGTGCTAAAATCCGTACTTACGGTTTCAGGATTACAATTAATCATGATGGTTTCGTAGCCACATTCTTTTGCAGCAAGAACACCATGCACACAACTATAATCAAACTCAATCCCTTGTCCGATGCGGTTAGGCCCACTTCCGAGGATGACGACCTTTTTCTTATCCGTGCGAACACTTTCATTTTCCTCTTCAAAAGTAGAGTAGTAGTAAGGCGTTTTTGCTTCAAATTCAGCAGCGCAGGTATCTACAATTTTGTAAACCCGTTTGATGCCGAGCTCATTACGGCGGCTGTAGACTTCGCTTTCCTTGCAGCGGAGCAGGTGGGCGATTTGACGATCGGCATACCCTTTTTGTTTTGCTTCGAGGAGAATATCTCTTGAGAGGGACTTCAGGTCATACCGTTCAATTTCATTTTCCAGTGCAATCAATTCTTCAATTTGCTGCAGGAACCACATATCAATACGGGTCAGTTTCTGAATTGTCTTGATGGAGATACCCATTTTCATGGCATCATAAATCATGAAGAGGCGGTTCCAGCTTGGACGCTCGAGCGCGCGCAGCAGTTCAGCCTGATCGGTTATTTCTTTACCGTCGGCGCCGAGACCGTTCCTTTTAATTTCAAGACTCTGGCAGGCTTTCTGGAGGGCTTCCTGAAAACTCCGGCCAATGGCCATGACCTCACCAACGGATTTCATTTGGAAACCCAGTTCGCGATTACAGCCCTTAAATTTATCAAAGTTCCAGCGTGGTATTTTTACGATTACATAATCGAGGGTCGGCTCAAAATAGGCGGAGCTGGTTTTAGTAATTTCATTAATCAATTCATCGAGCTGGTAGCCGATGGCGAGTTTACTGGCGATTCGGGCAATGGGATAGCCAGTAGCTTTGCTGGCCAGTGCAGAAGAGCGGCTAACGCGGGGATTAATTTCAATTGCAATAATATCTTCTTTGTCATCATTGCTGACAGCAAATTGGACATTACAGCCACCTGAGAAGTTACCAATACTGCGCATCATTTTGATGGCCATGGTCCGCATTTTCTGATACGTACTGTCACTCAGTGTTTGTGCCGGTGCCACGGTGATGCTATCGCCTGTGTGCACGCCCATTGGATCGAAGTTTTCGATGGAACAGATGATGGCGACATTATCATTTTTGTCACGGAGTAGTTCCAGCTCAAATTCTTTCCATCCAAGGACAGCTTTATCAATCAGTACCTCATGAATTGGAGAGGTTTGCAATCCTCTGTTGAGGAGGTTATCAAAGTTTTCTTTTTCATAGACCACTGAGCCGCCGCTGCCACCGAGGGTAAAGGAGGGGCGGATCACCAGTGGAAAACCAAACTCTTGAGCGATCGATTTACCTTCGAGAAATGATTTTGCAATTTTGCTTGGCGCCATGTTGACACCAATTTCATTCATGCGGATGCGGAACAGGTCACGATCCTCTGTGACTTTGATCGCTTGCACATCCACACCGATCATACGAACACCGTATTTTTTCCAGATGCCCAGATCTTCACACTTCAGTGCCAGGTTCAGCGCCGTTTGTCCCCCCATAGTAGGCAGGACGGCATCAATCTGACGCTCTTCGAGGATTTTGATGATGGATTTGACTTCAAGCGGCAAAAGGTAAATATGATCAGCCGTGACCTTATCAGTCATGATTGTAGCAGGATTGGAATTAATGAGGGTCACCTCGATTCCTTCTTCGCGCAGACTGCGGGCGGACTGGGAACCTGAATAATCAAATTCACAGGCTTGACCGATAACGATTGGACCTGAACCGATGATAAGGACGGATTTGATGCTGGTATCTTTTGGCATTTGAAAGAATTAAAATCGTGCAAAGATACGAGAGGAATTACACTGATGAAAGAAAGATATTGACCAATAATAACAAAAAAGCCTGGCTGATTGGGCCAGGTTTTTTAGTATGTGCTGATGAGGCTTAAACTACTATTTACGCTTCTGGAGCGATTTCTTTTTTGCCTTTTGCTTCCGCTACGACGATGTTGCGTTCGTAATGATCAGTACCATTCAGTGCGTCAATTGCTGCTTGCGCTTCACTATCATTTGTCATTTCAACAAAGCCGTAGCCTTTGCTGCGACGGGTTTCTTTGTCTTTGATAATGCGCACGCTGATGACTTCTCCGTACTGTGCGAAGAGATCACTCAGTGCTTGCTCTCTTACTTTAAAACTGATGTTGCTTACAAAAATGTTCATTGTTACCGGGTTGTTTGTGTGTCTGTCAAATATATTGAATATCCGGTAATAACACTAGTTATTTACAAATTGTGTTAAAAAGACCTTAAATTTAACAATTGTCTTTTATTTTGTAAGAATGGCTTCTACGCTGATTTCCACATTGGCATCCTTAGGCAGGCGGGCTGCCTGAATAGTTGCTCTGGCGGGGAAATCGCCATCAAAATAGGAAGCATAAACCTCGTTCACGTGAACGAAATTATTCATGTCATTCAGAAAAATAGTCGCTTTTACCACATTCTCAAATCCACAATCACCGGCTTTTAAAATGGCACCAATGTAGTCCATCACCATTTTGGTCTCTTCCTTAATGGTGGTTTTTACTAATTGTTTGCTTTGCAAATCCATCGCAATAGTGCCACTGATAAACATAATATCATTCATGATGACTGCCTGATTGTAGGGACCAATCGGGGCGGGCGCATCAGGAGTATTGATGATTCTTTTCATAATTCTTTCGTGATTAAGACTACAAATATAAAAATTTCAGAGCAGTTGCTCGCTGTTTTAGTCCTGGTTTCGCTTTTTCACCATCGTCAGAATGGTGGCAATGGCGACGGTCTCTCCGGTATCGTCATAAACATCCACCAGCCATTTGACAATACCTTTGGCGATGTCTTCGGCACTCTTCTTTTCCTGATCAATTTTTTCTTTACAGGTGAAACGCACACCAATAGTGGTCCCCATGTATACTGGTTTGGTAAACCGACATTCGTCAATCCCATAATTCAATAAAACAGGTCCTTTTTTTGCGTTGACAAAAAGGCCCGCTGCTTTGCTCAGAATGTAGTATCCATGAGCTACGCGTCCGGTGAAAATAGTACCATCGAGACTTGTCACATCCGTATGTGCGTAAAAATGATCACCGCTCACGTTGGCAAAGTTGACGACATCTGCATCGGTGATTGTGTGTTTGGCGGTAATCAGTGTTTCGCCGATTTCAAGATCTTCAAAGTGTTGGCGAAAAGGATGAATGTCTTTTTCAATTTGTTTCGCGCCTGCCTGATACTGATTCAGTATCGCTGAAATGGTGGTAGGGGAGCCCTGAATAGCAGTCCGTTGCAGATAATGGAAAACACCTCTTCTGCCACCCATTTCTTCTCCGCCGCCAGCGCGACCGGGACCACCATGAACCAGCATCGGTAGGGGAGAACCATGTCCGGTGCTTTCTTTTGCACAGGTGCTATTTAAAACTAAAATACGTCCATGCATGCAGGCGGCACCGATCGTATACATGCGGGCAATGCGATCGTCGGCGGTAATAATACTAGTCACCAAACTGCCTTTGCCCATTTTTGCAAGATCTATGGCATCTTCAATGGTTTTGTAAGGCATGATGGTGCTTACAGGACCAAAGGCTTCAATGTTATGTCCGTCCAGATTACTGAATGGATGTTCATTCAGGAAAATAATAGGTGGCATGAAGGCGCCTTTATTTTTGTCTGCTCCCTTGATTTCAAATTTTTCAAAATCCCCAATAATTATTTTTTGAGTTTTGGAAAGTAATTCTACTTTTTCCATTACCTCTTTTAATTGACCTTTTCCTGCAAGTGCACCCATGCGAACTCCCTCGCTATTCGGATCGCCGATGATGGTTTGTGACAGACGTTTGCCAAGCGCAATCTGCACATCTTCAACTAGACGTTCTGGCACAAGAATGCGGCGGACTGCAGTACATTTCTGCCCCGCCTTGGTAGTAATTTCCCGCACAACTTCCTTAATGAAGAGATCGAATTCAGGCATGTCTGGTGTTACATCTGGACCGAGTACACAGCAATTCAGTGAATCTGCTTCCAGATTAAATGGCACCGATTCTTCAATCAGGCGCGGGTGAGAGCGGAGCATACGACCCGTGCTGGCAGAACCGGTAAAGGTAATCACATCTTGACTTTCCACATGGTCCAGAATGCCATTAGCACTTCCGCAAATCAATTGCAGCGCACCTTCCGGTAAAATTCCACTGGCAACGATTTCTTTCACCACGGCTTCGGTGAGAAAGGAGGTAACCGTTGCTGGTTTTACGATGGCGGGAACGCCAGCCAGAAAGTTAACAGCAATCTTCTCCAGCATGCCCCAGACAGGGAAGTTAAAAGCATTAATGTGAACGGCTACACCTTCTTTTGGGACGCAGATATGATGACCGATGAAGGTGTTATTTTTTGATAAGCGACTTGCTTCTCCGTCGTAACAATAAGTTTCGTTAGGGAAGGTTCTTCTTAAACTGGCGTAAGTAAATAAATTGCCGATACCACCTTCAATGTCTACCCAGCTATCTGCCCTTGTTGCACCCGTGGCCCAGCTGATCTGATAAAATTGTTCTTTCTTAGAGAGCAGGTGCAAGGCTAATGCTTTGAGCATGAGTCCACGCTGCTGGAAAGTCATTTTTCTGAGTTTGGGTCCGCCCACACTTCTGGCATAGTGACACATGCGACCGAAGTCGAGTCCCTCACTGCTGGCGGTTGCCACTGCATCGCCGGTAATGGCATTAAATAATTCCTGCGATTTTCCTGCTCCTTTTACCCACTCACCGCAGGCGTAGTTGTATAGTTGATTCATGTCGATAACAATAAAAACTTAAAATTAAGAAACCGGCGGACAATTAGCGAACTATTCTTGAAACTGCTTTTTCATTTTTACTATCTTTAAGGCTCATCTTCTCGTTTATGAAAACAAAAACACCTCTTTTTCTGATTTTCACCTTTCTGCTCTTGCAAGCAGCCGCCCAAGATGTCGGTAAAGTTCTCATCAAGAATGCAAAGGACACGTATCCAAAATTCATCACCAGTCTGAACGGTGTGCGTTTAAGCTCGGAATATGTGTCGCAGGTGTGTTACGGATACCTGGATGAGTATCAGTATAAAGTCACTATTTTGCAGGCTGGCGCTCGTCAGACGCTATCCTTTATGGTGTACAGTCAGCCCAATTACTTTTCGACTTACGTGATTAATAAAGATGCCTATGGTAATTTTTTGTTTACGATGGAAAGTAAGGTCTTGATGAAGGACAGTATGCTCAATGATGCGGTGACGAGCGCGACCGCAGCGGCATTGACGGCCTCAAACAGCGCGGTGATCGAGGAGGAAGAATACTTTGATATTATAAAGACCTTAAAAAAGGAGCCTGTTGAAAAAAATAGGATGGAATTGGCCAAGACCTTTTTTGGAAATAAGTGGCTGCTGGCCAGCATGGTAAAAGATGCTCTAAAAGTGTTTAGTCTCGAACCCAGCAGGGTCGCCTTTGCGAAATTTGCCTACGGCAGAACGGTTGATAAACAGAATTACTACAAGGTTTTTGACGGTTTAACCCTGACAAATTCCAAAAAGGAAATGAATGAATTTATAAAAGCAAATCCCTGATTTTAATATCTGTAAGTTCGGAAAATTAGACATCAAACCCTCAGTCCCTTTTTTCTATTACTGAAAGAAACTCAGCCACTGGGTAGCTGACTGAATTTAGTTCGTGAATTTATAACCCACGCCGCGAATCGATTGGAAGTGTCGGGGTTCGCGGGGATTCAATTCAAAATACTTTCTGAAGTTCAGAATAAAATTATCGATGGTTCTACTGGAAGCATTTTCATTTTCGTTCCACAGTTTTTCGATGATTTCATCGCGTGAAATGACCTTATTAATGTTCCCCGATAGCAGTTCCAAAAGCGCTATTTCTCTTTTTGATAAGGTGAGGCGTTTATCGTTGCGGTCTTTTATTTCGTAAGTGGTAAAATTTATTTCTCCGCCCTCGAAGCGAAAAATATGCTCTGTTTTTCTGGGTGTCCGTTTGAGCAGATTGGCAATGCGCAATAACAGTTCTTCCAGATCAAAAGGCTTGCTGATGTAGTCATCGGCTCCCAGTTTTAATCCTTCTACACGCTCATTTAGCTGTGCACGGGCTGTTAAGAAAATGACGGGGAGATCGGGTGTTGTTTTCTTAATCACTTTGCAAAGTTCATGACCACTGATGTCAGGCAGCATGACATCCAGCAGGGCTAGATTCAGAGCATCACTATTTTCCCTATAAAGTTGAAGTGCTTCTTGTCCCGACCTTGCTAGCAGCACTCGGTACTTGCTCAGTTTAAGATTCAGACTAAGTGTATCGGCCAGAGAACTTTCATCTTCCACTAATAATATGAGAGGCAACAGCTCCATACGAACAAAGATAGCGCAATTTTAGAGCAAGATGTAGCGGTTTGTTATCTTTGTGAGATGGAAAATCAGCAAAAAGATCCGCTGCATGGGATGACGCTTGAGAAAATTTTGCAAGCTCTTGTTACAAACTATGGCTGGGAGCATCTAGGGACAAAGATTCCAGTGCGGTGTTTTAATGAAGATCCAAGTATTAAATCCAGTCTACATTTTCTCCGAAGAACACCTTGGGCGCGTAAGAAGGTAGAAGACCTGTATGTACAGGTGGTGGATTCGCTGCGCAAGTCCTGACGCTGGTAGTTCCTTTCCATGCCCATGCCTGATGACTAATTTTTCACCTGGTTTTAGATTCCTCTAAATCTATTTTACTAAAAAAGAAAACGATGGAAGTCTTGCAGCGCAAGACAGGAATGCCTTATAGCGGATTAGCGGTCGTGCTTTTTAAAAAGGTGGTTTTTCAACATCGCCGTTAAATTGGACAGCGGTTGGGAAATTCGTCAGAAAGCGAGATAATTCAGAAAAATAAAAAGCCGCTTTGGTTAGCGGATTTGTTTCACGAAATCGGGACAGCAGTAGGCGAGTAGTTCCGCTGAAGGGCCCTGACCAAGCACTGCTGAGATTCTAATTTTATTTGGACTGCTGGGGTGTTTGCGGCATTTACGTTTGCCAATCAGTTTTCTAAGG
>CALPON020000113.1 GCA_943325195.2 Sphingobacterium thalpophilum | reverse complement strand
TCAATATACCTACAACAAAAATTAGCGATCAATAAGAAAGATTCCGGTGTTTGCAGAGCTACAATTTGCTCCACTGCAGAATCGAGAACCATTGAATTATCGCTGTCTTGCAGCCTTTTAATGAGTTTTTGTAATTGTGCTGGTGCTTTTTCAATAAATTTTAATTGATCCAAGAAACTAATTTGATTGAAATTTCGATCCGTTATCAGGGCAAGCTTTCTAACCTGACCAAAAGTGGACAGGTGGCAAAAAATGAGAGCTAACAATCCAATTCCTGTAAATTTCATTTTAAAGCATTGCACGCTCTGAAGTATGAGGGCGTAGTGTAAAGATACAATTTCAAATTTGGTTGAGGTGCGCTCAGCGATAAACAGCGTGCCGGGTGCTGAAATCAACACTATTTCGTAATTAAGATTGGTTTTCTTCTTTAATCCCATTAGAAATAATTCGATTAAACGATGGCTTTACGCGGACAATAGAATGCACCAGCAGAATCATTACAAACTATTTTTTTCTTGGCTTTCACCATTTTCCAAATTACTATCTTTACCTATAAATTTATTGTCATGGTATCCAAAGCAAAGAACGTCGCTGAGTATTTAAAGGAACTACCTCCAGATCGCGAACTTTATTTATCAAAATTAAGAGCGACGATTTTGAAAAATATCCCTAAAGGATTTGAAGAAGTTATGTCGTATGGCATGATTGGCTATGTTGTGCCGCATTCTATTTTTCCGGACGGCTACCACTGCAATCCCTCGCTGCCTTTGCCTTTTATTACTATCGCGTCCCAGAAAAATTTTATTGCCCTTTATCATATGGGATTGTATGCCAATCCAGCTTTATTAGAATGGTTTATAAAAGAATACCCACAACATTCTAAATCAAAAATAGATGTCGGAAAGAGTTGCGTAAGATTCAAAAAACTTGATCAGATTCCCTATGACTTGATAGCTGAATTACTTAAAAAGATCTCTGTCAAAGATTGGATTACTCTGTATCAAAAAAGTTTTGTGAAATAAAATTGTGTGCTCAATAAGAACATACCATAGATGCCTATTCGAATAACAAGAAATCAAGAGTGGTCTGTAAGAACTTTGCTCCGCGCATCCTATGTTACTGCAGAGAGGCCAGACTGCGAAAAATCAATCTTCCAGACTTAAGTCACTGCGCGTGTTATGTCCTCACTATTGTAAAAGGTCTGCTGCGCCTGCTGGCAGCCAATGTAATTGGAACCCATGATGTCTTCAGTCTGGGGATTTACAAATACAAACGATAGAATTTTGATCCCACTGTATCGCCATTTTTGCAAAACCCACTCCTTGCCCCCTACTGCTGTCTATCGTGTCAGTCGGTAATTACAAATTTCTCTGTAGCGATCACTTTGTTCCCTTCGCTCAGCTGCATGAAATAAATTCCACTTTTAAGATTGTCACGGAATAAAGAAACTTTTTGCCCCGAGCTCGTTTCGATGTGCTTTACTAATCGCCCGTATAAGTCGTAAATTGTCAGGCTTGCATTTTTATAATTACCGGGTGTTTCTATGGATGTCCAGGAACTAAAGGGATTTGGAAAAATAGAAACAAGAGTAGTAGTGGTGCTTTCATTCATACCCAGTACAATTTGCCCCGCTTGAATGCAGGCATTTGGGCTGCTGTTATAAGCGTAATCTTTTATGGTGAATGAACCCGACATTGCTAAGAAATCGAAACGTGCCCAGCCATAGTAGGTGTTAAGCCCCTTCGTTAGTCTTAGTGCTAAGTATTTATCTGTTGCTCCTGGCCAGTAACCAGTGCTTGCTCCCAAACCCATTGTGCCAGGGTTATTTCCACCATACCATGTAGTTAGTGAGCCACAAATAGGACCAGATGCTGATAAGGCCCAGGGTAAGTGGAAGCCAGCAGCAACCTCTCCGGCATACGCATTGGTATTTTGGGGCTCACACATCACCGCAATTGTTCCCGTACTCCCACCGAAGTGAATTATAAAATCAACAACCGTGTCATTATTTAGATCTAAGGGATAGCTTGCATTCGGAGTCGCATCCGGCACAATATCAGTGTATATAATTTGTGCGGATAAGCCATCATTGAAAAAAAGTAAGAGAAATAAGCAGGATACAGCCAGCGTTTTTTTCAGAACTGCAATTTTTGTTTTCATTTTTCTTCTGGAGATATTATCCGGTAGGTGGCTGTCTTTTTGGTCATCTTGTAAAGATAGTTTGTTCTGTTGATTCTGCCAATAACAAGCGCTATTGACAGATTTTGTCTAATACCAGAGCTTTTAAAAACGTGGGTGCTCCCTGACGGACAGTTTTTTTTCTCTTCCAATGTCGGTTAGCTATTGAGATTTGTTAGTACTGCGGACCAGTGAATGGCTACATTTGCCAAACCCGCCTTATTTCCAGTATTTAAATTGATTTATCCTAAAGTTCTTTGCGCTGACAGTCAGTTTGTGGATCCATCTACTTTTTTGTTTTATATCCACCAGTCCTTACACCTTGATTAAGAAATCGACCGAGTCCAAGAGTGTCTTTAATTGAATTATTTGAGTTTAAATTTATTGGACATCATCAGACAGTTTAAAAACACGAGACCGTCTTTTGAATGAGAAAATAGGTATGGCATCTGAGGGAGCTTACGTATTTTGAATACCAGACCGCTGTTTTCGGCGATTATGTGCTTTCAATTAGAATTTTCTAAACCAGGAACACATAGGTAGTGGAAAAGTTACCATTTCTCCTTGTCTTTCGGATCTGACATTTACAAGCGTTACTTGAAAAGCTTTATCATCACTTTTTTGGAATCTGATACCAGGCATAACTAAAACGTAATAATCCAAATATTCTCTGTTAGTGATTGTGTATTCATCTTCATAGATGGGATATCCATTTTTATCAAAACTGGGGGTATAGGTAATTAACATATCTGAATACATGTTTTTGCTAAAAATAAACATGTTATCAAAAACAAAACTTGCTTTTTTGCCAATCTTAACAATACCTGAAACAGAACAAAGAGGACCGCCTGTCAAACTCTTAGAACTTTCATTTGGAATCTCTTTATGACTATTATAAACACCTGGCTTCTGAATAGAAATAGTATTATTGAAGTATCCATATCCACCAGATACCGTAAGATTATTTTTTCTATTTCCCAAAGTAGCTGACAACCAATGTAGACCTCCAAACAGAGAACCATTAGATATATATCCTGATGATCCAAGCAGCGTTCCAAATGAGTAGTGTATTTTCCCTTCTTCCTTGTTAGAGAGTGTGTATTTGAGAGCAAAAGCAATTGGCGATGCGATCCAAGTTGCCATCACACCTATGTTCAATCTCGAAGTCACTGAAAAGTGAACTTCAGGTCCATAAAGATTCCACATAGCATAGTTTTCACCTTTTTTAATCGGAAGCGCATTGTTTGTGATTTGATACCGCGTTGTGAATGGACCAGCGCTGACATATTCATTATTTATAATATCATCTTTCTTTATCAATTCGATGCTTTTAACATCATCTTTTCTGATATATACTTTACCAGCCTTGTCAGTGTTTAAGAGAAGCTCCCTGCCATCATCTGATAAAATATTTCCAGTAAACTCCTTACCAGAATAAGTTATTACAACTACTTTAGCTGCTGAATCCTGTGGGGTCTGACCAAAAGATCTTAAAGACATGGTCATCACTACGAGTAGAATTAGATTTTTCATGGTATACTGTTTTGATTTTGTTGTTAATTTGTGTTGAACTACAAACCCAACTGGATCGAATTAGTACAATTGGCATGGGATATTAAATTGGGTTTAGGTATTGTAAAATTAGAAAAGAAAATTGATAAAAAAAATTCTTCTAACCTGCGCACTAAAATCTATGGACAACCACAATTTTTATGTGGCATTTACCGAAAAACCTGACTAAAAGCTTGTATTTCAAAAAGATCCGCCCTCACTACACTATTTGGAACCCACCTGCCACAAAAAATCAATATTTTTTTAAGCGAATTGGCGATGAACCTACTTTTTTCTCTGACAAGCCCTAAAATTATATTCCTAGCTTCTTAATTTTTAAATCCTGCTTTGCGGACCGGATTATCTATAAATCACGCTGCTAAATGATGATTTCTAGAAACTCCGATTTGCAGACAAGTAATTTGAGGAATACAGACCCATGCAAGTATTTGATCAAGCCTGCGAAGAATTCTATTTACTCTACTGTTCTTACAGGCCTTAAACTATAAACCGAACTCAATTCTTGAAAATTTTCAATCAATTCACCACTGACGACGTTAAGTCTCAAAAAAATCTCTCCTTCATCCTCAGTATTATCATTCACAAGGCCCCAATAGTAATTATTCTTGAATTCACCCAATGTTTCGATGTTATCCATTATGAGTTGCAATTCTTGTTGATTTGGAAGCCGCCAACCATCACCCAATTTTAAGCATTCTTCTTTCGCTTGATTTGCATCGAACCTTATTAATTTGTTTGCCTCAAGATCTTTGCGATAAATCTCTAAATTTCCGATTTTGAATGGCGTTAAGTCTTCTACCTCCACTCTGGAATCTACATTTATCGAGTCTAGATTCATCATTTTAGGCAGATGATTTGAAAAGGAATTGCTTTCATTTTTAGCTGTTTCGTCACTACTGCAACTTACAGCCAGGATTATGAGACTAATAAATCCTATTGTTTTAAAAATTACCATGGTCTTAAATTACAAAAAATCTTGAATGTTTTTCATTTCAATGGAACACACTAGCGCTCATTGTTATACTAAAACGATAGAGTACAGAACCAAAGTCCATACATCGCATGAACACGCTACTTAATCAAGTGTTTGATAAAAAATTAAAGAAGCTTTTTACCTACTTAGTTATTCTTAAAATATTGAAAGAAAGGGTAATCTTTAGACAGACATTTAGTAACGGTTTCTAATTTTTTAGCTCCTTCGGGATCTTTCACATCAATTGAATATTTCCAAGCATCTCCTAGATTTGAAATGCCATCCTGAAAACCATATTGATCATAATTAGGAACTGTATAAGGTTCTTCATACTCAGCCTCAGGAATGCAAGAGGGCTTGAAATCGATATTTTTAACCTTGTTGCCCTTATTAACTAAGTATGTAAAGGAGAAACTGTAATCTTTCTTATCAAACATGTCGAGATAGTGCATATTTATTTGCCATGCTTCTTCTTGGATTCCCTTTTTAATAATACTAGCAGCGTAAACATAGTATTCGTTTTTTACACCTGAAATATCAAAAATGCTCAAGGAATAACCTTCAATTTGTTTACCATCCTTATCTTTGAGCATATCTGACTCCGTCACATACTTTTCATTAATTTGCTTCCTTTTAATCTCCCTTACATTCGTATTTTCATAATAGGTCATTCCTATTGTATCCATATGATCATCGGTGAATGTTAATTCAAAGCCCTTGATCTTATTCCCCAAGTTATCGAACTGCAAATCTTTTTCAGTTAAATAGCCAAGGTTAGCTTGCACTTTTTTAATTTCTCTGGTTTTTACTCCCTTATCAAAATAATTTTCCCCAATAACGGAATCTAAATTGTCTTTTATTTGACAGGTCCCTGAATAAGGGGATGAACTGCCATTAAGCACAAATCTCCCTTGATTATCAGCACTCAGTTCGTCGCATTTACAAACCTTTGTTCCACAAGATGTTAGGATTGAAATGATTGACAATGCAAAAGCCATTTTTTTCATAGTTGTAAAGTTTTAATTTGAATGTTCTCTTTCTTGTGTGGCTTTTCTTCCACAGTTTTGTTTGGAGCGAAAGATAAAACGGCTCACTGCAACCGGATTGTATTCTGGATTTTTTAACAAATTTTAATAGTTTAGCCAATGAGCGTGCCACACCGAAAATAATTTCCTTCTAGTACCATTACCGTTTATTAAACCAAACCTTCTAGCTCCTTTTTGGTGTGATCAATATCCTATTTGGAACCCACCTGCCACAAAAAAATCAATATTTTTTTAAGCGTCTTGGCGATAAGCCTGCTTTTTTCTCTGACAAGCCCTAAAATTATATTCCTAGTTTATTAATTTTTAATGTCGGGATTTGCGGACCGGATTATCTATTAATTAATCACGCTGCTAAATGATGATTTCTAGAAACTCCGATTTTGTAGACAAACAATTTGAGGAACACAGACCCACGCAAATGCCATGCTGACACACAGATGAAAAAAAATCTGTAATTTGTTCTCCAATTACCCAAGTCACTACCACATTTAAAGACCCATTAGCACTCGAATTACTGCAACGCGCGAAAAAGAAGATGTTAAAACTCAAGCCCATTCCTTTAATTCTCGTCCGGGGAGTCATTCTTCTCAACTTCCTATTTTTGAGTAATTCTGTACTTGCTCAAAACTCAAATTACACTGCGATTGACACTTATGCCAGGTCAGCGCCAGAAAATGCGGCTGCGGATCTCAATCAACTCTATTTGTATTTAATCAAGCCCGC
Source organism: Sphingobacterium thalpophilum (assembly GCA_943325195.2). Classification (GTDB taxonomy): domain Bacteria; phylum Bacteroidota; class Bacteroidia; order B-17B0; family Aurantibacillaceae; genus Aurantibacillus. The sequence continues at coordinate 2,112 of CALPON020000113.1, read as the reverse complement.
GAAGAATGATGAAGAAAAAATTCGTAGCTTTTATGTTTGGATTTGTTGTCACATCAAATATGACATGATCTCTCTCCTCGCCGATAAGACCCCAGCCTATGATGCCCCAACAGTTTTTAAAAACAGGATAGCTGTGTGCCAGGGTTTTGCCAATCTCTTTGAGGCCTTATGCAAAAAGGCAAAAATCCCTGTGTATGTCGTAAGAGGCTATAGCAAAGGCTATGGATACATAGAAGGGAGTAGCTTTTCAGAGACAGATCACGCTTGGAACGTGGTGAAAATAAACAATCAATGGCATCTGTTTGACCCAACTTGGGATGGCACTTCAACCAATGAACCTTCAATCATTCCTGATAGAAAATTTTCAGGATCCTATTTCAAAATGGCACCCGACAAATTCTGGATTGCCCATCTTCCCGGCGATCCACTGTGGCAACTTTCGGAAAATATCTTATCGCTAGCTGAATTTGAAAAAGCTAAGTCCACTACCTCTGTGCTAAGCCCGCGCCAAACCAATTATTTTTCTTACAACGACACCTTGAATTACCTTCAAAAAGCCGACCCGGCAAGCGCCCGGCTCAGCAGCGCAAATCGCGCCTTAAATTTTAATCCCAAAAATAGCGAGGCAAGAATGGAATTAGCCTTTGAATATTACCAAAAAGGCCGGAACTCCATTAAGAAAATTAGCCAGATTAGCTCGAAAGAATATAATAAAAGCCATCACACTTACGATAGTCTCATCAATTCATCTTTCGAATTGGCATATACCCTCCTTATGGGCATAAAACCGAATACGAGGCACTATGCTGAAGCGAAAAGGGAAGCGGTAGACATTCTCAATTATAGAATCAGCTCAGATACAAAGCAGGCCAGCACCACTGATAATAATTATAAAGTAACAACTACTTTCAAGCCCAAGGTATTGGATAAAAACAGCAGTATTGACATCCAGAAGCTGGTGGTTTTAAATTCAGCTTACCGCGAAACAAACTTGAGTGTTTCGCCTGATGGCAATCGTATCGTTTTTGAAAGTGACAGAGGAGGGCAAAAGTGGTCTGTGCTTGGCCATGAGTCATATAAAAGCGGACCGTCTTATGATAGCAATATTTGGTATGCACAGCGCGTTAATGGCCAATTTCAAAAGCCCATTTGCCTGAAATTAAATACACCAAGTAATGAAGGAGATGCAAGCATTTCGCCTGATGGCAAAAAAATTGTTTACCAAAGCTGGAATGATAAGTGGACAAGCGCGGGTGGACCCTACTATATAGAAGACTTGAACGTTTCAGGGAAAAGGAACCCAATCGGATTAGGAGATGGTATTTCACGGTTCTTCATTCATTCGATGGCTTCCTCTAATGGCGGATACGCAACCGATGGTGCCTCCATGTCCCCGAGTGGGAAACGCTTTATCGTTGCTTGTGGGAAAAATTACAATGGTGATCTAGACTTCTACATGAGCGACAAAGACGATGCCGGTAAGTGGGGACTCCTACGCCCACTCTCATTAAGCACAAAAAAAGATGATCGGTCCATATTTATAGGTGCAGACGGTGTCACTGTCTTTTTTGCGTCAGCTGGCTTTGGTGGCTTTGGTGGGCTTGATATTTTCAAAACGACTATTGACGCCATGGGTAAAATTGGTGAAATCATTAACTTGGGAAGCAAAATAAACACCAAGGGTGATGACTACGGTTTCATCATCGATGCTGCGGGCACTACCGGCTATTTTATAAGAGACGGCGATATTTATCAGGCCAATTTTAGTGAAGCTCTGCTTGAAATAACCTGTCTGAAAACGGTGGTGATAAAAGGAAACATCAGCCACAATTACCCTCAAAAATTGAAATGCGATGTACGGATTACGGACCCAGAAACGGGAACCGAACTCGGCTTCGTTACATGTGATGAAACAGACGGCTCTTATTATTGCCTCCTCAAGGATGTGCATCCTTCTTACCGGATCTCCGTGCTCAACGGTAGCAAAGTACTCGCTGAAAAACATATTAACGCTGACACCGTCAGTAACTATACCGAACTCATAAAAGACTTTAAGCTGAAGATAAATCCTAAATTGGTTGTTTCCGACTCCTCGATAAAAATTCTTCGGAT
>CALPON020000112.1 GCA_943325195.2 Sphingobacterium thalpophilum | reverse complement strand
TTTTTCAAATGAAAATCTTCCGCTGCGAAAGCTGATAGTTTTAGGACAGCAGGTCCGCTAAGTCCCCAATGCGTTATCAGTAGTGGACCTTGCCATTTATAACGTGTGCCACTGATGGTTACTTCTGCCTGCTGCACAGCAAGTCCCTGCAATTGTTTACTGATGGCAGCCCCGGGCAGGTTAATGGTAAACAGACTGGGAATAGGAGAGACAATGGTATGACCCAAATTTGCAATCAGCGAGTAGGATCCGATTTTTGGGTGGCCCCCCATTGCGCAGACGACATAGGCTGCTACAAGTGTGCCAGTGTTTGTTTTGATTTCGAAGTGCTTATCTTTTTTTCGGATAACATTCACTTCGCTGTGAAGACGGAGGTCGATGCCATAGTTTTGGGCCAAAGTCAAAAAACAGTTGATAATGGTTTCACTCGAGTCAGAGATCGGAAACATGCGGCCATCCGGCTCTGTTTTGAGGCTGATGCCCTGTTTTCGAAACCAATCAATCGTCTCTGCTGGACCAAATTGATGAAAAACCTGTCTTAGTTCCTTAGCTCCGCGGGGATAGTTGGAGAGGAGTTCGTTGATGTCGAAACAATGGTTAGTGACGTTGCAGCGGCCGCCTCCGGAGATGCGCACTTTTGCAAGAAATTTGTTGCTTTTTTCAAGCAAAATAATTTTAGTGGAGGGGCATTGTGCGGCAATATTAATTGCGCAAAAAAAGCCAGCGGCTCCGCCTCCGATTATTACTACAGGTCCGGTGATAAAAATTAATGGTTGAGCAGTTCAATCCAGCCTTCTTAGGGGCTGCTTCCGTCACCGAGATCAATGATATAAAAATAAGTGGAGGCGTGCAAATTTTCTAATTCGGAAATGAAGGATGGTGATCATTCTTTTTTGTCCCACCCATCTATTTCTTTGAGACGTTGTCACCACCGATTAAAAAAGGCCACTTTTTTTTTGAATCAAACTGATTCCGGGCGGCCTCTTAGATGGCATTCCGATGAATCTACTCTCTGCGCTTACAGTGACATCACCACTTTTTCATTGCGGCGATTCCCCGGCAGTCTTATGTTAAGAAACAAGGATATAAAAAAGTAGAATTCTCTGCAGGGTTAGGCTGATTCCTTTTTTGCCAAATATTTTTTGCAACCACCTAGTGCCTGTCTTTACAGTATTGTTGAGAGTTGTATTGTCCGGCAGCAAACTAGGGTTAGCAGGGTATGCGCATTCAAATAACTAGGGGATTCCTAACCGATTTAAAGCAGTCCCTTTCTTTAGGAAAGTCGATTCCCTTTAGGGGTTACTACTCTGGATTTTTTTCCATAAACAAGAATCAACAATGCCGGCAGTAGGAACAAATCTGCGGCCAATGCAATCACCATGGTAATGCAAGTTAAAAACCCAAAGTAAAAAGTACTTTCAAAATTACTTGTGGTTAGACTGACAAATCCCCCGAGCAGGATAAAAGTTGTCAAGACAATCGGTTTTCCAGTTTCGAGATAAGTGCGCTTCAAGGCGTATAGAATGGATTTACCATAACTCAATTCAATTTTTAAGCGAGAAATAAAATGAATGGTATCATCCGTCGCTATTCCAAACGCTATGCTAAAAATTAGACTGGTTGCCGCCTTCAGCTCTATGCCGGCAAATCCCATAATTCCCGCGATAATAGCGAGCGGGAAAATATTGGGCAGAAAAAACACCAGGACCATTTTCAGACTCCGGTGTAATACGAGGGTAAGCAAAGCAATAATAATTATTGAAAAAATAAAGCCCTGTGTCATATTGCTCACCATGTATTCATTGTTTCGGTCAAGCAGGTGGGCAGCACCAGTGAGCTGAATCTGAAGCGAGGGGTCAATTTCCTCTTCAATAAATTTCATTAATTTTTGATTGTGTTCCCTGATTGCAAAGCTGCCCACGTCTCTCGTCTTTGCGCTGATGCGGGCTATTTTCCCATCTGCGGTAACCAGTCGCCGCAGATCTTTATTGTTTTTGTTTTTCTGCAGAAGCGTGGCTAATTCTTCATACTCTTCTTTGTCGGGAAAGGTCTGTGAGGTATCTTCATAAGTAGCCTGATAAAGGCTGCTGACCAAACTAGCAGGGGATAACAAAAAACCTGCCCGATATTCTTTTTTCACAAAACTATCGAGTCGTGCTACCTGCTTCATGTACTCGTAATCCCATATTCGTCCTTTAATTAAAGAAATTTCGAGTTCAAAAGGGCGGACACCGCTGTAATGTTCATCAAAAAAAACAAAGTCCTGTTTAATGCGGATTTTATCACTTAAATCCTCCAGCAGAATGTTATTTATTTTAATTCTACTAATGCCAACTGACGTGATAATAAGCAGAATAGCTGAAATCAGAAAAATCAGTTTGCGCTTTCGCAGTGTGAAAATTAATAGCCGACCAAGGATCACACTTCCTCCTTTTTCTTTTTCGTGACGGGCAATAATTTTTGTTGGATGAAAAAAGAAGAGAATGGATGGCAGGAATGTATAAGTAAGAAGGAAAGCTAGTACCACGCCTAGGGAGGTGAAAATTCCAAAATCACGAACCGGCTGAATGCTTGAAAAGAGAAGGGAAAGAAAACCAACCACGGTTGTAAGCAGTGTCAACAAGGTTGGCATGCCTACTTCCTTAACAATAATCCGGAATATAAATTTTCTGTCCGTACCCTTTGCCTGTTCTTCAAAATACCTTGAAAAAAAGTGGACGACATCACTCATGCCCGCCACAAAGATCATTGTGGGTAGCATGATGGCCATAATATCAACGGATTTATGCAGCACGGACATAATGCCAAGTGTCCACAAAATTGCAATGAGCACAACCGTAACCGGAACAAGAATGCCATAAGGCCGACGAAAAGTAAACCAGAGAAAAATAATAACTAGGAAGAATGAAAGGGATAAAAACCAGACGAATTCTTTTTGAATATTGCTCAGGTAAACCTGCTGTGCAAATATTCTTCCCACCAGATGTACGTCATCAAAATGAAACTGACTGACCGCTACGCTGACCGCGTCTGCCAGAGCGTCTGATCGCTTTTTGGAAAGAACATCTTCTGTTTTAATAAAAAGACTAAGTGAACGCCCATCCTCCGGAAAAAAGGACCCCTTAAAATAAGGCGACTGGTATATCTGTATACTATCCTTTTCGTACTTTTCGGGCTCTTCGAAATGCAGGACATGTAATTGCACCGGTACCATCCCGCCTGTTTTGAGATAGGTCAGATTGGTTGGTGACTGAACCTGCTTGATGTCAGGAATCTTAGCCAGGGTTTGAGTTAACTGATCTATTTTTTTGAGGAAGTCCCGTCGAAAAACACCTTTTTTATTCTCGACAGCCAGCAGAATAAACTCATTGTCATATTCAAATCGGTTTCTGAATTCATTATAGCGTTCCAGTTCATTGTCCTCATTTGGGAAAAATGCTTCGAAATCATAATTAAATCGCAATTGAGGCAATTGCACTGCAAAAAAAACGGACAGGATAGCTGTCAGCGCTAAAACTATAACATGATATATTTTTTCTCTAGTAATCGTGCACAAAAGTAACAATCCTTTTTTGCAATGGGACAGCACATCATGAAGTCCCGCCTTAAATAGTTCCTGCGGCTGTAAAAAAGCCTTAATTAAATCAAAAAGGTAAGGGGCGCGGAGGCTCTCTATTCTGCAAAAGATGTTATCTTTGGGCAGCTGTATTTTCAAACAGAAATTTATGCCAAAAGGAATTTATAAAGTACCCGTAGCGGTCAATGAACCGATAAAGAATTATGCACCGGGAAGTTCGGAGCGTAAAGAATTACAAGCCATGCTGAAGGAACTTCGTTCCAAGGAAATGGACATTCCAATGTATATTGGCGGTCAAGAAGTTCGCAGTAATGAGAAGTCCCGGCTTGCTCCTCCTCACGACCATCAGCACACCCTTGGTCATTTTTATAAAAGTGAGCGTACTCACATAGAGCAGGCAATAAATGCCGCTTTGGCTGCCCGTGAAAAATGGTCTGCTCTTAGCTGGGAAATGCGCGCCAGTATTTTCCTGAAGGCCGCTGAGTTAATTGCAGGTCCCTATCGTGCGCGTCTGAACGCCGCCACCATGTTAGGTCAGAGTAAAAATGCTTATCAGGCCGAGATTGACAGTGCTTGCGAGATTATTGATTTTCTGCGTTTCAATGTCCAGTATATGACTGAGATTTATTCCGAGCAACCTATTTCAGCCCCGGGTATCTGGAATCGGGTAGAGTGGAGGCCCTTAGAAGGATTTGTCTATGCGCTTACGCCTTTTAATTTTACGGCTATAGCAGGAAATCTACCAAGTAGTTGCGCTATGATGGGTAATGTAGTGGTCTGGAAGCCCAGTAACACTCAGGTATACAGTGCACAGGTACTCATGGAAATATTCATGAAAGCGGGCGTTCCCGCAGGCGTCATTAATCTTATTTATCCTTCAGGTCCGGAAGCCGCTGAGGTAATTTTTAATCACCGTGATTTTGCGGGTATTCATTTCACCGGCAGTACCGATGTATTTCAAAATATCTGGCAGACCATTGGAAACAACATTCACAAGTACCGGTCCTATCCCCGCATTGTTGGAGAAACAGGAGGAAAGGACTTTATTGTTGCACACTCTTCTGCGGATCCAAAAGCTGTGGCTGTGGCTATTTCCCGGGGAGCTTTTGAATATCAGGGACAAAAATGTTCGGCTGCCTCACGGGCGTACATTGCATCCAATATCTGGGAAGAGGTAAAGGGGTACGTGCAGGCGGATTTGAAAAGCATGAAAATGGGTCCTACCGAGGACTTCAGTAATTTTATCAATGCTGTGATTGATGAAAAGAGTTTTGATAAACTGGCTGGTTATATTGATGCGGCGAAAAAGGATAAAAACCTTGAAATCGTTGCCGGGGGAAATTACGATAAGCGTAAAGGTTACTTTATAGAGCCTACTATAATTGTTACCAGAGACCCCAACTATGTGACGATGTGCGAAGAGCTTTTTGGGCCGGTTCTGACCCTTTATGTTTTCGATGAAAACAAATTTGAGGAGACACTGAGCTTAGTGGATTCGACTTCGATTTATGCATTGACAGGTGCTATTTTGGCGCAGGACCGTTATGCGATTGAGTTAGCGACAAAAAAACTCGCAAACGCCGCTGGTAATTTTTATATCAATGATAAACCAACAGGAGCCGTAGTGGGTCAGCAGCCCTTTGGCGGAGCGCGTGGCAGCGGTACCAATGATAAAGCAGGATCCAAAATTAATTTACTCCGCTGGGTTTCTCCAAGAACAATAAAAGAAACGTTTGTTTCTCCCGTTGAATACACCTATCCTTTTTTACAAGCAGATTAATAAGTAGATCCCGGCCCTTATCGCCGGGATTTTTTTTGCCTTACCAGTAGCTCCTTCAGCTCAGCTGTCTGCAGGTTAAACCAAGATTTGCTAAAAAACGATTTAAGGCGTATCTTAGGAGGATTGATTTTCCACTTTACCACTATGTTGTTATCTGCTTTCAAACACATCCTTTTCTTTGTCTTTTTGTCTTCCTTTACCGGGTATTATTCACAGAGTTTGCCAGGCCGACCGGGTTGCGGCACGCGCGTCCCAACTGCAGCCTGGGATACCTGGTTTAATCAAAAAGTCGAGACTTATAAAAACGAACAGCAACAGCGTAGAAGTGTTCCTGTCACCATTACTATTCCGGTGATTGTGCATGTGCTTCACGGCGGACAAAGTCAGGGTATTTATCCCAATATTTCTGCCAGTCAGATTAACTCGCAGATTACAGTTTTGAATGAGGACTTTAATGGCAACGGTTATAATGTTGGATCGCTTGCAGCAACAGGGTTTTCAGCAGTTGGCGCCGCTACTACTAACATCAATTTTTGTCTCGCGCAGATGGATCCTCAGGGTAATACACTGGCAGAGCCTGGTATTGACCGGATTAACTATAATACCAACGGCTGGGCGAATCCCAATTCATTTGGAAGTGCAACTAATTTCCAAACTTATATGGATGGCACGGTGAAGCCAGCGACCATCTGGGACCCTACACAGTATTTTAATATCTGGATCAGCGATGTTAATCCCACCGCATATTTACTAGGGTACGCTACTTTTCCAGCCGGCGCAGGCCTATCAGGACTGGCATTTAATACTGGCACCGCAGCTGATGACGGGATCTGGATTTGGTCACGGGCCTTTGGCAGGGTCGGCGTGCTGGATGGAACGTATAATAAAGGCAGGACGGCTGTGCATGAAATTGGTCATTGGCTGGGATTGCGGCACATAGGTGGTGACGCCAACAACCCTTCAGGTGATTGTAATGCGACAGATTATTGTGCAGATACCCCACCACAGAAAGGCGGCTTTGCAAGCGGTGCCAATGGACAGAATTTTGGCGCGCCTTCCTATCCGCTCCATGTTGGCACCTGCGGCTCAGCTTTCGGCGATATGTTTATGAATTTTATGGATTACTGTGATGACCGCGCTCTAAATATGTTTACACCCAATCAAAACGATCGTATGCAGACCGCTTTGGTCAATGGTGTTTTCCGTTCTCAATTGGGGACGAGCTCCATGTCTCTTTGTTCCGGCTTGCCTTTTATTGATTTTAGTGAAGGTCAGACCGGCTGTGCAGAAGGAAGTGCCCCGCTGGATTTTCAAACGACTGCCCAAGCTGGTAGTTCATATTCCTGGTCGGCCATTCCAGCAGCAGGTGTTCTGTTTTTACCTTCCGCAGCCTCTTCAAGTCCTGCCATCAGTTTTCCCACACCCGGCAACTATACGATCTTGGTCACTGCTTCTAATACCATCGGCTTGAGCACAAGTACCACGCAGGTCCAGGCAGCTATTTGTGCCGGCTTATCTTCTGTCTATTTGCAGAGGACCTTAAAAATCTGGCCAATTCCCGCAAGTGAATCGGTGCTGATAGACCTCGGAGTTTACTTTCAAAACCAGTCTCTGTGTTTGGTGTTGACCGATTTAGCGGGACAGGAAGTGTACCGCAGTCAGCTAGAAAAAACCCATAGCCATCAGATATCAGTAGGTATTAGCGGACTTCCAGATGGCATGTATATTGTCACTATTTCTTCAGAGCAGCAGAGGATTCGTGAGCGACTGATTATCAGGCATTAGGCAAATTGCTTCCAAACCTTGATTATTAAGAGCTCCAATAGGAGCTTTTTTTATTAATACTGGTCTGTTCATTTGAATAAACAGGGCCTTTGTTGAGAATTTAAGATCATTTTCCAAAAAGGCAGCCTTGCTCCCTTTATTTTTGTTAACATGGCAAGGCGCAAGAATACTGAAATGAGTCTAAAGGAAGTGATCGCTTTGATCACCTTGCTCGACGATCCCGATGAAATCATTTATGAACAAGTTCGTAATCGCTTTGTGACACTTGGTCCCCCTGCAATACCGCACCTCGAGACCGCTTGGGAAAATAGTTTTGATGCCATCATGCAAAAGCGTATAGAGGCAATTATTCACACAATACAATTGGAAACACTCCAAAAAGCCCTAAAGGAATGGGCGTTGGAGGAATCAGATGATTTACTTAAAGGAGTGCTTTTGCTCGCGCGTTATCAGTATTCTGATTTGGATGAAACCAAAATACGTAAGCAACTGCAGCAAATCCGCCAAGATGTGTGGCTTGAATTACATGAGGACCTCACGGCACTTGAGAAGGTAAAGATTATTAATCATATTTTATTTGAGGTGCATCAGTTTAGTGGTAATATCACCAACTACCATGCGCCTCAAAATTCCTTTATTAATAATGTGTTGGAATCCAAAAAAGGAAATCCTCTGATGCTAAGTGTTATTTACATTCTCATTTGTAAAGAGCTTAACATTCCGGTGTATGGTATTAATCTGCCTCAGCACTTTGTATTGGCCTATCTCAATGACTATGCCAACTTGATGGATGTGAATCACAAGACCTTAAATAACAACATTCTATTCTACATTAATCCCTTTAGTAAGGGACTGATGTTTAATCAGAAAGATATTGATCAGTTTCTGAAGCAATTAAATTTGGAACCTGAAGCCAAATATTATCAGCCCTGCAGTAATATCGATGTGGTTAAGCGCTGCCTTAGCAATTTGGTTTACTCTTATGAAAAGTTAGGCTATCTGGAAAAGGTAGCTGAGTTGAAAAATCTCGAGAAGACGCTCAACAGCGATAATTGAAAAGAATTTTCTATCTTTCCCTTACAAAAAAACAGACCGATGAAAAAATCAATTTTTACGATTGCTGCGCTGGTACTCATGAACCTAGCGGCGAATGCACAGAGCACTGAACAAGGTGGTCACGGAAGAGTCAGTGGCGATGGTGGTGAAAAATCGAGCAGCATGCCTGCCAATCAAGGCAAGCAGGTGTCCACGGAGAGAAAAGTCGAATCTGCTACTAGAAAAGAAGAAGAAGTCAAACCTAAAAAGCAAGAGAAAGTAATACCGAAGAATTCAGGTGCTACAAAGCCTGCAGAAAAAGTTGAACCGAAAGCTAATTAAGAAAAAAGCCCTGCAGATGCAGGGCTTTTTTTAATAGTTATTAGGACTTTTTACGTTGATTTAGTTCATCTCTGATTTTCGAGGCCATTTCGTACTTCTCTTC
>CALPON020000111.1 GCA_943325195.2 Sphingobacterium thalpophilum | reverse complement strand
TCATCAAAGGCATAGGTTAATTGTTTTTTTACCAGATCGGCTTCCTTCACGATTACTTTAACAGGATCACCGAGGGCAAAAATGCGGTTAGAATTTTTCCCGATGTAACGGTAATTATCCTCGTCAAAAATAAATTGATCAGAGCGCATGTCCCGCACCTTGACCATGCCTTCGCAGCGATTTTCAACAATCTCAACATAGATGCCCCATTCCGTAACTCCACTAATGATGCCGTCGAACACTTCACCAATGCGGTCCTTCATAAACTCGACTTGTTTGTATTTCACAGAAGCGCGCTCCGCTTCAGCAGCGGTTCGTTCCATGTCGCTGCTATGTTTGCAGAGGAATTCCAGTTCCTGTTCATTGGAATAATGTTTTCCCGCCAGCCGTGCCTCCAGTAAGCGGTGAACAAGGACATCCGGATAACGTCGAATTGGCGAGGTAAAATGGGTATAATAATCAAAGCCAAGTCCGTAATGTCCCACGTTTTTGGTTGTGTAGATGGCTTTTGGCATACTGCGGACCGCCAGCAATTCCATCATGCTTTGTTCTTTTTTGTTTTTGACATCCACTAACAATTTATTGATGGCATGGGCAATTTTATCTTTGTTACCCAGACTCATTTGGTGACCGAATCGCGCTGCAATAGCACTCAGGTCTTGTATTTTTTCATCGCTTGGCACATCGTGCACTCGGTAGACGCAAGTGTGCTGGTTTTCCGGCTTTTTACTTTTTGTGCTTTTACTGCCAGCTGCTGTCTCCGCTTTTCCGCCGATAAATTCTGCTACCTTTTTATTGGCGAGAAGCATAAAATCTTCAATCAGTTTATGTGCATCTTTTTGCGTTTTGAAAAACACGCCGACTGGATTTCCCTCCTCATCGAGATGAAACTTAACTTCCGCTTTATCAAAAAAGATAGAGCCTTTTCGTTGACGTTCTTGTCGTAATTTTTTTGCCAGGCGATCGAGGACCAGAACGTCCTCTTTAAAATCCCCTTCACCTGTTTCAATGATTTCCTGGACCTCTTCGTAGGTGAAACGACGGTCGCTATAAATGATTGTTTTACCGAACCACTGATCCATTACCTGTGCATCCTCTGTCATTTGAAAGACGGCACTGAAGCAATATTTTTCTTCCTTTGGACGAAGAGAGCAAACGAAATTACTGAGAACCTCGGGAAGCATTGGAATAACACGGTCGACCAGATACACACTGGTGGCGCGGTCTACGGCCTCCTTATCGAGAATCGTATTGGGTTTTAAGTAATGGGTAACATCCGCGATGTGAACACCGATTTCCCAAAGACCATTATTTAATTTCTGAATAGAGAGCGCATCATCAAAATCCTTCGCATCGACTGGATCGATGGTAAAGGTGGTAATCTGTCGGAAATCCCGGCGGCGCTGGATTTCAGTCTCGGTAATTTCGGTGGGAAGCTTTTTAGCTTCCGCTTCCACCTCGACAGGAAAATGCTCCGGCAACCCATATTCCGCCATGATGGCGTTCATTTCGGTGGCATGCTGTCCGGGAAATCCAAAGACTTCTTTCACAACTCCGGTGGGATTCTGTTCTCCGGCCTTCCATTCCTTGAGGGTAATTAAAACTTTCTGCCCATCCAGCGCCCCTTTGATATCGGAACTGCGAATAAAAAAATCAACATGAATTTTATGGGAGTCCGTAATAACGAAAGCAAACTTGGGATTGATACGAATGGTGCCAACAAACTCTTCGCGGGCCCTTTTGATGACTTCAACGACTTCACCTTCTTTGCGACGGCCCCCTTTGCGCGGAGAGATGCTCACCTTGACCAGATCGCCCTGTAGGGCATCTTTGGACTTGCGAGCGGGAATAAAAATATCTTGCTCTGTTTCACTAAACACCACAAAAGCTGTGCCCTGTGAAGTAAAATCAATGGTCCCGGTATGGAAAGACTTCGTCTGCTTAATCTGATATTTGCCTGTTTCTTTTTCCACCACAAAGCCTTGTTCTTTGAGGCCTTCGAGCGCTTCAATGAGCTGAACACGCTCCTGATCGGAATTAATTTCCATGGCGGCGCCCAGTTGTTTGTAATTAAAGACTTTGGTATCGTTATGTTTAAGGAAGTCGAGGACTTCTTCGAAGAGGAATCGTTTTGGTTTTTTGGTTCTTGACATATTTTTTATCTGGAAGGATTTTCTCGCAGACTAGCTAAAGATACTACAGAAAGAAGCAAATTAGGCGGATTTGTCGAATATTTACAAAAAGATAAGGTTTGAATAGTTTGGCCTGTGTTAACTGAATACATTCTGTTTCAGTTTCCACACGGTTAACCAGAGCCTTAAAGCCGACGAATGAACTAAAAGGAAGAAGGCTGGCGACAGAGATAAGTTCCAAAATAACCCGAGCGGATTAGAGAGAAAGAGAGGGATGCCAATGCTAAAGCCAAAGCAAAAAAACCTCGTTCGACATGAACGAGGTTTTTATTCTAAGTAGAAAAATAGATTATTTCTTAAGAGCGACCTTTAAATTCGTGTCAAGAGCTTCTAAAAACTCTTCAGTGTATAAAAAGTGTTCGCCATGTTTTACTTTATTTCCAAAAGCACAAACCGCTAAATCTTTGGTCATTTTGCCGCTTTCAACCGTTTCTACGCAGACTTTTTCGAGGGTCTGGCAGAAGTTGACGAGTTCTTGATTACCATCTAATTTACCGCGGAATTCCAAACCACGGGTCCATGCGAAAATAGAAGCGATTGGATTTGTAGAAGTTGGTTTTCCAGCTTGGTGATCGCGGTAATGACGGGTTACAGTGCCATGAGCGGCTTCTGCTTCCATAACTTTTCCATCCGGAGTTACCAACACAGAAGTCATAAGTCCTAATGAACCAAAACCTTGTGCAACTGTATCCGATTGAACATCGCCATCATAATTCTTACATGCCCAAACAAAATTGCCATTCCATTTTAAAGCAGAGGCAACCATGTCATCAATCAAGCGGTGTTCGTACACGATACCAGCTGCTTCGAATTTTGATTGGTATTCAGCGACATAGATTTCTTCAAAAATATCTTTAAACCGTCCATCGTATTTTTTCAGAATGGTGTTCTTTGTGGAAAGATAAAGTGGCCATTTTTTAGCCAGCGCCATGTTAAAGCAGGAGTGAGCAAAACCACGAATGGATTCCTCCAGATTATACATCCCCATTGCCACACCGGCACCCGGGAATTTAAAAACTTCGTGTTCGATTACTGTTCCATCTTCGCCCTCAAATTTCATGGTTAAGCGGCCTTTTCCTGGCACTACGAAATCGGTTGCGCGGTACTGGTCGCCAAATGCGTGGCGACCTACAATAATAGGTGCTGTCCAGTTAGTTACTAAACGTGGCACATTTGCACAAACGATTGGCTCACGAAAAACGGTCCCGTCGAGAATGTTGCGAATGGTCCCGTTAGGGGATTTCCACATTTGTTTCAGGTTAAACTCTTTTACACGTGCTTCATCGGGAGTGATCGTAGCACATTTAATTCCGACTTGATATTTTTTAATTGCTTCTGCTGCATCAATGGTCACCTGATCATTGGTTGCATCGCGGTGTTCAACACCTAAGTCATAGTATTTAATATCCAGATCTAGATATGGAAGAATCAATTTATCTTTGATAAACTTCCAAATGATGCGGGTCATTTCGTCACCATCTAACTCGACCACAGGATTGGCCACCTTAATTTTGCTCATTTTTTGATAAATTATTTTAAAAACAGATCACAAATTTAGGAAACCCAAAGGACTTGCCAAATGCCATCTGCTTTTTGTCGGGTATAAATATTATCTTTATCCGCAAAATAAGAGGTAGATGCGGCCCGGAAGGGCGTTCGAGGCCTTAAAAAAAATAGTATGAAATTTCACAAAGAGGGCTGGCCCAGTTTACTGATTGTTATTATTTTCAGTGCAATTATGATCTTTATTGCCCGATTTTTCTTCCCGGGTAATGCACTGGCAGTGGGTTTCGCCTATCTTCTGGCGATTTTCCTGATTGTCACCATTCTTCAATTTTTCCGTCACCCCAGCCGGGTTCACACGCTTGACGAGCGCTTGATTATTGCACCGGCAGATGGTAAAGTGGTGGTGATTGAGGAAACAAGCGAAAACGAGTATTTTAAGGATAAGCGGCTGCAGGTTAGTATTTTTATGAGTCCCGTTAACGTCCATGTCAACCGTTACCCGATTAGTGGTGTAGTTTCATTTTTTAAATACCATCCGGGTAAATTTCTAGCCGCTTGGGAACCAAAGAGCAGCACGGATAATGAGCGCACTACGATTGTGGTTAAAAACAGTGCTGGTGTGGAGATTCTCTTCCGTCAGATTGCCGGTGCTTTGGCACGTCGTATTGTGTGGTATTGCAAAGAAGGTGATGTTGCGACACAGTGCGGTGAAATGGGCTTCATTAAATTTGGCAGCCGCGTAGACCTTTTTCTTCCCCTTGGTACCGAATTAAATGTGAAGATTGGTGATGTTGTAAAAGGTTCGCAAAGTATCCTCGGAAAAATCTAATTTAGAAAAACGCTCTGATTTGTGCGCCACCGAGATTTACAATTGGCGCCGCTGGCGTCTTTCGCCCACTGTAATTGATGCTGATCTGCATATTACTGTTTAGATTTCGCTGATAGCCTAATTCCCAGGTAAAATTTTCTCCGGCACTCAGACCATTCAGCATTTCATAAGCCACTGCCGTGTTCAAGGTGGCATTGTAGCGAATCCTAATCCAGTCTGCTCTGCCCGTGAAGACCCCTTTCTCTGTCTGATTGTACTTAAGTTCCAGTGCATAGGTATTCAGCAGTGCCTTTTGTCCCCGATCACCCGAGATATTCCGTTTATCCTCATATTTATAAATGGCCGAAAGCCGGAAAACGGTCCCCAACTGGTAACCTAATTTTTCTTCAATCTGTATGGCACGGATTTGATAATTGCGTTCGCCGAAAAACTGACTGACATTGCTTTTCCGACTCAGCATCTGATCACCGTTGAGGGACCAGGCCTTCAGGAAATTTAGTCGCCAGCGAATCTGCTGGGAAAAGATTTTCTTTTCTTCAATGCCATTGGTCAGCAACTGGCGCGCGCGGTTATCAATGTAGGTATAGTCGGCGCCGAAGATGGGCGAGCTTTGATTAAAAAACAAACTGTGTCGGATGTTATTGTTGGAAGCCAGTAAAAGAGAATCCCGGGGAATAACGAACGGATTAAAGTTATCGAGGCTATTATTGTCATTCACTTTATTATCCAGCCTTAGCGCGGTTTGCAGCGCCCACCTCCGCAGAAAGACGGCTGTTTTCCCTGCGCCTTTCATGACCGCGGAGGGACGTAGGCTGAAAGAGAGACTCAACTGATTTTGCAGAACCTTGACATATTCATTCGTGGGCGTATAGATTCGGATAAAGCGCATTTGATCACGGTATAGCGCCACTTCAAATTCGTTCCGCTCTCGGAGGCTATTCCCATTATAATCGTTCCAGGCATACTGGCCCTGACCCGGTGCGACTTCGAGGTAATAATAATCCCTTTTATTTTCGAGGCCATAGCCTGTCTCATAAAAAACACCGGCTGTAATTAGTCCTTTCCAGTAGCGAGGATTGTATTCCACACGATTCAACAGGGTATTGTCGGGTCGCAGCGAATTTCCCACCACATTGCGCAGACTTAATTTACGGTAAGTAATTAATACAGTCAGCGGATTATTTTTCAGCCCGTAAAGGGAAGCCTGCATGCCAATGTTTTCGGCGCTGGTGCTATCTTTTAGTTCATTACCATAGTTGAGCTTATCGAGACGCCTTTTATAAAACAACTTTACTTTATTTTTGGTACTGTCCACGTTCGCCACACTTCCTTCCCATTCGTAAAACTGGTAGGAACGCGGCAATAAGAGATTACTGCCGGAGTTGATAAACTGATTGTTTTCAAAATCGTCGCTGTAGGAGAACTTCAGTCGGTCGACTTGTCTGCTCAGTAAAATTCTATGGCGATAAAAATGTGTGTTCTGCTGAAGTGCAGGGTCCTCTGTCAATAGGTAGGAGCCATTGTATAAAGCCTGTACCTGACGATCGCCAAAATTTGCAGAGAGCCCCTGCCGACGACCGCTGTAACTTGTTCCTTCCTGAAACAGCCCGTAATTCAGCGATAGGCCTGCCTTGCCTGTTTTTAAGAGTCCTGCTTCTGCGCTCAGTAAATGTTGGTCACTTGATAATTTGCTCGTCAAGGGCCTGTTCCAATCCCTATCAAATTCAATACTGCGAAACCGTTCAATCTGCTGAAAACGTTGTTGTAAGAATTCATAATTGAGGTGATAAATAATTTTCAACTCTTGCCCCGCTGAATCGCTTGCAAGCACTTCCTGATTGCGACTTATTATTTTTAAACCACTGCCTTCATCATTACGTTTATCACGACCTGAAAAGGTATTCACATCATTCTTTGTATATACGCCTTCTACAGCAATCTGATGGGCTGCATTAAAAGTGTGGGTGACGCCAGTGACCAGCATCTGATTTTGCTTCGGAGTAACGAGTGGAATAACGGGTTCGTAATTTCCTGCCGGTACATTGCCGATTGGTGCCACCCAAGTGTAAACCTGACCATTGGCTGCTCCTGCCCTCCTCACATAATTACCTTTCTGCTCACCGACGTAACTGAATTTAAGGACATAATTCACCGAATCAGCCACCGTTGTGTAGACATAGACATTGGGATAAATAAAATCACTCACCAAGGTATCGCGCTTACTGTAATAAATAGCATTGCTACTGAAAACCTGTTCTGTTGCTCCCGTGTAAAAGGCTTGGGATAGGGAGTCACCGATGTCAATCAGACTATTTTTCTGATCTTGACTGAGGATCTGCTGGAGGGGACGGTTCTTGTTATCCTGCTCAGAAAAAAAATTCAGATAGACCGTCGATTTTTTTGACTTTACCTCTTCACCAAAAAAGAACAGAGAGCGGGCATAATTCCTTTCCGCATATTGAAATTCCGCTACAATCCGTTTGTCCTTTGTCATGATCTGCCGGGCGGTAAAGGTTAGTTCTCCTGTGTTGTAATCAATGATGTAATCGTTCTCCTGTCCGCGTTGCAGTATTCGTCCATCGATGTAAATTTTCTCCGTACCGCTCAGCACAATAATAAAAGGTTCGTTCTCCGAGCCTTTCAGGCGGTAGGGACCCTGATTATTTTCCACGCCAAAAAAGACCTGACGTGAAAATTTACCACGTGATACCGCCGCTCCAACCTGTGTTTTAAAAGTGAGTGGTTTTTTGAGGGACGAGTCGCGGTAAGTACTTTCAAATAAGCCACCTTGCGCACGCTTATAAAAATTCATGAAATAGCTGCTGGAAGGGCGACTCAGTTGGTAATCGCCGACCACTAATTTACTTTGCTGATTATTAAGTTGAATATACACTTTGTCAAACTCCTGCAGCTGGGCAGTTGTGCCGTCCGCCTGGAAGGGTATATTATTATCGGTAGCAGCCATAAGCAGATCGATGTCGGGACTCAGCTTACCAGATACTTGCAAATTGAGATTTGAATTTAGAACGATGTCCTGATTATTTCCGAAGGAAATACCCCGGGAGATGTTTCCATTTTTATTAAGTGCGTCATTTTCGAAGAGGGGATTGTTACCGGGTTTATTGTATTGTATTTCGAAGGGTCCTCTTCGTCTACTCATATCCACATACAAATCATTGGCGTCTTTGTGAAAATAGACTTTTTCAAAATTGTGCGGAAAGCGCTGATAGCTAACCAGCAGACTGTCTGGTCGTTTTTTAAAAATCAATGCATGCAACTGATAACTGATGCGTGGTCGATAAACAGAATCTCCGGGAAAAGTTTGCCAACTCAGGGAACCCGGCACAAGGCTCAGACTGTCCAGCACCAGTGTATCGTTTATCTGTGCATAGCTGCGGCTCAGGCGCGACGGACTGAGCTGTGCCGCCAGAAAAAGCGGACAGAGCAGCAGCACCATGCATATGAATCGGGAAAGCCGGTACACAAATGTTTAAACGGAATTAAAGATAGTAAATTGTTAGCCGGCAGTGTCCAGATTTAACTCCTGCATCGTGAGCCAACTCAGGGTTTGGACGCCGGTTAGTAAGGCCCGCTCATCCACATCAAAGGTGGCGGTGTGCACTCCGCTAGTTAGGCCAGCGGCTTTATTACCGGTGCCCAGTCGAAAGAAGCAGCTCGGAACTTTTTGTGAGATAAAGGCAAAATCTTCTGCAGTCATGCGCAGGGGCAGGTCGTTGACCTTCTCCTTACCAAGTAATTCTCTTGCTGCCTGCTTGCAGCGCCGAGTGAAATCTACATCATTGACCAGAAAAGGATACCCTTTTTCGATGCGCAGCTCCAGCTCTTGCTGATAATGCTCAGTCAATTCAGCCGCCAGTTGTCCCAGCAACTGGTGAACTTCCGCCCGCCAGTCTTCATTCATGGTCCTAAAGGTCCCTGCTAGGCGAACCTCATCTGGAATCACATTGGTAGCACCGGCCCCTTCAATCTTGCCGAATGCAATGACGGTCGGAAGTCCTTTTGCTTGCAGACTTTGTTGAGCAGCGGGGGACATAAATTTTTCTTCAACCCGCATTAAGAAGTCAGCAGCGCAGAGCAATGGATTTCGGTAGTGAG
>CALPON020000110.1 GCA_943325195.2 Sphingobacterium thalpophilum | reverse complement strand
CGAATTTCGCGACTATCGCTGCTGAGCCTTCTTATACAGTGCCTGCTGGTTCCTTCTTAGGTGCTACTCAGGTGTATGAAGGTGGTAAACAAGGCTGGTTGGGCTCTGTGCCGGACATTGACGGTGAGTCGCCATTTAACTGGATTCTCTCTGGTGGAAACACCACTTCAAATCTCGAAGATGCTTATTACCGCAAGAATTCAGATGGTAAAGTGGTGGCCTTCTACGATCCATTAAAACAGTTTGGTAAAATTCTGGGCGGCACATGGGCACCTTATCCGCTCTGCGCAAGCTATTACAGTCTGACGCCTAGCTCTGTGTCTAACCGTCCGAGTCGTATTTTCTGCGGACCAGCATTTAGCGGTGCAGCTTGGGCGAGCGATGAGTTATTAAGAACAACCTATGGCGGACAATCCACGACCAGTTTCCCGGATCGTAACAATACCGATCTGCGAAAGATGAGCAGTGCCTTGATTGTGTTCACGCGCGATAAGAGTAAATGGACCCGTTGTGTTGTTCTTGAAATGCAGGAGCGCTCGCAGTTAAGCGAGGGCAATGCTTTATATTGGGCACCACGTGCACACGCTTCAGTGGATAAGGATGGTAAATCAGCAACCGGAACCGTGGCGAGCACGAATCCAAATGAAGCAAACTTTATTTCCTCAACTGGCATGGGCTGGTTCCCTGGTTATGCAATTAATCTCGAGACAGGTGAGCGTCTAAATATGGCTTTTGGAGAAGATAGTTACCAGAAAGTAAACAATGGTAATGACATGATTTGGAATCCAACTTCATCCTACAACGCACCTTATCCATACGCTATGGGTGGAAAACACTTTGTATATGTTTTTGGTGGAAGTACGGTAAGAACCAACTTCTATCAGCAAGCAAATGTATCTACGCCTTATGAGTGGGAAGCTGGTCTGGCTGGTAAGCCAGGTTATGTGGGGCGTTACGATTATGGTGAGCGCTTAATCACTATCCTCAAAAACTTCCACAAAGAAGATGTCTACAAAAAGACCCTCAATGGTGGTGCACTCGCACCAATCAATGCTGTTGAGCGGGATATCATGTGGGTGTCTATTCCAATGCCTTCAGCAGGAAATGAATTCACCGATCCAAGTCAGATGCCATCTGATGTCCGTTTCCAGATTAACGTGAGTAAGCCTTACCGTTACGGTCTGGCCGGAGTGAGCGATATTCCAGAAGGTACACAACCCTATGCTTCTTTTAATAAGTTGACTGCGGTGGGTCACCCTTCACTCGCAACAACTGATGTGGCCACTAAGCCTCAAAATGGTAACTTCCCGATGTACAGCTTTAATACAAGTGATATTGCTGCTTTATTCGATAATGCAGATGTGGCTAAAAACGCACTGGACCTTATTCGTGTCGTTCCAAATCCATATTACGGAGCAAGTACTTATGAAAATAACCGGACAGATAATCGTGTGCGCATTACCAATTTACCAAACAAGTGTACGGTGAAAATCTTCACGATGAATGGTACCTTGGTTCGGACGCTGAAGCGGGATGTGAGCGGACAGGAAGATTTGTATGTGAACACTTCCGGAAGTGGTGATGAAACTCGCCAGGCCCGTCGGGTATCTTATTTGGAGTGGGATCTGAAAAATCAGAACAACATCGCGATTGCCAGCGGCCTTTATATTCTTCACATCGATGCACCAGGCATTGGCGAAAAGATTGTGAAGTGGTTCGGCGTAATGCGTCCGCTAGATGTTCAGAGTTATTAATAAAGCAATTCGAAAGGCTATGAAATTAAATTTAAAATATTTTATTCTTGCAGCTGGTCTAATCGCCGGAATGACTGTTCAGGCCGGAAATCCGGAGCGGATGGGCCAGGCGGGAGCGCCACAATTACTGATTAATCCTTATGCCCGCAACACGGGACTCGCTGGTTCTAATGGCGCCCGCGTGCATGGCCTAGAGGCACAGTTTCTCAACATTGCCGGTACTGCATACACCCGCAAGACTGAAATCATCTTCAACCGGTCCAACTGGTTAACCGGTACGGGTATCTACATCAATTCCTTCGGTCTGACTCAGGGTGTTGGTGAAACAGGGACAATTGGTTTCGGTGTGGTCTCCATTAATGCGGGAAACATAGATATTACAACAGAAGAACAACCGGAAGGTGGGATCGGCACTTATAATCCAACTTTCTATAACATCAGTTTGTCTTACGCAAAAATGTTTTCGGACAATATTTATGGTGGTCTGAATGTAAAAATTCTGAGCGAACAGATTCCTAACGCAGCTGCACGTGGTGTTGCTATTGATGCCGGTATTCAGTACCATACTGGAAAATACGATAATATCCACTTTGGTATCGCTCTCAAAAACTGGGGTCCGAAGATGAGTTATGTGGGAGATGGTCTCAGTCGTCAAGCACAGGTGACAAATACCGATGGGCGCTCCTACGAGCTAACCGTTAACAATCGCTCTGCGGCTTTTGAATTACCAACGTTAATAAACATTTCTGGCGCACTGGATACGTATCTAACCAAAGACAGCACTGGGCGGTCAAAAACACATCGCTTGAGTTTTACCGGTAATTTTACGTCCAACTCCTTTTCGTACGATAACTTTATGGTCGGCGCCGAATATGCCTGGAAAGAGATCCTCATGTTCCGTGTGGGTTCATTCCTGGAGACCAATCAGTTTACCAGTGATCGTCGTAATGCATACACTGGTCCTGCTGCTGGTATAACTTTTGAGGTTCCTTTTAATGAAAAACGTTCGACTGTGGGATTGGATTATTCCTACCGCTTTTCAAACCCTTTTGGAGGGACGCATTCCTTCGGACTGCGGTTGAACCTCTAGGATTTTAGTTGTATATTTGTTTATCAAATGGAGTCCCGGTAAAAAACCGGGATTCTTTGTTTTTTTAAAGCTACTGTTATGGCACAACAAATTGGATATTATACGGAGGAGGGACTGCAAAAGATGAAGGATGAACTCCATCATTTTCGCACTGTCGAGCGCAAGATCGCGACCCAGGCCATTGTAGATGCTCGCGATAAAGGTGATCTGAGCGAAAACGCAGAGTACGATGCGGCGCGGGAAGCCCAGGCTTTGCTTGAATTACGGATTGCTAAATTAGAAGATATCATTGCCAATGCTCGAATTGTGGACGAAACCAAGCTCGACCTGAGCAAAGCCAGCATTCTCACCACCGTGCGCATTAAAAACCTGAATAACGGCGCTATGATGAAGTACACCTTGGTGGCGGAAAACGAAGCTGATCTCAAAGCCGGTAAAATATCTGTGGATTCTCCAATAGGAAAAGCTCTGCTGGGTAAAAAAGTGGGGGAGAAGGTTGATGTTCAGGTTCCTGCGGGAAAAGTCACTTTTGAAGTAGCTGAAATCTCGATCTGAGCCATGGCCAGTGTTTTCTCTAAAATCGTTAATGGCACCATTCCCTCCCATAAAGTAGCTGAAAACGAACATTTTCTGGCCTTCCTAGACGCCTTTCCCTTGCGGAAAGGACACGTGCTGGTCATACCTAAAGTCGAAATCGATTATTTATTTGACCTAGATGAAGAAAATTATCTGGACCTGATGGATTTTACACGCGATGTCGCGCTGGCAGTTAAGAAAGCCATTCCCTGCAAGCGTATATCCATGCAGGTCATCGGGCTCGAAGTGCCCCATGCGCATATTCACCTCATTCCCATCAATACCATGTCAGATTGTAATTTTTCACAGGAGAAATTACAGTTTACAAAAGAGGAATTCGAGGAAACTGCGCAAAAAATTGCTGCGCAGTTAACCTAATTATAATTTCCGGAGCAGACTCTTCATGCTGACCTTCGTTTCCATGAAGGTGGCAAGTTCGTTTATGGCTATTCGTTGTTGCTGCATGGTATCGCGGTCGCGAATGGTCACCGTCTGATCTTCGATTGACTGATGGTCGACAGTGATGCAGAAAGGCGTCCCAATTGCATCATGCCGGCGGTAGCGTTTACCAACTGTATCTTTTTCATCGTAGGCTACCTGATAATCAAACTTCAGCTCATTAAAGATGCGTGTTGCGAGTTCGGGTAAGCCATCTTTTTTCACCAGCGGAAATATAGCAGCCTTGTAGGGTGCTAATGCATGGGGTAAACTCAGCACGGTGCGGGTATCTCCTCCTTCGAGCGGTTCTTCCTGAAGCGCAGAGGCGAGAATGGACAAGAAGAGGCGGTCGAGTCCCACCGAAGTCTCCACTACAAAGGGCACGTAGCTTTCATTAAGTTCGGGATCGAAATACTGTAGTTTTTTGCCGGAGAATTGTTCGTGTTGCTTTAAATCGAAATCCGTACGACTGTGAATACCTTCCAGTTCTTTAAAACCAAACGGGAATTCATACTCAATATCTGCAGCCGCATTGGCATAATGCGCGAGTTTTAAGTGATCATGAAAGCGGTATTTTTTCTCTCCCATTCCCAATGCCAGATGCCAGCTCAGACGCGCTTTTTTCCAGTAGTCATACCATTCCATTTCGGTTCCAGGGCGCACAAAGAATTGCATTTCCATTTGTTCAAATTCTCGCATCCGGAAAATAAATTGGCGAGCGACAATCTCATTCCGAAACGCTTTACCAGTTTGTGCAATGCCAAAAGGAATCTTCATTCTTCCTGTTTTCTGCACATTCAGGTAGTTTACGAAAATACCCTGCGCGGTTTCGGGACGGAGGTAAATGGTAGTGGCATCTTCTGACACGGAGCCCATGGACGTGCTGAACATGAGGTTAAACTGACGGACATCGGTCCAGTTTCTCGTGCCACTAACCGAACAGGCAATTTCAAGATCAAGGATGATCTGTTTTATTTCCTCGAGCTGATTATCATTCAGAGCTGCTTTAAAGCGGTTATTGATGGCATCAATTTTGTCTTGATATTCTTTTACGCGTGGATTCGTGCTGCGGAACATGGCTTCGTCAAAATTTTCGAAACGTTTCGCGGCCTTTTCTACTTCCTTGTTGATTTTATCTTCAATCTTAGCGAGGTGGTCTTCAATCAAAACATCCGCACGGTATCTTTTTTTTGAATCTTTGTTATCGATGAGGGGATCATTAAAAGCATCCACATGACCGCTGGCCTTCCAGGTAGTGGGGTGCATGAAAATGGCGGCATCTATGCCAACAATATTTTCGTGCATTTGCACCATAGCTTTCCACCAAAACTCACGGATGTTTTTTTTGAGTTCAGCTCCCATCTGTCCGTAATCGTAAACGGCACTTAGTCCGTCATAGATTTCACTGCTTTGAAATATAAATCCGTATTCCTTACTATGGGAAATGATGTTTTTGAAAAAGTCTTCTGGTTTAATGCTCATGCGAATTCGGTATTCTAAATTAAAAGGTAAAAATACATTTTTTTGTCCGAGCAAATTTTTCAAAAAGCGCTCATAGCACGATAAATATTAGCAGTTCGTGTGTGGGCCTCTTGATTCGCCAAATCCTGCTGGCCTGGGCCTTTTCAGAGCTGGAGTTGTAGGTTGTCAATCAGGCGTATTTTCCCAACAAACAAGGCGATGAGCGCAACGGCGGGGACATCTTTTTTTAGTGAACTGAGCACTTCTAGTGTTTCGGCATCCGCAATTTCAAAATAGTCCAGTTTACAAATCTGAAATGCCTGTATCCGTTTTGAAACTATCAGTTTGATTTCAGCAATCGATTTTTCAGTGATGACTTGCGCCACTTCCTTCATGATTTGCGGAATGAGTGCTGCTACCTGCCTTTCTTCCTTGCTTAATAAAGCATTTCTTGAACTCATCGCGAGTCCATCTGCTTCACGCATAATGGGACAGGCGATGATAGTAACAGGCAGTTGCAGCACTTTTACGAGTTGCCGCACAACTAGTACCTGCTGAAAATCTTTGCTTCCAAAAAACGCAAAGTCGGGCTGCACCGTCTGAAATAATTTACTGACAATTTGTGCAACGCCATCAAAGTGTCCAGGACG
Source organism: Sphingobacterium thalpophilum (assembly GCA_943325195.2). Classification (GTDB taxonomy): domain Bacteria; phylum Bacteroidota; class Bacteroidia; order B-17B0; family Aurantibacillaceae; genus Aurantibacillus. Next base: position 2,860 of record CALPON020000110.1, on the reverse strand, counting down.
ATGTGCCGCTTCTAGAATGTGATTAAGATGCCCCAGGTCAATGCTCTGTTTTTCCTCCGGAGGATACATTTCATCCACGGAAGGCATAAAAAGAATATCACAGTTCGCGCTTTCAAGCAAGGCGGTGTCTTTTTCGGGCATTCGGGGATAGCGGTCTAAATCCGCTTTATCATTGAACTGGGTGGGATTCACGAAAACACTGCAGACCGTGATCTGAGCAAGTGCATTGGCAGCGCGAATAAGGGACAGGTGTCCCTCATGCAGCGCTCCCATGGTTGGGACAAAACCAAGGGTAAGTCCTTGTTTTTTAAGGTTTTGTAGCTTTATAAGCAGCTCTGATTTCTTGGTGAAGATTAACATTCGTATAGGCCCTAAAGCTACAATTAACTTTGAAAATTGGATTATTTTTTCGTACTTTTGTAATACACTAAAAATAAGGAGATTATCACGTATGAAGAAAGCCAGGGTCCTTTTTGTTTCGCAAGACATAACACCTTATTTAGATGAAACATATGTTGGCAAAATTGCCAGAAGACTTCCACAGGGAATCCAAGAGCGCGGTAAGGAAATCCGGACCTTCATGCCAAAGTATGGCAGCATTAATGAGCGCCGTCATCAGCTTCACGAGGTAATTCGTCTTTCCGGCATGAATATGGTGATTAACGATGTTGATCATCCGCTCATTATAAAAGTCGCTTCAATTCCGACTGCGCGAATGCAGGTGTATTTTATCGATAATGAAGAGTATTTTGGTCGCAAGGCCATGCTGACTGATAAGACAAGCGGAAAATACTTTGATGATAACGACGAACGGGCGATGTTTTTTGTCCGCGGTGTAGCAGAAACCGTTAAGAAACTTGGCTGGCAGCCGGACATTATCCATTGTCATGGCTGGTTTACATCCCTGATGCCCTTGTACATTAAGAAATATTATCAGGAGGATCCTCTTTTTGCAGATACCAAAATTGTAGTATCACTTTATGAAGATGAGTTTCCGAAAAATCTCAATAAGAAGTTTTTGGATAAACTCACGTTTGATGGTTTTTCGAAAAAAGACATCAAACATTTGAGTGAAGAACCAAATTACATCAACATGCTGAAACAATCCATCGAATACGCTGATGGGGTGATTCAGGGCACGGAGAATTTAAATGCTGATTTAGAAAAGTTTATTAAGAAAACGGGAAAACCGTTTCTCGGATATAAAAATGAGTTGGAGTACATGGATGCATTCAACGAATTTTATGATGAAATGCTCGAAGAGGCCAATGTTTTGAGTTAATCTGTTTTGAGTTTATTGAAGAGTCCCGCTAGCCAAAGCGGGACTTTTTTTATGTATTTCGCTGCCAAAATAACCTAAATCACTTCCTACGTGCAGATTATCGTTATTTTTGTGTCTGCATCATGAGTTATAAACGCCTATCCTTTTCCGCATTATCTGCTTTGCTTCTGCTGGCGTTTGCTTCTTGTAAAAAAGATCACCGCTTACTCGGCAATGAAGTGCTGCCCCAAAGTGATGTACTCGATGCAAGTTCAGGGACTAATTTTCCTGTTTATGCCCACAGCCGGCCATATGACAGCATTGTGTCCGTCAACACCGATGGGAAGTTTCTTGGGGTCAACGACGATGGCAGCACGGGTAAACTGGAGGTAGGACTCTGCCTGAATGCCAATCTGGTGGTGACCAATGTGGATTTCGGAGCCACTGCTGAATTGATTTCAGCGGACCTTGTGCTGGCAGTGAGTCCCACCAATTTTCTTGGAAATAAAAACAGTGTCCTTTCCTTTTCTGTCTACGCGCTTGATTCGGTGATGTCTCCTTCACGCGCTTATTACACGAGTAATCGCCGTCTCGCCTCTTCGCAGCTAATTGGCACCTCGCAGAAAAGTTTCACGCTGGTAGAAGGGAAAACAGCGCTCGTACTTCCAATTGATAGAGCTTATGCGCAGGCCATCATGCAGAATAAAACTGCATTGACCGGACACGATGCTTTTAAAAACGTTTACAAAGGATTTTACATTCAGGCTGCAACAACAAACGATGAAGGCATTATCTACCGCTGCGATCTCAGCGATGATATTAGTGGATTTAAATTCCTGTACCGCTCTGCACCAACTTCCACCACAACACTTGATTTTCGGTTTACCTTTAACGGCAGCACGGCGGCCCGTTTTAATACGGCGCGTTTCAGTCCCGTACTTGCTTTGAAATCACAATTTAACGGGGATACAGCTGCAGGAGCAGATGGGATTTACCTGAAGGGCATGGGCGGAAGTAAAGCCAAAGTGCAAATTCCTTTTTTGAAGCACTACGGAGACACCTTTAATTTAGCTATTAACCGTGCGGAAGTTATTTTTAATCTAGACGAATCCTATCTGCGTTCTCTGAGTAGCAGCACACTGACGGCTTACCGAGCACCGCCGCGTTTGAGCCTTCTGGCACTGGATTCTTTAGGGAGGGAAACCCTGACACTGGATCAGCGGAATTCGAATTATATTTCGCGCTACGATGGGACTTATGACTCAAATAAGCAGCGGTATGTTTTTAATATTCCTCTCCACGCACAGGCTCTTCTGAGCGGCAAAAGAAAAAATTATGGCTTTGTATTGGTGCTCGCTGATCCCGATCCGCTTTATGTGGCTTTTCGTGACCAGAATGTAGAGGGTCTTAAATTGCAAGGGAGTAATGGTGTTCTGAAGCCGTTTTTTCGGATGGACTATATCCGTTTGGAAAACGAATAGGTCGCTTTTTTCTTTTTGAGTTTAGTAATTATCAGCCAGCATTTGTCCGGGTTAGCAAAGGCTTTTCAAAGAATTAATCTCTTTATCTAAAACTGCTTATTGCAGGTAATTGCTTTTT
>CALPON020000109.1 GCA_943325195.2 Sphingobacterium thalpophilum | reverse complement strand
TCCCATCCCAATAGGCAATGCCGCAGGTAGATCACAACTATCGGTAGGATTTGGTTTTCAGCGTAGGACTACTTAATGATGATCGCTTACAGAGACAGAGTCCACTGAGGCCGTAACGGCCATGCCCATCTGCGAAGGGTGTCGACTTCTAAAAAAATTAAAAATAAATTCCGTAGGCCCTTATACCCCTTCGACTGAATTGTAATGCCGGCGCAGGAATTTTCACAATCTGAACAACGGACAAAATTGATTTTACAAAGCGGGACCGGATGGGCAATTTTCGCAAATCCAAATCTAGACTTAATAAACACAGTCTTTCTCGTTGCACTGCGATGAGAGTGCCATCGGGTTGAAGTGCGGCTTTATTATTATTCACCGCTCCCAGCATGCCCCTTGCGCTATAGCCAATTGCAATACTCAAGGCAGTGCGCAAGGATTTTTCTTTGGTAAAAAAGGAAGCGGGATTAATACTCAGCCAATAGGTTTGTCCATTATAATCTTTCAGAAGTTGTTCTTGGAAATTCCTGCCAAGTAGAGCGGGATTATACTTAGCAAGTCCACTGGGCGCATAGGATAATTTTAATTGCAGGCGCTGCTCCTCCCAAAGCAGATCCTGTGCCACTGCCATACCCGTGCCGAGACCATCGGCTAACTGATCGCCCCAAGAATAGCCCCAGCCACGACTATAACCATCTAGGATTTCAATGCCGGTCATGAACACAAAACCTGCTCCCGCACCCAGCATGTATCGGGTCTTCCTATTACAACCTGCCCAATTGCAGGCCTCCATTAAAAGGCGGGCGGACTGATAAGTGGAATAAACATGGCCTGCCTTATCCATCTGAAACCACTCATGATTATCATTAAAAAAATGAAACCGACCTGTATTATAATCGGCATACCAGGCCTGTTGCAAAGTGATTAAGGTGCCGGCACTAAAAAGTCCTGTAGAGATGCTGAGCGCTACTTTGCGGGTGCGCAAAGAATCGTTGCTGGCAGACACCAGCTCCTTTGTACAAAAAAGAATTGCGAAAAACAGAATAAAACGCCGCATTTTCAAAGATACACCTTTCTGTCTAAAGCTCTTTGAAAATCGGAATCATCCACCTTCTCCTGCGCCACTAAACCGGAAGTGTATGAGAAAAAGATTTTTTTCAATGGCAGTTCAAGGGTTGCTGTGTCGGCTCTTGCAGCTATATTTCGGATTGCCCGAAATAATCCCTCGGTATCAAAAAACCCGTCTCACGCCAGGCCATGCGCAAGGCGGGAAAGTCCCGGTGTTCTTCCAGCCACAGCAGTCGGTTCTGAAGAGCGTCGGAAGAGGAAGAAAAATAATCATCCGGCAAACCATAAGCGTTCGGGACTTGCATCTGCTGATTATCGTTTTCGTTCATTCTCTTCTTTTTGTAATTCAACTTTTTAATAATTCTTCCACCGCTTTGGCAGCAATTTGATAACTATCCTTCAAGTCCCTCTCGGAGCTAGCCAGGATGGCGGACATCACTTCGTAGGGCGTTTCATCAAAATAGCGCATATTAAAAACCAGCCGTTGTTTTTCCGGCAAGCTAAGAATGGCTTTTTGCAGTTTCAACTGAATAGCATCGCCACTAAAATACGGGTCGTTTTCAAGAGTCTGCGCTAGCTCAAATTCAATCGGCTGCTGCGCGCTGGTATGCCTTTTGCTCTTTTCCCGTAAAAAAATTAGCGCTTCATTGGTCCCAATTCCGTATATCCAAGTAGAAAGTGTGCTTTCGCTTTTGAATGTCTCCAGACCCCGCCAGACAGTGATAAATGTATTTTGCAGCACATCATCCGCAGCGTCATGGCTAATCACAATTTTCCGGATGTGCCAATAGAGCCCCTTCTGATAGTTTTGAATCAGCTGGTTCATCGCACGCGTCTTTGTTTCTGCTTGCGCAAAACCCCCGAGAATCTCTTGATCATCTGCTATACTCATCGCTCTTAAAAGGATTAGCTGTAAAAATAGATCAAAAGTTTAATTTTGAAGAAAATAACTAAATGAAAGTCTCTGAACAGCTCCGACGGAACGAAAACCTGCACATTGTATTTTGGCTCATAAAAGATAGTTGCTGGATGTTGGAACTGCGCTGGCCAGGCAGCCTCATGGTGCTCCCTGCCCTGGTCATGGCTGTCCGCATCTGTATCCTGACCCGCCATTCCCGTGAGCTACTCATCAACATGGCGATTTTGTGCTGGATTACGGCTAACAGTTACTGGATGCTGGTGGAATTCTTTGCCGGTGGCGCGCACAAAAATATGGCGGGCATACCCTTTGCACTGGGATTTATTTTCGTGGGACTGTATTATTCGAAGGGATTTAAGAAGCCCGACATTGGCTGAGAAAGCACTAAAAAATTATGGTCTTTCCGCTAAAAACAGGTAACTTTAAACCTTTCGCAATTAAGCAATGACAGAGAGTAAACCATACCAGACTAAAAATAAAATTCGCATTGTTACAGCCGCTGCCTTGTTTGACGGACACGATGCCGCCATCAATATTATGCGCCGTATTATGCAAAGTACCGGGGCAGAGATTATCCACTTGGGGCACGACCGCAGTGTGCAAGAAATTGTGGATTGCGCCATTCAGGAGGACGCTAATGCTATTGCGATCACCAGCTATCAGGGGGGGCATAATGAATACTTCCGGTACATGTACGATTTGCTGAAAGAACGCGGCTGCGAACACATCAAAATTTTTGGTGGTGGCGGTGGTACGATCCTGCCTTCAGAAATTGCAGAGCTGGAAGCTTATGGCATTACCCGCGTCTACCATCCCGATGACGGCCGCAACATGGGCCTGCAGGGCATGATCAATGATGTACTTCAGAAAAGCGACTTCCCAACCGGCGCACAACTGAATGGAGAAGTAAAGCATCTGGCAGAACGGAACTACCATGCCATCGCACGCCTCATCTCGGCAGCAGAAAATTTTAACGACGAAAATAAAGCGGTTCTTGACAGCATCCGTGAAAAATCTAAAGCCTCAAAAACACCGGTAGTGGGCATTACCGGGACGGGCGGCGCTGGGAAGTCTTCCCTGGTGGACGAACTCGTCCGCCGTTTTTTGATGGACTTTCCCGATAAACACATTGGCATTATTTCAGTCGATCCAAGTAAACGCAAAACAGGCGGTGCCCTATTGGGTGACCGCATCCGGATGAACTCCATTCGGAATGAACGCGTCTACATGCGCTCCCTGGCGACCCGCCAGAGTAACCTGGCCCTCAGTAAATACGTGCAGGATGCCATTGACATACTCAAAACGAGCGGCTTTGATTTGGTGATTATTGAGACCGCTGGTATCGGTCAAAGCGATACGGAGATCATTGAACACAGCAACATGAGTCTGTACATTATGACTCCTGAATTTGGCGCGGCCACGCAGCTCGAGAAGATTGATATGTTGGAGTTTGCTGACATTGTTGCCATCAATAAATTCGACAAACGCGGCGCACAAGATGCGCTGAGGGATGTCAAAAAACAATACAAACGCAATCATAATTTGTGGGACATTAGTGATGAAGCCATTCCCGTCTATGGGACCATTGCTTCACAATTTAATGACCCGGGCACCAATACACTGTACAAAAAACTAATTGACAAACTGGTTGAAAAAACGGGATGTGATTTAAAATCCACCTTCGCCATTACGGGGGAAATGAGTGAAAAAATTTACATCATCCCTCCTGCTAGAACCCGCTACCTGAGTGAGATTTCAGAAGCTTCACGCACATATGATAAATGGGCGGAGCTACAAAGTGATTTAGCCTTCCGTCTTCAGAGTTTACTCAGCACGATTCAAACACTTCAGAAAAGCAAGCTGGTGGATAAGGACCGACTCATTAAAGGAATTGAAGAAGAGGTGGCTCAAATTCGCCTCGATCTTGATCCCCGCAATCTAAAAACACTGGAGACCTTCGAACAGAAGAAGAAGAATTATACCGATGACTACTATGTCTATACAGTTCGGAATAAAGAAATAAAAATTAAGACGCATTACGAAAGCCTCTCGCATTTACAAATCCCTAAAGTCGCCATTCCGCGCTTTCGTGGGTGGAATGACATTTTAAAATGGAGCCTGCGTGAAAACTTCCCCGGCGAGTTTCCTTACACCGCCGGAATTTATCCCTTTAAACGCGAAGGAGAAGATCCAACGCGGATGTTTGCAGGTGAAGGCGGACCAGAACGAACCAATAAACGCTTTCACTATGTCAGCCTCGGCATGCCTGCGCACCGCCTCAGTACCGCCTTTGACAGTGTGACGCTTTACGGAAACGACCCAGATCACCGCCCCGATATCTACGGAAAAATTGGAAATAGTGGCGTGAGTGTGTGCTGCCTCGATGATGCCAAAAAACTCTACAGCGGCTTTAACTTGGCGGATCCCAAGACTTCTGTCTCCATGACCATCAATGGTCCCGCGGCGACTATTGCTGCCTTTTTTATGAATGCCGCCATTGACCAGCAATGTGAGCTTTACATTAAAGAGCAGGGATTAGAGAAGGAAGTAGACGAAAAAATCACCGCGATTTATAAAGCGAAAAATCTTCCGCGTCCCCGTTACAACGCCGATACTTTGCCAGAAGGAAATAACGGACTGGGTTTAATGCTGCTGGGTGTGACCGGCGATCAGGTGCTGCCTGCAGAAGTTTATGCACGCATCAAAGCCCATACCCTCTCACAGGTGCGCGGCACCGTTCAGGCCGATATTTTAAAAGAAGATCAGGCTCAGAATACGTGTATTTTCAGCACGGAATTCAGTCTCCGCGTCATGGGTGATGTGCAGCAATATTTTATTGACAATAACATTCGTAATTTTTATTCGGTCTCTATCAGTGGCTATCACATAGCGGAAGCAGGTGCCAATCCCATCTCCCAACTAGCCTTTACCTTGAGTAATGGCTTTACCTTTGTAGAGTATTACCTGAGCAGGGGAATGGACATCAATGATTTTGCACCCAATCTGAGTTTCTTTTTCAGTAATGGCATTGATCCTGAATACAGTGTCATTGGCCGTGTTGCCCGCCGAATCTGGGCGAAAGCCATGAAGAATAAATACGGCGCCAACGAACGCAGTCAGATGCTCAAGTATCATATACAGACATCGGGCCGCTCGCTGCATGCACAGGAAATTGATTTTAACGACATCCGCACCACTTTGCAAGCTTTGTATGCTATTTACGATAACTGCAACAGCCTCCATACGAATGCCTACGACGAAGCAATTACCACACCAACAGAAGAAAGTGTGCGTCGCGCGATGGCGATTCAGTTGATTATTAATCGTGAGTTAGGATTAGCGAAAAATGAAAATCCTTTACAGGGATCGTTCATTATCGAAGAACTGACAGATTTAGTAGAAGATGCCGTGCTGCGTGAATTTGATAGCATCACTGAACGCGGAGGTGTTTTGGGTGCGATGGAAACCATGTATCAACGGAGCAAGATTCAGGAGGAAAGTTTGTATTACGAAACTTTAAAACACAATGGCGAATTCCCGATCATTGGTGTAAATACTTTCCTGAGTTCAACAGGCAGTCCGACCATGTTACCACGTGAAGTTATTCGTTCGACCAGCGATGAGAAAGAGGAACAAATCAATACACGCAACAATCTCTGGATTTCACACGAAGCAAAGAAGGCAGAGGTCCTAAAAGCCTTGCAAATAGCCGCCATTCAAAATAAAAACATGTTTGAAGGTCTGATGGAAGCAGTCAAATACTGTTCCCTTGGACAAATTACAGCTGCCCTGTTTGACGTCGGAGGCCAATACAGAAGAAGCATGTAAGCACTGGGAGGCTGCGCTTTCGTTTCTTTCTGAAGCGCGAAAAAAAAGAAAGCGGTCCTTCACACAACTAATCGTAAACGGCAGCGTCTAAAAAGCGCTGCCGTTCTTTATAAATAACAGGTGCCTCAAGCACTGCTGAACCCTGATTGATTTAAAAAAGGTACTTAAAGGCAGGCGAGACTGAAAAAATCATGGTCTAGTGTTTGGCCAATACCAATCCACCGTTTTTTTCAAGCCCTCTTCAAAGTGCACCAGCGGCTCATACCCCAGAATATCTTTTGCTTTTTTAATTGAAGCCAGAGAATGTGGAATATCTCCCTTTCGCGCTGTTCCGTATAACACCGGGACCGCCGCAATCTGCTCATCATAGACGGAAAGGTGTTCTTTCAGCAGTTGCACCATCGTGGTCAGATCGGCCCTTTCTCCCACAGCGGTATTAAAGACTTGCCCCCTGGCAGCGCGATTCTCCGTCAACGCTGCGAGGTGGTTCATGGCAATGACATTATCAATGTGTGTAAAATCACGTGAATTTTTTCCATCCCCGTCTATCACTGGTGACTCATGTGCCATCAATTGCATGATGAATTTCGGAATGACTGCGGCGTATGCGCCTTTAGGATCCTGACGCCGGCCGTAGACATTAAAATAACGCAGACCAATCAAGTCCATACCGTAATTTAAACCAAACACATGGGCATACAGTTCATTCACGTATTTCGTCACGGCATAGGGCGAGAGTGGTTGACCAATCAAGTCTTCGACTTTTGGAAGGGCTTCAGAATCCCCATAGGTGGAAGAACTCGCAGCGTATACAAAGCGGCTGACACCGGCATCTCTCGCAGCAACCAGCATGTTCAGAAAGCCACTCACATTCACCGAATTGGTGAGAAGGGGGTCATTAATGGAACGCGGCACAGAGCCCAATGCCGCCTGCTGTAAGACGATGTCTACTCCCTTAACAGCCCCACGACAATCCTGCAACTCGCGGATATCCCCTTCAAGCAAGGTAAAAGAAGTATTGGTTAAAAAGCCCTCAATATTCTCGCGGCGCCCTGTTGAAAAGTTGTCCAGACAACGGACCTGATTTCCATTTTTTAATAAATCCTCGCAGAGATTTGAGCCAATAAAGCCAGCACCACCGGTGACAAGGACCGTTTTATTTTGTATTCTATCCACTTAAAAATTTTAGTAATCTGATAATCAAGCACATTCATGCGCTCCCTTTTGGAGCCTGCGGTAAATCAATTTTCTAAAGTAAGGGTTTATATTTTATAATGGAAGAAGTTTGGAACGGGATGATCGAATTATTTCCGTAAATTGGAAAGACTATCTTGGCTTTACTGATGTAATTCGCTATTATTCTGATACCATCGCGATATCCTGAATTTAGTGCCTATTTTGGTGGACGTAAAACAAAGACCAAATGCAAACACCTGGCAATCCCTGCCTCATCTTATTGCGCGGCCTTCCCGGTGCCGGCAAATCAAGTCTGGCGAAACTTCTGGCGGAAGACAAATGGCCGGTCTTAGCAATTGATGACTTCTTTACAGATCCTGTCACTTTAGTTTACGAATTTCGTTATGAACAAAACCATCTGGCCTACCGGCAATGCGAGCTGAATACGGAGCAGGAAATGCAGGTCGGGAAAGAAAAAGTGTTCGTTGCAAATACCTTTACAATGACCTGGGAGATGGAGCCCTATTTTAAGCTGGCAAAGAAGTACAAGTACCGGATGTATGTACTAACCGTCGAAAATTATCACGGCAACGGCAATATTCATGGCATTCCGGAAGAGAATCTGCAGAAAATGGCGGCTAAATACCAGGTCCGGCTGCTGTAAAAAAACCTTGTCCCCTCCCTGTTAATTCATTAAAAACGGGGGACCTGAGCCTACTCCGAGACACTTTTTTACTGTATCTTTAGATCATTATTATGATAAACCCATTTCGTGCGATACTGAGTCTGAGTGCTCTCTTGATTTGCGTCATCAGTTTTGCGCAAAGCACTGATGCAGCTGGACGTAAGCAGGGCTATTGGAAGAAGAAAGACGCTTCTGGAAAACTAGTCTATGAAGGTTTATTTAAGGACGATAAGCCGGTTGGAAAATTTAAGTACTATTACCCGAATGATTCTGTCAAAGCTATTCTAAATTTCAAGGATAACGGTGCCTATGCATACGCCCAGCTCTTTCATACCAATGGCAAGCGCATGGCGGTTGGTAAATACATTAATAAAGAAATTAAAGATAGCCTCTGGTCCTATTTTGATGAGGCTGGTCAGCTTATTTCCAAAGACGTTTATAAGGCCGGCAAAAAAGAAGGGCTCTGTTACGTGTACTTACCCGATGGTAAACTATCAGAAGAGAAAAATTACCGGAATGATTTATTATCCGGCGAATTCAAAGAGTATTTTGACGGCGTGAATTTGCGCAGCAAAGGCGTCTATCTGGATGGTAAACTAGATGGACGAACTGTTTATTATTTTCCCAATGGCACGGAGGTCGCAGCTGGCTTTCACCGCAATGGCCTCAAAACAGGTCCCTGGATCTACCGCACTGAAAGTGGAAAAGTGCGTGAAAAAGAACTTTACCGAAATGGTGTCCTAGCAAGTCCTAAAGAAACGGAAGAGTTTTTTGCGAAGAATAAAGAGCAAGACGCTCCCGCAACGGGAACACCTGCACCGCAAAAAAAACCAGTAAACCCTCCAAAAAAAACCAAATGAGCAGAAATGGTAAAGTACTGGTGGCGATGAGCGGCGGTATCGACAGCAGTGTAGCAGCCATGATGCTGCATGAAGAGGGGTATGAAGTGATCGGTATTACTATGAAGACCTGGGACTACGAGTCCTCGGGCTCTTCCAAAAGAGAGACAGGTTGCTGTAGTCTGGACTCGATCAACGATGCGCGTAACATGGCCGTCTCTTTTGGTTTTCCGCATTATATTTTGGACATCCGAAATGAATTCGGTCAACACATCATTGATAATTTTGTAGAAGAATACCTGGCTGGCCGCACGCCC
>CALPON020000108.1 GCA_943325195.2 Sphingobacterium thalpophilum | reverse complement strand
CTGCAGCCAGCCGTTTTTTTGGGGGGCCAATCCGCGCGCAGCATTTAAGTCTTTAAAGCTTTATTTTTTAGTTGCTTCTGTTTTCGCATCGGCACGGACTTTTGCTTCATCCAGAATTTTTTGTCCGCGCTTATCCATTTCATCTAAAATCTGTTCTGCTCTTTTATCCACTTCCTTTTTCGCTAATTCAGCGGCTTTTTTCGCTGCTAATTTAGTAATAGGGTTCGTGGCTTGCGCAACGAGCTTGTCTGCATTGGCGTACCCTTCTTCACGTGTTTTATCGGAAAGAACTTTGGCTTCTGCTTTTAATTTTTCCACTTGAACTTTCGCGTCATCAAGAATTTTTTGTGCTTCTTCGTTCGCTTTGTCAAGGCCAGCGTTGAGCGCTTGTGTGGTGACGGTGCTAACCACATTAGTACCTTCGCTACCTTTTAAGCCTGTTTTGATGGTAGGGTTGGTAATTGTGCCACCCATCGAAACATTCACATTGATTTTGTCGCCCAGAGCAAGGTTGGTGCCGGCTTTTTTATTCGCCTGATTCATCAAGCCCGTCAGTGCACTGTTAGCAGCAGCGCCAAACATTTCGCGGGGAATTTCCATCTTGTAGGTGTAATCAATCGTTTGATCCAATCCTGTGCTACCTGCAATGGTTGTTTTGATGCCCGCCACCTTGACATCGAATGGCTCGAGGTTCAGACGACCGTTTTTGATAAAGTACTTTGCGTTCACATTGCTGACATTCATATTCTTCAGCTTTTCAATTTTAAGCGCTTCACCTAATTTCATAAAAGGAGGAAAGCCACCCACGCTGACGTCGGTGGTTTTAAAAACGCCCTGTGCATCCACCGTGGTAAGATCTGGCTCCATAGCCTCATTCAGCGAGGTTTTAAAGTTTTCGACTGTGGCGGTAAAGGTTCCTTTTGCATACTGGCCAATAGGCGCCAGTTTTTTCACGGTGACAAAGGTTTTGTAAGTGTTCTGCACATCAAAATTCTCGAGTTTTAAATTCATGGAGACGGTTGGTTTTTTGATGTTCGTTGTTTCGTAATAACCATTTAAAGTCAACAGTCCACCGATGATGTTCATGCGCAGGTTGGTCATATCCACCTTCTGATTACGTACGACAATATTACCAATCATGTTGTCGAGAACATATGTTGAGTACAGGACCTTACTTAATTTTGCATCTAGATTAAAGTCGAAATTCGCCGGCACTGCTGTCGCCCCACTTGTCTCTGTTGCCGCTGCGCTTGCAGTTGCGGCAGTACTGGGGGTTTCGGGACCCATGAGTTCATTCAGATCCATGAATTTACTATTGAGTGTAAATGAACCCTTGATGAGTTCATCTTTAAAAATATAAGGAAGCAGATTATCAATTCGTCCCGCCGCTTGCAAATCACTTTTTCCAAGCATGGCATCAAATGCGGTCAGTTCAACGTATTTTGTCGTGAAATTAAGTTTCATGGTGTTCATGAACACGCTATAGGTGATACTGCTGGTGGTGTAGAGCATTTTGTCAATTTCGAAAGTTCCAGCAGCATTAAATTTTTCGTACTGTTCTTTTTCAATCGCGCTCATGTGGCCATCCAGCGTAATATCTGCTTTAATGGTCCCACTCATGTTATCGCCTTTTTCAAGAGGCACAAAATCTTTAACAGAGGTCAGGTCCACAAACCCTTGGATACGTGCCTTAACACCAGGGTCCGAAATGGGTGTTGCAATGTGAGCAGTGATGTCCACCGGATTACCAGCCATATCAGCATGAAAGCGATTCAGATCAATCACTGTCGCATCCATATTTCCGTTGGGATTGTTGATCTTTACATCCACCTGTATATTATTGACAGATTTGGGAAGTGAAGGATATTTGAACATGGCGTTTTCAATCAGCAGTCGGACCGCAAAAGCTGGCATTTCTACTGCATTGTAGCGCCCCTTTGCCTTTCCATCCAGCGTCAGTTTTCCTGCGGTTTTTACGGATTCAAAATCCTTAGAATACACAGAAGGAAGGAGTGAAAGAATGGATTTAAAGTCTGCTTTTTTGGAGTTGAATTTCAAATCCATGTCCACGTTGGTGTCGGGCATCAGCACATATCCGTCAAAGCCAAGTGTCAGGTCATTAATGCGGAGTTCATTTTCTTTAAAGGTGTATTTTGATTTTAGCATATCCATTTCTAGGTCCGCTTTAAACGTCGTTTTCGCTTTGTTGAGGTAGTTGATGCCATCCATTTTGTAGGTGGTTTGAGCAACCTCGATGAGGTTGGACATGGTGAACAAGTCCTGCGTAAAATCTCCCTTCAACTTATAATCAAAGCCTTCGAGCAGACTGTACATATTGCTCTCACGGTCATCATAAATAATTTTCGAATCGCTGATGCGGAACTCTTTTAGTTTTAAATTAAAAGCTGTTGTGGAGGTGTCCGCCAAGGCAGCGGTGCTATCTGTAGCCGGTTTGGCAATATCCCAGTTGGCCCGTCCATCCTTTAAAACAATGGCATGGATATAGGATTTATCCATCACAATGCTGTTAATCTGATAAGGCCCACCGCTGAGGACGCTTTTTAGATTGATGTCTGCGCGCAGTTCGCCCAGCCAGACAAGTGTATCACCTGCAAAATCGTTCACACCAATCACACTCACTTTTTGGACCTTGAAACGAAAGTCAGGAAAAGACGAAAGAATACTGAGGTCAAAATCACCGAAATCGATTTTTGCATTCAGATTCGCATTGGCTTGTTCTTTCACCATGGCCACAATTTTTCCTTTGAAAACAAAAGGTGCCGCAATTAATAAACCGAGTAGAAGAAGCAGGATCAGGCCCGTCCACTTCAATATTCTCATCAACAGGCTTTTTTTAGGTTTGTCTGACTTCATAGTTTTACAAGATTATCACGTAAAAATAAGAAGTTTTAGCTAGGGCAGGAGGGCTTTTGTCTTGAAAAGACAGGCATTAAAAGACCTCGTACTGCATTTTGCTGAGCTTATAGTATAAACCCCCGTCATTCTGAATTAATTTCTGGTGATTTCCAGTTTCCTGAATTTCGCCATTTTGTAAAACGACAATCTGATCTGCATTACGGATGGTCGACAGCCGATGGGCAATTACCACACTGGTGCGTCCCACCATCAGTTTATCCAGGGCTTCTTGCACTAGGCGTTCGCTTTCACTGTCGAGACTGCTGGTGGCTTCATCTAAAATCAGAATGGCAGGATTTTTAAGCACCGCTCGGGCAATGGCAATGCGCTGACGTTGGCCACCCGATAACTGAATACCGCGTTCGCCCACCAGTGTTTTAAACTGGTCGGGGAAAGAAAGAATAAAATCAAGTGCATTGGCTTTGCGCGCCGCTTCTTCAATTTCAGCCTCTGTTGCATTGGGACGACCATACGCGATATTGTCGCGAATACTGCCGGCGAAGAGAATGACATCCTGCGGAACCAGAGCGATTTGTCGGCGCAATTCTGTAAGGGACATGGTTTTGGTATCCTGTCCATCCACAAAGACTTTGCCACCAATTGGATCATAAAAACGAAGAATGAGCGAAGCCATTGTGCTTTTTCCGGAGCCGCTGGACCCAACAAGGGCAACGGTTTCACCGGCATTGACTTTAAAACTAACATTTTTGAGGACTGTGAAATCAGGACGTGAGGGATAATTAAAGGATACATTTTCAAATGTTATTTCGCCTTTACTTGCTTTGCCTGATTGAGCAAGATCAAGATCTACGCCTTCTGCTGTGCCATCAATCAATTCAAACACCCGGTCTGTAGCGCCCAGGGCACGCTGAATGGAAGCAATTTGCTCCGGTAAACCACCCAGTGATCCTGCCACAAAAAGAGACAACATCATAAACGTGCCGAATGATTCAGGACTAATACTGTGATCTACTTTTAAAGCAAAAAGCATTTGCCAGAGGATAAAAAAGACAGAGCCGAAAACAAAGACCATCACGAAGGAAAAGAAGAGTCCCCGGAAGATGCCGTACTTGAGTCCAAAAGCGCGGACTTCAGAGGTGACCTTGTCGTATTTCTTGATTTCGTAGGTTTCATTTGTAAAGGTTTTCACGTTGGTAATGCCGGTAAACGCTTCACCGACCACCACATTGGATTCCGCAATTTTTTCCTGATAGCCTTTAGAGAATTTGCGGATACGACGGGAGAACAGGATGGCAATTACCGTTAAAGGGGGGATAATAATGAGGAACCAGCGGGCGATGACCCAGTCCGTTTTTACAATGAGCAAGGTTAAACCACCGACCCCTACAATCAGCTGACGAATAAATTCAGCAATATTCACGGTGAAGGCTTCTGATATGACATTGATATCCGTGGCAATCCTGCTGCTGAGTTCAGAGACCTGATTTTTGGAGAAGAAACTCATGGGCATGCGGATAATTTGTCCAAATGTTTCTTGACGAATGGACTTCAGCACATTTTCCGTCACCTGGGCGAACAGATAAACCCTCCCGAAAGAAAAGGCCGCCTGCGCCAAGAGTATACTCAGCAAGGTGAGACCAATTTGTTGCAACTCGGTGCTCAGCACCTCTGGTGATTTAGATGTTTCACCAATATACCCGAGCATTTGGCCGGATTTAAGGGGAAAAATGAGTCCAACCCCTGCACTTGCCGCCAAAAAGACCATCCCCAGGGTGAATTTCCATTTATGTTTTCCCAGGTAACTAAACAGCCGCAGTGATTTTTTCAGGTTCGCCAGCGTCAGCTTTGCCTTTGGAAGATCGCTGATGGAACTGTCTGAGCCGGGCCTGCCAGTTCTTGCTTGATCATTTTTTGCCATAGACTACAAAATTAGGGCATTCGGGGGCGGATCGTGTCATGGAATTGTAATAAAACTTGGAAAAAGAGGGGTCTTTTGTCAATTTTTTTTGCCGGACCAAATAATTAGGCTATCTTTGCAGTCCATTTTTAGAAGTAGAACATTATAAAGTTTAAATACCATGAAACGTACCTTCCAACCATCGCAACGCAAGAGAAAAAACAAGCACGGTTTCAGAGAGCGCATGGCGAGTGCAAATGGCCGCCGCGTTATCGCATCGCGTCGCAGCAGAGGTCGTAAAAAACTGACTGTTAGCAGCGAAAAAACTCACAAATAAGATTTCTGATTTCAGGATTAGAGCACCGCTACGTTTTTCGTAGCGGTTTTTTTGTTTAAAGGCACTCCAAGACCCGGGCAGCGAGAGATTAACCCATTACTAGTTGAAGTACTTCCAGACTTTTTAATTCCTGAAAACCGGACACATGCAGTTTAAAATAAGCAAGCAGGATATCGAGTAATTGCCGACGCTGGGCATTGCTGAGTTTTATCTGCAGCAGACTGTTGCTGAGGCAGTGGCTGAAGAGTTGTGACTCTTCTTTGTTCAATCCCAGCGGAAAAGAAAGGGGATAATCGGTGAAAATACCTTCACGACAATCGAAGTAAGGGCGGGCAGAAGAAAAATTATTTTGAGGTTCAAAGCCCAGGTGCCGGCATAGTTCCAGCATAAAGTAAAGATGTAGATTGATAAAATTGGCTTCGGCATCGTGCAAAAAACGAATGCAGGTTTCCGTCAGATTAAACAGGGCTTCATTGGGACTCTGCTCGCGAATGGTTTTAATCAGCAGTTCATTAAGAAACTGGGCAATGCTGAGTTTGGCAATGGCATCACCGAAGGCCGAACTGATAAAATAGCAGGAGGTCTCATTCAACTGATGTAATTCCTTATTCTGCTTAATCACCAGTTCGCAATTCAGCAGGGTAAGGGGGAGCAGAGTGGCGGTGCGGACTTTGGCGCCTGGCGACTTTCCCGCATTGGCAAGGGCCGTGACGAGTCCGTTTTTCTCGGTAAATAATTTAACAATGTATTTTCTGTCCCCATGTCGGATGGCCTGGAGGACGATGGCTCGGTCGGAAACGCGCATTAATTAATGACAAGAATTTTTGCCACGGCCCTGAATTCACCATCTGTTGTGGCGGCATGAACGAGATAGACGCCACTAGCGACGCGGGTGCCAGAAAGCGTGCTCACCGGCCATTCTACCTGCCCGCCTGCAGATTTCACTTCCCATACTAAGTTGCCACTTTCGTCACTGATCTTCACAATAGAGTTCGACAGCAGTCCTCTGATTTGCACGGTGCCTGAATAGTCGGGCTTAACTGGATTGGGATAGGCATAGATATCTGAATAGTTAGAAGATCCTTCGATGACAGTGCCTCGAAAGGATTGAAGGCCCAATTCTGTCCCGATAAGGAGATCACCCGTCACGGAATTATAATTAATGTCCACAATGGTATTGGAGAAGAGTGGACTGTTTTCTTTGGTGAAGTGATACACTTGTTTCTGACCGTCCGCACTAAAGCAATAAACCCCGCCCTGAAGGGTGCCGCACCATTTGTTATTGGCGCCATCCACCACAATGGAAGTGACGGTTTCTTTTCCGAGCAACAATTCCACATTGCCATCCTGAACAATTTTTATGGGCTGTGCGTCATAATCACCCCCCGAAAAAACAGCAGAAGAATTATAAATAACGCGTATGCCAGCTGTGGTGCCAATCCACAGGCGACCATCGCCATCTTCTGCAATGGCATATACTGATTTCGACTCGAGGTTCCCGGTTCCCGGCGCATTGTCCAGCACACGGAAATTAAAATCTTTTACTGGGGCTGTAAATTTTCCATTGCTCTGTAGACTGGGCTTGTAAACGGTTATACCTCCGTCACGCTCATGCAGCATCCAAACATTGCCATTGCGATCGACCATTGTTTTTCGGGTGAAACGGCCATTGTCGAAGGAAAGATTTTGATACTGTCCTTCCTCAGTAATCACACCTAGGAAACCCTTTTGATCACTGTGCGCAAAAAACACATTTCCTTTTTTATCCATGCTGAGTCCACCGCAGCGGGGCAGACCATCGGCGTATTTCGGCATGCTGGTGTTATCTGGCGTATAAGCCGTTTTCAGCACATTGTCCTTATACAAAAACACACCGTTAAACCAGTTGGCGACCCACATTTGTGAGGGATCGAGGCGATCAATCAGCACAGAGGTGACATCAATCCGGGCCGTGTTATTTGCATCCAGTACAGGCAGGTACTTCCACTCACTGTCTTTCAGAATGTTGATTCCTTCGCGACTTGCATTGGCCACGCCAGCATTACCAATGAGCGAGGGAGCCACAGCGACAACACCTTTGTAGGCATCTACCATGCCGATTTGTGGACTGTTGGTGCCATTCCGATTGAGCTTGCGCTGGATTTCATATGGATAATAGCCAAAGGTCTGATACAAACCAAAGCGGTTATCAGCCACCCAATAGGAGACATTGCCGGTGTGGTCTTTGGACATATGCATATCGCGCAGTTGACCATAATCTATTTGTCCGTTAAAGCTATTGAGATTGGTCACGATTTTACCATCTGGGGCGTTGAGGACGAGAACACTGACATCACTGAAAAGTGAAAAAGTTGTTTCATACGGGACCCCGAATCGCTTGATGGTCTGCCCACTGTATTTAAATGGCGCATATTTTTGCCAGCGGTTGAGGGCATTGAGTTCATAGATGGTGTCTTTGCCTTTTATTGTATCACTTAATTTACTTGGGGCATAGGCAGCCAATAGTTGCCCCTTCACATTGAGAATGCCGCTGTATGGACCTCCCGGCAGGTTGTCAGCACGTTTCCAGTTGCGGTAATTATTTAGGATGCGGGTCTTGTAATTGGAAGTGTAAACGCCTGATGGTGTGGCGGCGAAGATAAGGGAGTCGTTGAGGGCAACCTGAAAGACTTCAAGTTCTGAAGCATTTGGTCCGATGATATAGGTGTCGCGGATTTCAAGTTTTTCCGTATCGAAGACCACAATGCCGAAGCCACAAGCCAGATAGGCTAGCTGATCGCGAAAGGTGACCTCGTTGACCAGTTTTTTTCCATTAAGAGATTTAAGTTTAAAATCTGGGTAATTGCGGACGACTGTTTTATTTTCAATCACATCGAGGTTGCAGTTGTCATAAACGACCAGGAGTTTGTTGTTGAAGGAATTGGTTCGCAGCAGCCGGATACCGACATCGCTTAGTCCATTGATTTTACTCAGACTCCGGGGTGCAAGCTCCTTTTGGTCGAAATAGATTATTTCTGCCCTGTTAGAGCCATAGATGTAGGAGCCGAGTCGCGCAACGGAGTTGCAGGAATTAATGCTGATGTGTTCCTGCCAGCCGCGGGGCCCGACCTGACTTCGCAGGGAGAAGAAAAAAAAGAGAAACACTATCGAAAGGAGCCTGAACATAGCCAAATATGGATTTATAACGATAAAAATACTACAATATTACCTGAAAGGGAGCGGAAGGTGCTATATTTGTAGCCTAAACATCAGGCTCCGTAGTTCAACTGGATAGAATGACAGATTCCGGTTCTGTTGGTTGGAGGTTCGAATCCTCTCGGGGTCACCTAGAGCGCAAAATGTGTCCCGGCTATGCCGGGACATTTTTGTTTTTGTGCAGACCCGTCAAAAGCAAAGCTTTAGTAAGGGAATGCGCAAAAATAAAAACGTCAGCTTATGCTGACGCATTTTGCATTGTAAGGGGGGAGTTCAATGAGGATCACGTAGTAATCCTTTTTAGTTTATTGGCGTCAAAAGCAAAGCTTTTGTAAGGGAATGCGCAAAAATAAAAACGGCAGCTTATGCTGACGCATTTTGCATTGTAAGGTGGGAGTCCAATGAGGATCACGTAGTAACCCTTTTTAGTTTATTGGCGTCAAAAGCAAAGCTTTTGTAAGGGAATGCGCAAAAATAAAAACGGCAGCTTATGCTGACGCATTTTGCATTGTAAGGTGGGAGTCCAATGAGGATCACGTAG
>CALPON020000107.1 GCA_943325195.2 Sphingobacterium thalpophilum | reverse complement strand
TGCCTATGCGGTTTACGCCAATCACATAGCATTGGTTTTCAATCGCCCGTGCAATTAGCAACTGCTTCCACGGATAAGCGCGCACAGCGGGCCAGTTAGCAACATAAATAAGAACATCATAGGTCCAGCCGTCACTTCCTGCTTTGCCTTTTTCAAAACGGTTTCTGCTCCAAATCGGAAACCGCAGATCATAACAGATCAGAGGACAAAAACGGATGCCCTGCGCAACAGGGATTATTTTTTTTGTGCCAGCTTCAAAATGAGCCGGTTCTTTCGCCATGCTGAATAAATGGCGTTTGTCATATTGCTCATAGCTGCCGTCGCTCTGCACCCAATAAAGACGATTGTAATAATGCGCATCTTCTTTTACAGCCAGACTGCCACAGAGAATGGCGCCACTTTCTTTTGCCATGCGCTGCATCCATTGAAAGGCAGAGCCTCCATGCGACTCAGCAGTCCTCTCAGGCGCCATGCTGAAGCCCGTGCTGAACATTTCAGGAAGGATAATCAGATCCGTTTTTTCTGGCAAGGCACGAATCTTTTCTTCAAAACGCAGTAGATTGGCAGTCGGGTCCTCCCAGATTAAATCGGCTTGCAATACAGTTATTTTCATCGGCAGTATTTAGTGTAGGCCGCTACAGCCGGTTCAAAATTTTGGCGTGCAGAAATCATAAAGTCCTCACACCCACTTTTTCCTAAATTAACTTTGGCTACACCCTTCCAGTAATATGCTTCGTGATAAAGGGGATTGAGATGCGTACAAACCTCCAAGTCAGAGAGACAGGTTGCAAAATCTTGCTTCTTACCATAGGCAATCGCCCGCTTAAAATAGTAGTCCGCATCTTCTGGCTGAAGCGCAATGGCCTTGTTGTAATTGTCCAGCGCCTGATCCATTTGATGGAGGTCATTGTAACAATTTCCTAAAATAAAATAACTCTTGGCATAGCCTGGATCAAGGGCAACGGCATGCTCTGCGTCTTCCATGGCTTTTGAAAAATCATGTAACTGATAATAGGCACCGGCGCGACCACTGTATGCTTTCACGTAATCAAACAATGCGAGACAGCGGTTAAAACTCTTAATGGCTTCACCTGCATCGCCCGTTTTCAGCGCTAATAAACCTCTGTTGTAAAAACCTTTGTAGTTTTGTGTATTGACCTGAATGGCTTTATCAAAGTATCGGAGGGCTTTCGTGTCCTCATTATGATACATGCATTCTACTCCGGCACTGTTCAGGGCCACAAACGAATCCGGATAATGCGAGAGTATATCTTCAAATAAAACCAGGGCACTGCGCCAGTCTCTTGCGCGCATTGCAGAAGGAAATGAGAGTAAAATAATTAGTAAGAGGGAAGTATAGCGTAATGAGTGTTTCAGAGAAGCGCCCAAGTTCCCCAGCAGCCAACCAAGTGCAATGAGCGGCAGATACATATAGCGATCTGCATAAAGAACTTCACCAAAGGGAATGAACTGCAGGACCAAAAGAAGTTGAATCAGAAAAAACAAAAGACTGAAAAATACCAGCGTATTTTTTTTTCGAAGCGACGAGAACAGACCAACAATAAATAGGACTATCATCACGAAGCCCATAGCCATCGCGGCAGCACTGACGGTGGGATAGGGGTAGATGACACTGAGACGACCGGGAAAAAGAAAAAGCAGCAGGTACCGTCCTAGCGCAACGCCAGCAAATGCCAGCCGCTGCCAATAGGGGAAAGCGTGCGCTTGATTAATGAACTGAGCTTGATTTTGTGTATAAATATTAATCAAACCTGCCACCACCCCGATCAACAAAAAAGGAAGAAGAGGCAAGAGCCGCGGAAGGATTTTTCGCTCCCCCTGCAAATAATCTATAAGTAACAAAACGAGGGGAAACACCACCGCGGAGGGTTTACTCAGACAGGCAGCAGTAAAATAAAGAAGAACAGGCACTAATCGCGTTGTTTTTCTGTCACGCCTATAACGAACATAGGACAGAAGTCCAGACAGAAAAAAAGCACTATAGACTAATGTTTTAAATTCACTGATCCAGCCCACCGCTTCTAGTTGCAGAGGATGTAATAGGAATATAAGCATGCCAAGAGCTGCGGCACTTTCCTGCTTGAACAGAGCTCTGCCGAGGCGCCAGACTAGCCAGCCATTCAGTAGGTGAAGTAAAATACTAAAGAGATGATGCAAGCCCGCATGGTCGCCCGCAACTTGCCAGACGATCGCGTGTGAGAGCATGGTCAATGGCAGGTAATTTCCAACATATTGCTTTGTGAAAAAATGGGCGATTGTAAAATCCTGGACGTCTTTGTTTTTAAAAACCATTTCAGGATCATCCCAGCTGATGTAACCGTAGCGAATAAAAACACTGTACACCAGCAGGGTCGCTGTTGCAGCTATAAAATAGAGCCAATTTGTTTTTACCAGTTCTTTAATGGAAATGCGCACACAGCAAAAATACTTGATAATTCGGATTGATTGCCTTTCCGAACCGTTTTGTGCCATCTAAAAATCGTAATTTTAAACCGTGGGAAAAATTTCTGCTGTTATCATCACCTTTAACGAGGAACGAAATATCGGTCGCTGCCTAGACTCTCTGCGCGACTGTGTGGATGAAATAGTGGTCTTGGATTCTTTCAGTAAAGACCGAACAGAAGCCATTTGCAGTCAGCATGGTGTAAAGTTCTTTCAACATGCGTTTGATGGTCATATCGAACAAAAAAATAGAGCGATTACTTACGCGACTCACGATTATGTTTTGTCACTGGATGCGGACGAAGCGCTCACGGATGATTTACGCGGGTCAATTCTTGCATTAAAAGAGAATTTTTCGCAGCAGGGTTATTACATGAACCGGCTCACCAATTACTGCGGCCATTGGGTGCGTTACTGCGGCTGGTATCCAGATCGTAAGCTACGGCTCTTTGATCGGCGAATGGGGCACTGGACCGGCACGAATCCCCACGACAAATATGAACTCTTTGAGGGTGATCAGAAAAGCGCACAACTGAAAGGCGACCTCTTGCATTATTCGTATTATACGCTGGACGATCATTATCGTCAGGTAGAGTATTTCACAAGCATCGCTGCCAAAGCCTATGCACAAAAAAATAAAAAAGCACCGGTCTATAAATTAATCCTAAATCCCGTTTCGAAATTTATTAGTCATTATTTCATCAACTTGGGATTTCTCGACGGCCGGGCTGGTTTTCGTATTTCCCGCATCTCAGCCTATGCCACCTGGCTGAAATATAAAAAACTTAGAGATATTTATAGAAATGGACAGATCTGAAAAATTCAGGATTCTGCTCAGTCGGACCGATAGTATCGGCGATGTGGTGCTCACCTTGCCAATGGCGGGATGGATTAAAAAACACTTTCCACAAGCAGAGGTTTTTTTTCTGGGTCGGACCTATACGCGGGATGTTATTCAATTGTCGGAGCATGTTACGGCGTTTGTGAATGCAGATGAGTTGGAGGCCTTGCCGCAACAGGAGGCCATTGCAAAAATAAGGACATGGCAGTTGGATGTGATTGTCCACGTATTTCCGAATTCAAAATTCGCTGCACTCGCAAAAGAAGCTGAGGTGGCGCTGCGAGTGGGGACCACGAATCGGATTTTTCACTGGTGGACCTGTAATACACGGATCGCCCTCTCCCGCAAAAATTCTTCACTTCATGAAGCGCAGTTAAATCTAAAACTCTTAAATTTTTTTAAAATACCAACTGATTTAAGCTTGTCTGAACTGCCGGCCTTCTATGGTTTTCAGGCTCCCTCTATACTTCCTCTGCCGTTGCCGCCTCTGGCTAATGACAAGAAACGAATCATCTTGCATCCACGTTCCAAAGGAAGCGCAAGAGAATGGGGACTCCCGAATTTCCTCCAACTCATTTTATTATTGCCAGCAGAGCGTTTTCAGATTTTAATCAGTGGCACCAGTCAGGATGCCGCCACCATGCAGGAGTTTCTTTTACAGGCAGCCCTGCAGCCGCATGTAGTAGATATCACCGGCAAGCTGAGTCTTCAAGAATTTATTTCTTGCATAGCAAGCGCCGATGCCCTTGTGGCGGCAAGTACAGGCCCTCTTCATATTGCCGCCGCGCTGGGTACACAAGCCGTTGGACTATTTTCTCCCCGCCGTCCGATTCATCCCGGTCGCTGGGCACCAATCGGCACGCGTGCTTCAGCCCTTGTCTTCGATGCGGACTGCCCCCGCTGCGCACAGGGCGAAGAATGCGATTGTATTACACAAATAAAACCACAGCGGGTTGCTGATCTGCTCATGTTATGAAACCATTGAAGGATAAAGTAATCTGGATTACCGGCGCTTCCTCTGGCATCGGAGAAGCACTTGCGTTGCACCTTGCTAAAGAGGAAGCACGTTTGATTCTGAGCGCACGACGGGCAGAAGAATTACAAAGGGTGGGCACTGCAACGGGTCTGCCTGAACTCGATTTGCTGATTCTGCCCTTTGACCTCAGCGATACAAGCAACGCATCGGGATTAGCCGCGCAGGTGATGAATAAATTCGGACGGATTGATGTCCTCATCAACAACGGAGGATTCAGCCAACGAAGTGCGGCGAAAGAGACACCTGAAAAATTGGAACGCGAACTGATGGAAGTCAATTATTTTTCCGCTGTTAATCTCAGCCGTGCCGTCTTGCCCTACATGCTTCGGCAAAAACAAGGTCAGTTAGTTGTCATCAGCAGCATTGCCGGGAAGTTCGGATTCTATCTTCGCTCTAGCTACAGTGCTGCCAAACATGCACTACACGGCTATTTCGAGTCACTGCGCCTAGAGACTGAACAACAAGGTATTCAGACGCTGGTGGTGTGTCCAGGAAAAATTAAAACCGAGGTCTCGCTGAATGCCGTGCGCGGCGACGGTTCAAAACATCAAAAAATGGATCCCTCACATGCTGAAGCGATGAGTGCAGAAGCATGCGCCGCCCAGATTGTGAACGGCATGCTAAATAATAAAGAAGAAATTTATATTGGTGGAAAAGAAATTTTAATGATTCGTATCCGTCGTTTTTTTCCGGCCCTTTTTTCACGCATCCTGCGAAAACAAAGTCCTTTTTAAAAAACTACAAGTTCCGACAGTTGGGCAGTTTCAAATTCGCAATCAAACAAAGCGGCGAAGTGTTTTTTGAGACAGACCTTCACTTCTGTGAGATCCAGTTCCCTGCCTAGTTCTTGCTTCATGCTGGTCACGGCCTTGTCCGAAATACCACAGGGAATAATGTTGTTGAAATAATTTAAATCGGAATTCACATTGAAGCCCCAGCCATGCATGGTGACCCAGCGGCTGCAGCGCACACCCATGGCGCAAATTTTCCGCGCCCTTCCTGGAATATCTGCATCGAGCCAGACTCCTGTTTCTCCGGAACTGCGTCCCGCTTTTATGCCATACTCTGCGAGTGTTAAAATAATGGTTTCTTCCAGCAGCCGCAGGTATTTGTGAATGTCCGTGAAAAAATGATCGAGATCCAAAATAGGATAAGCCACAAGTTGTCCGGGACCATGATAAGTAATATCCCCACCCCGATTTATTTTGTAATAGGTGGCAGATTTATCCTGAAGTCCATTTTGGTCCAGCAAAAGGTGCTTCGGATCACCACTTTTACCAAGCGTGTATACATGCGGATGCTCTACAAAGAGTAAATAGTTACGGGTAGGTACTTGCTCCTCTGCCGCTAAACCACGGTTGTTGATCTTGCGGGCGATTGTGCTGTCAAATAGTTTTTCCTGCAAATCCCAGCACTCCTTGTAATCAAGTTGGCCAAGATCACTGAAAATAACTTTCTGTGACATCTGTTTAGAACTTCGAAAGTTCTGCTTTTAAACGATCAATGACTTTTACTTCAACCGGATCAATGCCTTTGAGATCGGCGAGGTAACAGCTAATCCAGTCGCCTATATGCACCAAGTATAGATACTGCTCCAGTCGACTGTTGCCTTTTGCATAAATATCGGTAACACTAGAAGAGAGTTTTTCGAAAAGACTTTTACAGAAATCATAACGCTTCACGGTGCGCGCATAGTCAAAGCTGGTGCGCATCGTTACCACCGCCAGATCTTTGTTTTCTTCTACCCAACCCACCAATTCATTGTGATTCATTTCAGGAAAGCTGTGATGACCGCAAAGCATTTTTGAGTTCTCATTTATTTGCTGTCTGAACCTTACTACAGCACCTTCGCAACTGCCAAGGGAATAGAGTATCGGAAATTTTTTATGTAATTTCTCAGCAATTTCTTTCGCTTCTTTTTGAATGGCCAAGCTTTCCTTTTCCAGTAAAGCGATGGCTTTGTCCAAATCCTGATATAACGATGCATCGGCAAAGCCATATACTTCCAGCACTTTGATGAGTTGAATCAGTGAATAACCGAGACAAGAGCGCGGCGGCTGTCCCCCAGGAATTTCAATAAAACCAAACTGATGCTGCTTTGCCAGTTCAAGAATTCTCCCCCCACTGGTCACACAAACAATCTGTGCGCCGCGTTGAATCGCGTCTTGCATGGCACTCAATGTTTCTTCCGTATTACCGCTGTAGCTGGAGACAATAACTAGTGTGTGGGCATTTACAAACTCCGGTAGAAAATAATCTTTGTTCACGAGAATAGGAACAGGACAACTTTTGGCCACCAGCTCGCCAAGCACTGTACCACCGATGCCTGAGCCTCCAAGGCCAGTAATGAGGACCGACTGGATGCCGCTCTTTTTTTCAAGGACGGCTTTTTCAGAAATGGCTTTTGCTTCTATCAGTTGGCGGGTAAAATTCTCTACTAGTTTTTTCATAAGCGGATGCTAAATTAAGGATAATCTCAGGTTTCTGGACATTTCAAATCAAGCCTTTATCAAGAAGAATTCTGGTTTTAAGAATCGCAATCATACTGAGACTGTCAGTGATTTCTCCTTTCATCACCATTTGATAAGCTTCTTCAAACGGCACTTTCCTGATTTGCAAATCTTCGGTCTCCTCTGGCTCGGCTTCCGACTGGGTCAAATCCTGCGCCAGATACAAAATACCGTATTCATCGCAAACCGAGTTACTGGTGTGCATCCGGCTCAACTCTGTCCAACGTCCTGCCAGAAGGCCTGTCTCTTCTTTCAGCTCTCGTCGCGCCGAAAAAAGGGGGTCAACACCATGGGGACCGCCGCCTTCGGGAATCTCCCAGCTGTAGGCGCCCAGGGGATAACGCCATTGACCCACCAACCAAGTATTTTTTTCTGCATCTAGTGGCAAAATACCAATCGCAATGTTTTTAAAACTCACCAGTCCATATAAACCAGGTTTTCCAGCGGGTGTTATGACATCGTGACGAGATACCGTAATCCAAGGCGTCTCAAATTTTACTTCGGTTTTTACGGTTTTCCAAGTATTTTTTTCTTTTTCACTCATTCAAATAGGTATTTCACTTTAAGAACAGGTTCCTAACACCTTGAATGTTAAATATCTGCTCAAAATTTGTAATTTAGCAACTTAAATGCGATTACTTTCGTAAAATAAGTAAATTTCTATGTATTGCCGAAATAGACTCTTCATAATAATTCTGGTAATGTTGAACGTATGGGCGCTGAAGGCCCAGACGCTTTACTGGGTAGGCGGGAGCGGCAATTTCAACGATCCGGCACACTGGAGCCTCAGCTCTGGTGGTTCAGCCAATGGAAACCTAATTCCTTCTGCTGCGACGGATGTGATTTTTGATAACCAAAGCTCGGCGGAATTTGTTAGTTTCCCTCTCCTTGCGGAAGTTAAATCCCTCAAAATCGCCACCCAGCAATCCCTTCGCTTCGAAAAAAATCCAAATGGTTCAAAATTAATTATCCACCAGGCCTTCGAAGATCGCCTCGATAACCAAGGACTTACTTGCAATGTGGATTTAGATTTTGCTGCACCAGCGCAGCAGTCTGAGGGTACTATCGTCACCGGACTTTCGAAAATAGATGGCAATGTGACGGTTCGTTCGGGCAATTGGAATATTTTTAACCTCTCCGTTAATGACTTGCACCGAATTGACTTTTCAAATGCGAATTTAAAATTCCAAAATGCCGTAGTTCGTGCGGGGGACATCACTTTCAAAAATTGCGACCAGGTCAGTGCCACCAACACTAACTTTTTTGTGGCTTCTAAATTTACGGTCTTCAACAGCCAGAATTTTACAAGTTCCAAATCGCAACTCAACCGAAAGAAACTCCCTGACGCCTTTCTGACTTTTAATTATTCTGCCCCAGCCCTCAGTTCCGGGCGACTTGGAAATAATCAGATTAACAGCATCACTCCCTACAGCCTTGTAGCCCCTAGTTGTGCGCCGGGCTGCGACGGAAAAATCATCCTTACGGTACCGGCATTTACTGCTTATGCTAGCCCGGCTCCTTCTACCATCTTTGTCAGTGTAAACACCGGCACCTGTAGCAGTGTGGCTGGCTTAACCATCACCGCTCCAGGCACCTATACCCTCAGTAACATCTGTAATTGCGGAAATAATTACAATGTTTTTTTTGAGGATGAATCTGCCGTGCAGGTGGATCAGTTTCAGCAGGCTATGGTGGTGCCTAACCTTTACCTTAATGGCAATTCTGCCAATACGCGAAGCCTCACTTGTCCTGGTGTCTGCACCGGTTCTGCACAAGTTAATGCGGCTTTTGGGACGACACCCTACAACTTTACGGTGACGCCGGTAAGTGGACCGCCAACTTTTTCTGTATCCAATGGCAATATCAGTCAGAGCAGTCTCTGTGCTGGTGTTTTTACGATTGATGTCCGCGATGCTGCTAATTGTACGGCCAGTTTTACAAGGGCTATTTTAACTCCGCCAACTCTAAGTATGTCTCCTGTCACCCGAACTGTGTCCTGCTTTGGCGCGGCAGACGGTGGTTATA
>CALPON020000106.1 GCA_943325195.2 Sphingobacterium thalpophilum | reverse complement strand
GTGTGGGAGGGAGAGAAACTGCAGTTGCGCAATCTGATTCTGCCTGCAATTACACTAGGCGTGCGTCCCCTAAGCATCATCATTCAGTTAACGCGGAGTTCGATGCTGGAAGTCCTCTCACAGGATTATATTCGCACGGCCCGGGCAAAGGGGCTCAGTTACCGACGAGTAATTATAGGGCATGCTTTACGAAACGCTTTAAATCCAGTAGTGACAGCCATTAGCGGCTGGTTTGCGAGTCTGATGGCTGGTGCAGTTTTTGTAGAAAAGATTTTCAGCTGGAAAGGTATTGGCAATGAAGTGGTAGAGGCCCTAAATAACAATGATTTACCAGTAGTAATGGGTGCCACCGTAATTTTTGCAGTGATTTTTGTAGTGATAAATAGTCTGGTAGATATAATTTATGGAATCCTGGACCCACGCGTCCGCATTGTTTAAAGAAATATGGCAAGAAAAAAAATTGTAGCAGGCAACTGGAAAATGAATTTAAACTGGTCGGAAGCCACTGATCTGGTTTCCGGCATTCAGGCTTTATGTCCAGAAAATATAGGAGTTGAGAAAATTATTTTTCCGCCCTTCCCTTACTTAAAAATACTGAATGAGCTGATAGAAAGCCGCCCGGATCTGCATATCGGCGCCCAGAACTGCTCAGAGCACAGCAAAGGGCCGTATACCGGTGAAGTCTCAGCAGAGATGATTAAGAGCGTAGGGGCCAGTTTTGTTCTGATTGGTCACAGCGAACGTCGTCAGTATTTTCACGAGAAGGCCGAGCAACTGATTCATAAAATGGAACAGGCACTGGCCGAAGGACTTCACATGATCTTTTGTTTTGGTGAGCAGTTAGCGGAGCGCAAAAACAATCAGCATTTTGAAACGGTGAAGCAGCAATTGGAAGAGGTCTTGTTGCATTTTCCAAAGGATAAAGTCGGCCACCTAATACTTGCCTATGAACCGGTATGGGCCATTGGGACAGGCGAGACGGCCAGCGCAGCGCAGGCACAAGAGATGCATGCCTACGTGAGAGGAGTGCTTGCCGGTATTTTTGACGAATTGTCTGCCTCTGATATTTCTATTCTGTATGGAGGAAGCTGCAATGCGCAGAATGCAGCCGAATTATTTTCCGGTGCGGATGTAGATGGCGGTCTGATTGGCGGTGCCAGTTTAAAAGCTGAGGATTTTTGTAAAATCATTAATTCTTTCTAATGGTTTATCTTGCTTATACATTTAAGGTAAATCCCCCGCAACCTGGCTCGGAAATTCTGATGGCCATGATTGCGGATATGGGTTTTGAAAGTTTTGATACCTTGGAAAATGGCTTTGTTGCTTATTTACAGGAGGAATCTAATAATCAGGTCCAGCTCGAGGGATTCGTCTTTGATGATTTTCTTTTTAGTTATAGCATTGAACGCATTGAAAAGGAGAACTGGAATGAGGAGTGGGAGAAAAATTTCGAGCCGGTGGAAGTGGATGATTTGCTCTTAATCCGCGCTCCCTTTCATGCAGCGAATGAGCGATTTCAAAAAGAAATTGTCATCATGCCTAAGATGAGTTTCGGCACGGGTCATCATCAGACCACACGGCTAATGTGTAAGGAATTGTTTGAACTGGACCTTGAGGGTCGACGGATACTAGACATGGGCTGTGGTACCGCCATTCTCGCCATCCTTGCCAAGATGCTTGGTGCTGCCGAGGTAGTGGGCATTGATATTGATCAGTGGAGCGTGGAGAATGGTATTGAGAATTGTCAGCAGAACGGCTATCCCGATATTACCGTCTTAAAAGGAGATGTCGATTTACTCGAGATGGAGGCAGCATTTGATGTTATTCTTGCGAACATCAACAAAAACATTCTGAAAGCGCAGATACCAAGCTATGCCAAGAAATTAAATCCTGGTGGCATTTTATTGCTGAGTGGCTTCTTTATGACAGATGCAGAAGAATTAAAAAACTTTGCAGCGCCCTTTGGTTTGCATGATGTGGCTTCGCGGCAAGAAAACGAATGGACAATGTTGAAGTTGGAGAAAAAGTAATCACATCGTTCGATGATCGCTTTCGCTTTGCTAATAATTTCATTTTGACGAGCGAGAAAGAATTTAAAAATCAGAGTCGATTACTTTCTAAACTTTTCTGAAACCAGACTTTGAAACTCCCCATGTAGCAGGGCATTACTGCCACACAGTTCTCTTCCGAAGAGCCAGTTGTGACCTCCTGAAAAATCCTTTACCATTCCCCCAGCTTCCATCACAATCAAAGCGCCTGCTGCCACATCCCAAGCATTGAGATTATATTCAAAAAATGCATCCACACGTCCGCAGGCCAAGTAACACAAATCAGTCGCCGCTGAACCGATGCGGCGCAGACCATGGGTGCCCCGCATAAGCGTCTCTAAGGTCTGCAGATAAGGACCAATGCGTTCAAAATTATAAATGGGAAAACCCGTCGCAACAAGACTTTCGGATAATTGCGTACGGGCCGATACTGAAATACTTTTACCGTTGCAGCTGGCGCCTTTGCCTTGCGATGCGGAGAAACATTCGTCGCGTGTGATTTCATAAACGACGCCGGCTAGAATTTCCCCCTTGTGCTCTAGTGCGATGCTGACGGAATAACAAGGAATGCCATGCACAAAATTAGTTGTGCCATCGAGAGGGTCCACAATCCAGTTGTATTCTTTTTTTCCCTGCACCGTGTTCTCTTCGACAATGTAGCCAGCTTCGGGAAGAAGCTCCTGTAAACCTTTCACAATGAGAGCTTCTGCACCCTTGTCCACATAACTAACCAGGTCGTTCAGACCTTTAATCTCTACCTTCTGATAACTGAAGTTTTCTCGCTCTTGGCGGATAAATGCTCCCGCCTGACGCGCAAGCAGTTCCATTCCCTCAATAAATTGTTCTCCTTGTTTCATCTTTAGATCGCTGGTGCATCAAAGGTCATGCGGCTGCCAATGGCGACTTCCTGAATGCTGCCTTGATCGAACACCAGATTACCATTTACAAAAGTTTTTTCAATGCTACTTTTAAAAGTGTGACCTTCGAAGGGACTCCAACCGCATTTGTATAAAATATTTTCTTTGGTCACAGTATACGGTTTGTTGAGATTTACTAAGACCAAATCTGCAAAATAGCCTTCGCGAATATAACCACGTTTTTGAATCCGGAATAAATCAGCCACGTTGTGACTCATCATCTGCACAATTTTTTCTATGCTAATTTTTTTGTCGTGATAAAAATCCAGCATGGCCTGAATGCTATGTTGCACCAATGGCCCCCCACTTGGTGCTTTCAGCAGAGGCAGCGATTTTTCTTCGCTTGTGTGCGGCGCATGATCGGTCGCAATTACATCGATGGTCCCGTTCAATACCGCCTCGAAAATCTTTTCCCGATCATAAGCGGTCTTCACCGAAGGATTCCACTTAATCAGATTGCCTTTTGTTGCATAGTCCTCATCACTGAACCAGAGGTGGTGAATGCAAGCTTCTGCCGTAATGCGTTTTTCTTTGAGCGGAATTTTGTTGGTGAAGAGACTGAGTTCTTTGGCAGTGGAAATATGCAAAATATGCAAACGTGTATTGTGTTTTTTAGCCAGTGCAACTGCCAGTGATGAGGAATGATAACACGCTTCTTCATTGCGTATGATGGGATGGAAGTAGGCTGGCAGGTCTTCACCGTATTCCGCCACAATGCGTTTCAGGTTTTCTTTTATGAGGGGATCGAATTCGCAGTGAGTGGCGATGAGGGCAGGCACTTTAGCAAAAAACTCCTCTAAAACATCTTCATGGTCTACCTGCATATCACCGGTACTGGACCCCATGAATATTTTCAGGCCGCAGACTTTAGTGTAATCTACTTTTAGCGTCTCTTCCACATTATGATTGCTGCCGCCCATAAAAAAGCTGTAGTTGGCTAGCGAGCATTCTGCGGCGCGCGTGTATTTCTTTTCGAGTTCAATTATGCTTGTACTTTGCGGCACGGTATTGGGCATCTCCATATAGCTGGTGACGCCTCCTGCCACTGCTGCGCGGGCTTCTGTTTTTATTTCTCCCTTGTGTGTGAGTCCGGGTTCGCGGAAATGCACTTGGTCATCAATCGCGCCTGGCATCAGCACCAAACCTTCTGCATTTATTTCTATAGCGCCTTCAGCAGATATATGGCGGTCAATTTTTTCTATAAGACCGTTTCTAATTAATACGTCAGACACAAAATTCTCCCCTTCATTTACCAGGGTGGCTCCCTTAATCAGATATGTTTTCATAATGATGCGTTTCTAGTTTATAGTTCTGCAAGGCTAAGCAGAAATGCCTCAAATTTAGGCTTCATGGCTTTACCGCTGCAACTGAAATTATTAATAATTACAGAAAATACGAGCTCTTTCCCGGACTTTGTTTTAAGGTAGCCGGTGTAAGCGCGCGCACGGGTCATGTAACCACTTTTTGCAGCCAGATTATTTTCAAGAAAGGTCCCCTTACCCAGCGTTGCAAGGCTTCCACTTTTTCCTGAAACCGGGAGACTCTGGAGAAAAATGGGACTAATTTTTTGGTTTTTAAGTGCATTTATTAGAAACAAACACTGCGCATCTGTCGTGCAGCCATTCAGGCGACTGAGTCCTGACGCATCGGCCAGAAATAAGCCGCTGGTATCGACGCCATAATTGGAGGCATTTTTTTTAATTTCCTGTAGCCCCTTTTCAGCATCGCCCTTTCCAAGTAGGAAGCGCAGAGCTTCACAATACAGGTTGTTACTGTACTGATTGGTGATTTGAACTAATTGTTTTAAAGGGAGGGAGAAATGTGTATGGACCAAGGTGAGCTGCTCGCTTGCAGCGGACTGATACCTGGACTTCGCATTTTTTTTGCAGGATATCCCTTGTGCCAGCAGGCTCTTCTGCAGGCTTTCTGCGCAGAGGAGCGCGGGATCAGGAAGCGTGGCATCGAGTTCGTAATTCTTTTTATTCGGAGGAATTGTGCCGTTGACACTACGCGTAAAGGAGCTAGGATCACCGTAGACATAAGCTTCATCACTCCTGCCGGATGCCATGACCGAATGGGTAATTTGATACGGTTGGGATTCATACACTGGTCGCATGCCGCTTAAACTTGCTTGCGTGCCGGCTTCACCGCTATTAAAGGTGAGTGTGAACAGATTATCGGCATAATTTAATGCGCAAACACCTGCGCCATAATAATTGCTGACATCTTCATATAACCAGTTGCTGGGAATCGCTTTCGGAAAAGCACTAGCATCACCAATGACGCCACCTTCGATACTTCGAATGCCCGCCTTAAAAAGTTCGGTCGCCCATTTATCAGTTATATTCCCGCTACCGGTATATTTGGAATGAAGGGAGGGGTCGCCACTGCCAACAATGATCAAATCTCCTTTCAGTACGCCCTTTATTTTATCTAAGGTGCCCGTGTAACAAAGAGTTGTTTCAAAACGGTAGTCGGGACCAAAGCTACTCAATGCCGTCGCAGTACAGAAAATTTTCTGGGTACTGGCGGGAATAAGTAGAGTGTGGGGAAGGTGTTCAGAGAGGATCTTGAGAGAAGATAAGTCCCGCACACTCCAGCTAATACTGGCATAATGCAGGTCCTTATCTTTTTTCCAAGTTTCTAAAATCTTTTCAGGCTGCGCATGAAGTATACTTGTTACGAGAAACAATAGGGGCAGCAAGTGTCGCATGTTACCAGATTTCTACGCGTCTATCTTCGGGAACATACATTTTGTCTCCTGGCTGCACCCCAAATGCTTCGTAGAATTCTTTCATATTGCTGAGTGGTGCAAAGGCGCGGAAATAAGCGGGACTATGATAATCCACCGTCAGTAACCGCTTTAACTCTTCATCGCGGGTCTTCTGCTTCCAACCTTGCGACCAAGCAATAAAGAAGCGCTGCTCTCCCGTCAGGCCACCCATCATTTTTGATGGCTTGCCTGCAAGTGACTTCTTATAGGCATAATAAGCCATGGTTAATCCACCCAAATCTGCAATGTTCTCGCCTTGTGTCATGTTACCATTTACGTGCAAAGTGTCAATGGCAACATAGCTGTCAAACTGATTTACAATACTGGCGGTCCGTTTTTTAAAGTTCTCATAATCTGTGCTTGTCCACCACATTTTCATATTCCCCTCAGCATCAAACTGTGAACCCATGTCATCAAAACCGTGCGTTAGTTCATGACCAATGATGGAGCCCATTGTACCGTAATTGGCAGCATCTTCTGCATTGGGATCAAAGAAGGGCGGCTGTAAAATTGCAGCTGGGAAGGTGATTTCGTTCGTTGTCGGATCATAATAAGCATTCACAGTAACCGGCGTCATCTGCCACTTGTACCGATCCACCGGCTTCTTGAGGTCGTTGAGATTATCTATTGTCAAAAAACGATTAGCGCGACAAATGTTGGCCCAGTAATTATCTGTTTTTACCTGGAGTGCTGCATAATTTTTCCATTTATCCGGATAGCCGACCTTGCGGATTAGCAAGTCTAATTTACGGTTCGCTTGTTTTTTTGTTTCCTCGCTCATCCAAGTCCGGCTCGCAATACGGTCGCGATAGGCCAGTACCAGATTGTCAATTAATTTATTGATTTTTACTTTGGCTTCTGGTGTAAAATATTTTTTCACAAATTCTTGTGACACGATTTCACCCATGCTGCCATTGATGGCGTTGTGTACACGTTGCCATTGTGGTTTCATCTGTTGCGCGCCGCTGAGTACTTTGCCGCGAAACGAAAAATGCACTTCCACGAATTTACGACTCAGATAAGGCGCCGCTTCCATCAGTAACTGCGCTTTTGCATATAACTTTAAATTCTCGATCGGCGCTCTTTCTAGCAGCCAGTTTAATTGCTTCATGTAGTCCACCATGCCCACAATTACTGTATCGGGTTGTTTTATTTGTTTCGTTGCATAATAAGAAGCCCATTTGATTTTCGGTGTCAAATCCGCCAGCATCTTGCCGCTGTATGGATTGTACATTTTCTCCAAATCACGCTGCTGGACGCGGGTTAGAGACTGGTCCGATAGTTGTTTCTCAAATTCAAATACGGTTTCTGCACTTTTTTCAGCTTCTTCTGCTGCCTGACCGGATAAAGTAAAAAGTGAACGTAGGTACAGTTTATATTGCACACGGATGTTCTCAAATTTGTCAGAAAAGTAATAATCCCTGTCCCCTAGTCCCAGGCCTGCTTGGGAAATTTGAAATGCATTGCGCTTACTGTTTTTTAAATCTGCGGATACACCCGTACCAAAAAACAAATTAACGCCGTCGAATTCCAAATCTGATTTCAAGACGAGCAATTCATCGAGTGTCTTCACCTTTTCAATTCGGCCCATCTGCGCCTCAATCGGAGCAGCACCAAGCTTATCTGCTTTTAAAGTATCCATCGCTGTGACGTAAAAATCACGCAGTTTTTGAGGATTGGTATTAGGAGCTGCTGCTGTATTTTTTGCTGCAGCATCATAAATCAGTTTTATTTTTTTAAGGTTATTTTCATTGATCTCGTTAAATGAGCCGTAGCGGGCGTCACTTTCAGGCAGGACAAATGTTTTTTGCCATTTGCCATTACAGAATCCGTAAAAATCGTTGCGGGGATTTACGGTAGAATCAATGTTGGCATAATTAATGCCTGGTGTTTGAGCTGTTACCTGAAGGCTGACAGCGAGGAGGAATGCGTAGTGAATTTTCATGTCTGATAGTTGCGACGAAGATAACTAATTTACTTCAACTACCTGCTCTTCGTCAATGTAGACCAGTAGTTTGCGGATGGCTGTATAGCCCAGATTTTCGAGGGCATCTTGGTAATTATACAGTTGTCGGCTATGCGATTTATAATTTTCTTTTCCTGTTTTATAATCAATGAGCAGATAGCCATCGCTTGTTTTGGAAAATCGGTCCGGCCGCAGCACCAGGCCATTGGGACTGACCAATTCGCGTTCCAGCCAAAGTTCTGTCTGTGGTTCAAAGGCGAATTGCAGATCTACATGTTTTAAGAGTCTGCTCAACTTGTCACGTAGGGGCGGGACTTCTGCTGCTGTCATTTGGCCCTGCTGCAGTCCTTTTTCAAGCGCTGCTTCGAGGTCCTCTGGAACGCGAATCTGACTGAGCAACCAATGCATAAGTATGCCCTGTTGTTTGGCTTGGTCGCCTTCCTCCGTGGCTAATAAGTGGGCCGATTTAATTCGGACCACGTTGCCGGCACTGGCTAAGGTGAGTGGCTGTAGGTCAAAGGTGGCGGAACTTTGTCTTTCTTTTTTGGGTATGTATGTTTCGCGAATGCCAAGTTCGTAGACGTTTTGTTCCTTTTCTTTCAGTTGCGCCGCGGCATAATCATTAATCCATGTAGCCACCGTTTCCTTCCTTTGGCCGCTGCTCTTGTAGGTGATGACATGCAGTCGGGAAGCGGCCCTGGTAAAGGCGACGTAAAGGAGGTTGAGATTATCGAGCACCTGCTCTTCATTTTCCTCCTGTACTTCTTTTTCAAAGCCTGAGCTCTGGGCCTTGCCAGCCATATTGACAATCGAGACCGGCAGAGCTGTTCTTTCATGCCTAACTTCCACCCAATTATCAGAGGCCCTGTAAGTGGTCCAGTTACAATAGGGAATAATCACCACCGGAAATTCCAGACCCTTACTGGCATGGATAGTCATGATGCGAACGGCATTCGTATTCTCCGGGATAATCATAGAGGCTTTTTTCTGACGAATGTCCCACCATTCGAAGAACTCGGACAGATTGGAATTCTTCATTACCAAAAATTCGCTAACATCATCCAGAAAAAAACGAATGTAGGCAAAGGCTCTTTCGGTCAAGCCCAAGGCCCTGCAGATGCGGACACAATTATCAAATAAATTACTGAGTGACAGTTCATCCTCATCCAGTGCGATGCCTGCG
>CALPON020000105.1 GCA_943325195.2 Sphingobacterium thalpophilum | reverse complement strand
AATGTGAAGGACCGCAGCGCTGTCGCCATGTTTCGCTTAACAGCAGAGGCAGAGAAAAAAATAAATTCCGACAATCTGCCAGTTTATGTAATGGCATGGACCACCACTCCTTGGACACTGCCCTCTAACACTGCGCTTGCTGTGGGCAAGGCGATTTCCTATGCGCTGGTGCAGACTTTTCATCCAAATCCCCTGAAGGGAGAAGAGATGAAAGCTATCAAAGTACTTGTAGCAGAAGACTTATTGTCAAACTATTTTAATCCCAAAAATGCAGAACTAAAATTAGAGGATTATAAAGCTGGCGATAAAGCTATTCCATTTGTCATTCAGAAAAAATTGAGTGGCGCAGAACTAGAAGGATTAAACTACCATCAATTATTAAATTTTGCTCAACCCACTGAGGGCGATGCATTCCGCATCGTTTGTGGGGATTTTGTCACCACCACAGACGGTACCGGTATTGTGCACATTGCACCAAGCTTTGGTGCGGATGACTTTAAAGTTGCTCGTCAGAATGGCATTGGTGCCTTGACGCTGGTGGACAAACGCGGTAAGTTTTTACCGGAGGTGCAGGATGGTGTTTTTCTTTATGGCGAAGAATTTGTAAAAGAAGATTATCTCAACGCGGATGAAAAAGCAATTGAATTCGAAAAACAGAAAGCGATTCTAGAAGGCGCAGGAAAAATTAAAGAACTAAAAGCTTACCTCAGTGTGGATGAGCGGATTGTCCTTAAACTTCAGGAAGAAGGCAAGTTGTTCAAAAAAGAAAATTACGAACACAGCTACCCGCACTGCTGGCGGACAGACAAACCTATTTTATATTATCCGCTGGACTCCTGGTTCATTCGCTCTACTGCGATGAAGGACAGGATGATTGAATTAAACAAAACGATTAACTGGAAGCCGGAGGCCACCGGTACCGGACGTTTCGGTAATTGGCTGGAAAACCTAAATGACTGGAATTTAAGTCGCTCCCGTTTCTGGGGCATTCCGATTCCAATCTGGACCAGTGAAGACAAGACCGAACAGCTGGTAATTGGCAGCGTGGAGCAATTGAAAAAAGAAATTGAGAATGCCGTAGTAAAGGGGATGATGACGGAGAATCCGCTTTCAAGCTTTGTTCCAGGTGATTTCTCTGTTGACAATTATAATCGTTTTGATTTACATAAGCCTTATGCCGATGCACTTGTGCTTGAGAAAAACGGAAAAAAATTATTCCGTGAACCGGATTTAATTGATGTCTGGTTTGACAGCGGTGCAATGCCGTATGCGCAGGTGCATTATCCATTTGAGAATAAAGCCCTGATTGATGAGAGGAAGGCCTTCCCTGCTGATTTTATTGCAGAAGGCGTAGATCAGACCCGCGGCTGGTTCTTTACCCTGCACGCGATTGCAACCATGAACTTCGATTCCGTGGCCTATAAAAATGTAGTGTCTAATGGACTGGTGCTGGATAAGAACGGCAACAAGATGAGCAAACGGCTCGGAAACGCTGTTGATCCTTTTACAACCATTGAGAAGTATGGTGCAGATGCCACCCGCTGGTACTTGATCGCCAATGCGGCGCCATGGGATAATTTAAAATTTGACACAGAAGGAATTGCCGAAGTACAACGTAAATTATTCGGTACACTTT
The DNA here is from genome assembly GCA_943325195.2 of Sphingobacterium thalpophilum. Taxonomy (GTDB): domain Bacteria; phylum Bacteroidota; class Bacteroidia; order B-17B0; family Aurantibacillaceae; genus Aurantibacillus. The sequence goes on along the minus strand of CALPON020000105.1, from coordinate 7,302 downwards.
ACAATACCTATGGTTTTTATGCGCTGTATGCGAATGTGGATGGCTTTGTACCAGATGATAAGACGCTGACAGCGGTGAAGGACCGTGGTGAACTGGATCGCTGGATTATGTCCGAACTACAGAGTCTGATCGAAGAGGTCACTGCGTATTATGAGGATTTTGAGCCGCACCGGGCCGCGCGCGCCATTGAAGAGTTTGTTGATGAGCATCTCAGTAATTGGTATGTTCGTCTTTCACGCCGTCGTTTCTGGCGGGGAGAAATGAGTGCCGATAAAAAAGCAGCTTATGAGACTTTGTACAGCTGTCTGTTAACCGTGTCGCAGCTGATGAGTCCCATTGCACCTTTCTTTTCAGACTGGATGTATCAGAATCTACGCGCCCCTCAGCCTAAAGAGTCAGGTAAAGGAGCAGAAAGTATTCATCTGACGGATTTGATTCAAGTAGACAAAACCAGTCAGGACAAGCAGTTGGAGCGGCGCATGGAAATGGCGCAGAAAATCTCCTCCATGGTGTTGAGTATTCGCAAAAAAGAAAGCCTCAAAGTGCGTCAGCCACTGCAACGCATACAGATTCCTATTTTTGATGCTGCTTTCCAATCCGACGTGGAAGCTGTTCAGGATCTGATTCTGAATGAAGTGAATGTTAAACAAATTGAATTTGTAGATGAAAGTCAGACCGAGATTGTGAAGGATCTGAAACTGAATTTTAAGACACTTGGCAAGAAGTGTGGTCAGCAGATGAAAGCGGTGCAGGCTTATGCACTCGTTAATGCGCAGAAGATTATCAGCGAGATAGAGAAGGCGCAATTAAGTGTGGTGGAGCTGGATGGCACGCGAATTGAGCTGCTACCGGAAGATGTGGAGATTGTGCCTGTGGATATGCCAGGTTGGAAAGTTGCCAACAGTGGCGCGCTGACCGTGGCCTTAGATGTGAACGTGAGCACGGCCCTGCGTCAAGAAGGTCTGGCTCGCGAAGTGGTGAACCGCATTCAGAATTTGAGAAAAGACCGGGGATTTGATGTAACAGATCGAATTTCAGTCAGAATCCAGGAAAATTCGGAATTGGACCCCGCTATCAAAAATAATTTAAGTTATATTTGTTCTGAAACATTAACGAGTGATTTGCAGTTGGTTAAAACCATTGTTACTGAAAGTGCAACAACGATAGAAGTTGATGAGTTGATTACTACTTTAATTTCAATTGAAAAACTAAACTAGTTATGGCTAAAAAGAAAGACAGCAAAAAAGTGGTGAAGAAAACTACAAAGCCAGCTGCCAAAACCGTGAAAAGTAGCGCGAAAAAGTCTGCGCCTAAACCTGCTGTTTCAAAAGCAGCAAAGAAAGTGACCAAAACTGTAGCAAAACCGTCAAAGCCGGTCAAGAAAGCAGCGAAACCAAAAAAGACGGCTAAGCCGATCGCAAAAAAAGAAGAGAAGAAGAAGATGACCAAGCCGCTTGCGAAAAAAGAACTGAAGAAAAAAGAACTCACGAAAAAAGAGGTCCCTGCTAAAAACAAAAAGCCCGCCCCTAAAGAAAGTCCTAAGTCTGCAAAAAAACCGGGTAAGCCCATTGATGCTGTTGCTAAAAAAGGCAAGGCAAAAAAAGCTGTAAAAGTAAAAGGCAAAAAAGGAAAAGCTGGTGCAGATGATGAGGAAGAAGAGGATCTGCCCGAAGAAGAGGAAGAAGACGCCGATGTCGAAGTAAAGGATGAGTATGAAAAACCGGAAGAAGAGGAAACAATCGATCCCAATCTGGATGATGCCGGTCTCGTCGACTTGGAAGGTGCTCCGGCGCCGGACCTAGATGATGATGATGATGAAGTGCCTGAGAAACGTGGACGCGGTCGTCGTAAAAAAAATGAAGGAAAATCTAGTGGTGGTAGCATGGAAGCTTATATCCGCAACCGTCCTCTGCAAATCGATATCAACCGCCCCTTAATTAAGAAAGGAAATGTAGCCATACCAAAACCATTTGTAAATACAGATGATAAACGGTCACGCTATTCGGATAAAGAACTCGCTGAGTTTAAAGCCCTCATCCTTGAAAAATTACAGGAAGCGCAAATGGACTATGATCTGTTGAAGCAGACTCTGTCCAATGAAGATAATCACGGAACCGATGATACTTCTCCTTCTTTTAAGTTACTGGAAGATGGCAGTGATGTGATGAGTAAGGAAGAAACGGCTCAGCTGGCTTCCCGTCAAGAGAAATACATTGTCAATCTTAAAAATGCACTGGTGCGGATTGAAAACAAATCCTACGGCATTTGCCGTGTTACGGGAAAACTAATTCCGACTCAACGTCTGCGCTCTGTGCCTCATGCGACTTTAGGAATTGATGCTAAACTCAATCAATCCTGATTTTTATAACGGAATTTTTAAATGCCTTTCTCCGGAAGGGCATTTTTATTTTCCCTGCCCCTGAAGTATTATTTAATTGCTCTTAAATCATGTGGTCGAAATTCAAAACCCCCTTGCTCACCGTCCTTTCTGTTCTTGTTATTGATCAATTTATAAAGATCTATATCAAAATGCATTATCCGCTTGGCGAAGTGGGACGCTTGACGGACTGGTGTATCCTGCATTTCACCGAGAATCCCGGAATGGCCTTTGGCTTTGAATTCGGGGGAGAAGCTGGTAAACTGACACTGAGTATTTTTCGCATTCTGGCCTGTATCGGTGGCGCTTGGTATGTAGCACACATCGTAAAGCAAAAGGAACACAAAGGTTTTATTTTTTCTGTTTCCCTTATCCTCGCAGGTGCCATTGGAAATATCCTGGACTCTGCATTCTATGGACTTATATTCGACAGAGGGACTGCCCTCGACCTTCAGTTTCAGGAGTATCTGCCTTACGATGGCATTGCAAAATTAAATGGTGCAGGCTACGCTTCTGCCATGTATGGTTGTGTGGTGGATATGTTTTACTTCCCTTTAATCAGCGGGCATTTTCCGGATTGGTTTCCCATTTGGGGAGGGGAGGATTTTCAATTCTTTCGTCCCATTTTTAACTTTGCCGATGCTGCTATTTCCGGCGGCGTGATAACCATTATTTTATTTCAAAAACGCTTTACACAGCCACTTACCCCCTCCGCACCTGCCGCTGATCAAAAGCCTGAGGCAAGTGGGCAGGAAGAGGAGACAATTCTGAACAAAGAACAGTCCTGATTGTTCTCTCCGCATGAAAAAGGCCATACTCCTCATTAATCTCGGCACTCCCGATTCACCTGCGACGCCAAAGGTGGGAAAATACCTCACGCAGTTTCTGAACGACCGACGCGTAATTGATATCAATGCCATTGGCCGGTTCCTGCTGGTGAATCTCATTATTGTGCCTTTCCGCAGTGCCCGCTCTGCTAAACTGTATAAAGAAATATGGACAGAAAAGGGTTCGCCTCTTTTAATTCACAGTCTCGATCTACAAAAAAAATTACAGCAGCAGATGGGGGAGGAGTATATTGTGGAATTAGGCATGCGCTATCAATCGCCTTCTATCGGCGCCGCGCTGGAGCGACTGCGAAAACAAAAACCTTCTTCTATTACCGTTCTTCCTCTTTATCCCCAATACGCTAGCTCAAGCACGGGAAGTACAATTGAAGAAGTATTTCGCTTAATAAAAGGTTGGGAGATTATTCCGGATCTAAAAGTGATTTCAAAATTTTATGATCATCCTGCTTTTCAAAAAGCACTCATCGCTCAGGCACAAAAATTTGATCACTCCCAATATGATCATGTGATGTTTAGTTATCATGGTTTGCCCGAGCGTCAGATTCGCAAAGGCGCTGTCCATTATGGTGAGAATTCCTGTAAGATGGGCGACTGCTGTAATAGCATCACGGTGAATAATCAGTATTGTTACCGCGCTAATTGTATGGCCACCACACGCCTCCTCGTAAATGCTTTGCAAATTCCGGTGGGAAAGTATACCTCCGCATTTCAAAGTCGTCTCGACAACAAATGGCTTAAACCATACAGTGACAAGATTGTAGAAGAACTCGGAAAAAAAGGAGCAAAAAAAATACTCGTCTTCTCTCCCGCCTTTGTGGCCGATTGCCTCGAAACAATTCATGAAATCGGTACGGAATACGAGGAGATTTTTCATGAACATGGCGGCGAAAAAATCACACTGGTGCCAAGTCTGAATGCATCAGAAGACTGGGTCAAAGCCTTAGAGGTCATCGTTAAAGCTTAGATCTAAAAATTTGCCTGAGACTAAATGCTTGTCAATCTTAAATAACATCAATAAGTCAAGAAAGCAGCGAAGTAAAGCAGTCCCCATGGGGAAATCGTGTTTTTCTTTTATCCCTTTAAGCTTGATTAGCTGCTGCTTTTAAAACACAACAAGTCTGCTCCACGGTTGAGGTTTTACAAAAAAACAAAACCGGCATTCAGTAAGGGACTAAGAAGTTTTGGCTGTTGTATCGTCAAACCCTGTTGCTTCCCGAATCTCCAAGATCACTAATCTTATTTAGAATCAATCTAAAATACCTTTTTCAGGGTATTGTGGGCCCGATGCTCCGCTTGTAGTTTTGCATGGAATTTCTGCTATGCGCTTTACCGCAGTGCAAATGGCAGTTACGTTCGAACAAAATTAAAAGCAAAGAAGATGAAGAAGTACCTCATGGGTATAGTGCTGCTGGTGTCAACAAACTCCCTTATTGCCCAAGGGCAGGATAGTTTAAAACTAATCAACCTATTTGAAATCGACATCCTAACACCCAAAAGGATTTCAGAAATCGAGCGGCTGCCAGATGTACAGGGGACCATTATTTATGCAGGAAAGAAAAATGAAGTCATTCGTCTGGATAAACTGGATGCGGACCTCTCTAGCAATAATACACGACAGGTTTTTGCGAAAGTGCCGGGATTGAGCATCTGGGAAAATGATGGATCTGGCATTCAGGTTGGCATTGCCACGCGGGGCCTTAGTCCAAATCGTTCCTGGGAATTTAATGTGCGTCAGAATGGTTATGATATCTCTTCCGAAGTTTTTGGCTACCCAGAGTCTTATTTTAGTCCACCCATGGAAGCGCTTGAAAAAATTGAACTTGTGCGCGGTGCGGCCTCTCTGCAGTTTGGCCCTCAGTTTGGTGGATTGCTTAATTATGAAATAAAAAAAGCGCCAAAAGACAAGGCCTTTAGTTTTGAAACGCAACAAACAAAAGGCTCCTACGGCCTTTATAATGCCTACAATGCAGTGGGAGGCACCTACAAAAAAATTTCTTACTACGCTTATTTTCATCACCGAAGTGCGGATGGTTGGCGAAACAATAGTCGCTACGCAATCAATACAGGGTATGCGTCTCTTACTTACGACATCACTGGTAAACTTAAATTGGCTTTTCAGTACACGCGTATGGATTACCAGAGTCAGCAGCCAGGTGGACTCACCGATCAGCAGTTTTCACAGAATGCCCGTCAGTCCTCACGTGCCCGTAATTGGATGAGTACCCCTTGGAACGTCGGCGCGGTGATTTTGGATTACAAGATGAATGCAAATGCAAATTGGAATCTTAAATTATTTACAACGAATGCGGAGCGCAACAGTGTGGGATATACGCGCGGTATCAATTTGGCAGACAGCTTTAACATCAGCATGAATTCCTATACCCCGCGTCAAGTCGATAAGGATCAGTATGTGAACTACGGCGCTGAACTCCGCTTTCTTCAATCGTATACAATGCTGAATCAGAAAAGTGCTCTTGCTCTTGGCGTTCGCGCTTATAAAGGCGCCACTTGGCGTCGTCAGCTTGGTAACGGCACAACGGGTAATGGCTTCGATTTATCCCTTTCTAAGCCGGGTTATGGCAGGGAGTTAAAATTTGAGACAGAAAATTATGCGCTTTTTGCGGAAAACAATTTTAAGTTGGGTCAGCGCCTGACTATTACACCTGGCCTTCGCTGCGAGCTGGTGAATTCAGATGCCAGAGGTTTTATCAATACCAGCGCCAGCGGCACCATTCAGCCGGCCACGCAAAAGCGAACGATTATTTTAGGGGGAATTGGTGCGGGATTTAAAACGAGTATAGAAACGAATCTCTATGCCAACTTCAGTCAGTGCTATCGGCCCGTGACGTATTCGGAACTGACGCCGGCAGCTACGACGGACATCATCGATCCCAATTTAAAAGATGCCAGCGGTTACAATGCCGACTTCGGTTTTAGAGGCGCCTTGAAAAATTTCTTACAATTTGATGTGGGAGCTTTCTATCTTTATTACAATAACCGTATCGGCACCATCTTACAAGATAAGGTCGCTTACCGCACTAACATTGGTGCGTCCGTCAGTAAGGGAATCGAGACTTTTGTTGAACTCGATTTATTCAAACTATTGAATAGCCATTCCAAGATGGCCCAATTGCGCGTGTTTTCTTCTTATGCTTTTGTCGACGCCAGATATACGCGCTGGAATAATCCAGCCCTTGCAGGCGACCCTACTAAAGCCATAGAAGGCAAACGCGTCGAGAATGCACCGCAACAAATTGGACGGTATGGAATCACTTACCGCTTTAAAGCACTTTCCGTTACGGCACAACTGAGTCAGGTTTCCGAAAGCTTCACCGATGCGGTCAATACAGAAAAAGCAAATGCAGCAGGAACGGTTGGCAAAATAGAGGCGTACCAGGTACTTGATCTTTCAGCGACCTATCTACTCCTTTCAAAATACACCTTGAAGGCGGGGCTGAATAACCTAACTGACGAAGTGTATGCAACACGACGAGCAGGAGGCTATCCGGGACCCGGACTATTGCCCGCCAACGGCAGGACCTTCTTTGTGAGCCTTGGCGCACGATTTTAAAATCGAAAAAAGTAAGAGGACAGCTTGATCTTCCGTTGCATCTTATCGCAAACCCATGCAAATCGATGCTCTATTTTTTCCTTCAATAAAATAAAACCTTGTAGGTTTTAAAAAATCTTAAGCTTCTCTGTATTTGCCTATGTGCTTAATTTTTAAGCGCCACCGCCATCCAGTATTACCCTTCTCTCTATGTGCCTAAGTGGTTAATTTCTAAGCGTCACCGCCATCCAGTATTACCCTTCTCTCTATGTGCCTAAGTGGTTAATTTCTAAGCGCCACTCCCATCCAGTATTACCCTTCTCTCTATGTGGCTATGTGTTTAATTCTTAAGCGCCACTCCCATCCAGTATTACCCTTCTCTCTATGTGGCTATGTGTTCAATTTTTAAGCGTCACCGCCATCCAGTATTACCCTTCTCTCTATGTGGCTATGTGTTTAATTCTTAAGCGCCACCGTCCTTCAACCTTTGTCCTATGCCTCTCTCTATGTGCCTAAGTGGTTAATTT
>CALPON020000104.1 GCA_943325195.2 Sphingobacterium thalpophilum | reverse complement strand
GTTTTAAAAAATCGGGGTAGGCGCCTTGTGCTATCGTTGTGCCGGATCCTGTGCCAGTAGTATCTCCAAACTTCCGCGCAAATGCATCGCCGTAGCGCATGGACTTGTAGGTATAGGTCGTATTGGTGAAGTAAAAGCCATTGATGGCGGTGATTTTATTTTTAGTACGAATGATGGCCGCATCTTGTCCCACTAAAAATTTCTCCGAATTGTTGAAGCCCTTGCTAGGAATCACGCCATAAAGATTGGTGTAGGTGCCATTCGCAGAGTCCTGCACATTGGTATACGAAAAACCGCCGCTCCAATAAGGAAAAGCCCCCCCCTGCCACTCGTGCGTAAAGATTGCCTGTGCAGTCTGGAAGGCCTTGTTGCTCGTATCCTTATAATAGGAGTTTGTACTCAGACTAAATGTTTCAAATGTTTCCACTACCGGTTGAGCGGATAGTGAGAGCACAGCGGTCACACTTAAAATAACAATTAATTTTTTTTTCATCTCCTTGATTTAGATTTTTGGTTGCCAAATAAAAGTAAATTCATAGTAGCGCAAGGCGGCGGGGCGTCCCAATACCATTGCATAAGCCTGATTAAACAGGTTAGAACAAAGCAAAGAACAGCTATAACGACTAGCCTCATCCAGTCGCAGCGAAGCTCTTACATCACCTGTCGTAAAGGGATTCAGCCAGGAGCCGTTATCACTGTTCGTAAAACGATAACCCACATACAACTGCGTATAGTCCACCCGCAGTTTTTTATATTGCACAAAGAAAGTCCCATTGCCCGTGTACCGTGGCGTGTAGATCAGCTGTTTGTGAAGGCTGGCATCAGCAGGTAGGGCCGAATTCTCTGTCGTGCTGAGCACATAAGCCGTCCTCAAACAAAAGCCCGTTAGGCCCTTTGCAAAAGACCAGGTACACTTTGTGGTCGTTTCTGTCCCTCTACTCCACACCTCCAGCAAGTTGAGCGGAGAAGGATTCCCTCCCGCACCTGGGACCCAAAGTATCCAATTGTTTATTTTTCTTGAAAAAGCTGCGGCAGTGCACTGCACTTTAAAAGGACCAAAACTGCGCACATAGCTCAGGCTGGACTCCACAGAATACCCAGTCTCCGGCAATAAGGAGGGGTTACCTCCAGGCTGCCAGTATAATTCATTGAGTGTGGGATGTCTATAAACTCTTGCAAGACCGACCTGCGCGCTCAGATAGTTTCCGATTTTCTGCTCTGCTCCAAGGTTAAAGGTAAAGGGCTTTGCGCCCTGCGCATAAACATCTTGTCTCAGATGCACCTGTACTTGCAGACGATTTTGGATCAAACGAAAAGTATTACCGGCAATGACGCTGATAAAAGATAAATTTCTTAAACCCCCATAAGCCGACGATCTTGCCTGTGAAGAACTAGCACTCATGCCAAAATTCAGCAGATGATTCTGCCAGCGTAAATAATTATCCGTCTCCAAAATGAACGTGTTGACTTTGCTAGCAGAAAAAACAGAACTGAGTGAATCGTCGTAGGCCATTTGCTCATGCAGGAAAGCGGACTTAAAGTGCATGCTTAAGTTTTTTTGTTGGTGTTCCAATTCAGCAAGAAAACGGTGATTGCGATCGCTTTGATTTGCAGCGGAAATTCGTGTGCCTTGAAAGGAGGGCAATTCTCGGTCCGCTGCGCTGAGCCATGCATGGAGCGTGAGGATTTGGCGAGTGGAAATCTTGTAACGGAATTCCTGCTGTATTCCTTTCTGATTAAACCCTGCATGCTGAGCTTGCAGCAGGGAAGGCCCTTCAGGATTCTGGTAGCGAAAGTTATTTCGCGCAGAGCGTCCCCACACTTTTGTAGTCGAAACAAAACGTTCAGAGCTAAAGTTGTATTTAAAACCCCCGGTAGCATTACCAAAACTTCCGCCGCCTGCGGACAAAAGAAATGATTTTCCCTTTCCGAAGGGCATTTTTGAATCTAAGAGAATACTTCCGCCGACTGCCCCGCTTCCCCAGAGTGCTGAGGAGCTGCCGCACTGAATGGTCACCGCATCAAAGAGAAAAGTTGGTAATAAATTCAAGTCCACTTGACCAAGCATTCGGCTTTGAATATTAATACCATTCCACACGACGGCTGTCTGTGCAGCGCTCCCACCGCGAAAAGCAGAAGTAGCTAGGGCACCGGGACCATAAGATTTAATGTGCATTGAACTTTCGGTGCACAGTGCCTGTGCCAGAGTCAGTGACTGAAAACGTGCCAAAGCGGCTGAATCCAGTGTTTCCAGTTTTTTACCGGTTGCACCAAACTGAGTTTTTTCTACTGAAACCTGGACTTCGTTTAAGTGCACGGTATTCTGAGCCCGCAGTGTCCCCGAAAAAACGGGACAATGGAGAATAATAGCGAACACGGCGAAGTGACGCCAGCTATGTGAACCTTTAAACACGGAACAATTTTCGCAAATAGCTTCCCCTTTTCCCGGAGGCTGATATTCATGCTATACGAGGCAGGTCTTCTGACTTATCCCTGGCTGGAACGCCTTCCCATGCAAGTGCATAGTGGCTTAGAATGTTCCTGCCTGATGAAGGACTCACAGCAGCGGGTACTATTAGTGATTCTCACACTATTCCCTTTTCATCTTTTGTTTAAAAAAGAACCTTGTACAAAACAAAGGTAGGGATTTTATGCCGATTCCGGAAAAAGGTTTTTCTTTGTAGCCGCAAAATGGAGCTGACAGAAATCAACGAACTTACTGCCTTTCTCTCTGGATTTGTTGCAGAGAAAAGGTTACAGCGCTTTGATGAGGTGCTGGAAAAGCGCCTGTCTCACCTGCACATTGTCCTTGAAAATCTTTTCCAGGCGCACAATGCCAGTGCGGTCTTGCGCAGCTGTGATTGTTTTGGCGTCCAACACATTCATTTTATTGAAAATTATAATCGCATGCGGATCAGTGATGATGTGGCCATGGGCAGCAGTCAGTGGCTGAGTGTGCAGCGGTATAAGGATCAGAGCAACAATACTCGGGCGACACTGCAAAGCTTAAAGGCAAAAGGTTTCCGTATTATTGCCACCACCCCTCACCATAACGAATACACCCTCGAAAACCTACCCATCGATCAGAAGACCGCCTTGGTGTTCGGTACCGAGCAGGAAGGTGTTTCCCCCGAGGTAATCGAAGAAGCGGATGGCTTTGTTAGAATTCCAATGATGGGCTTTACCGAGAGTTTTAATGTGAGTGTCTGCGCCGCCCTCTGCATGTATGAGTTGACCAAGCGCATCCGAAACGAAGTGGCGCAGCCCTATCTCAGTGCCGACGAAAAAGCGGAAGTTCGCCTTGAGTGGATCAAAGCCAGTGTGGATAATAGTCCTGCATTAATCCGCCGTTTCCTCGAGGATAAAAAAAGCAGAAGCAATTCCGTCCGCCCTTAATCTTGCCGAATCATTGAGTATAAGCAGTTGGTCCTTTCTGATAAAATCAGCCGGGTAGTCCTTCAACACCGTTTCAAAATGACGAAGAATTGGGGTCCCAAAACGGACCTCTATCTCTTTCAGATCACATCCCCAGCTTGTTCGTAGGCGCGTCATCACGTATTCGTTGTACAGATCGCGGGGACTGAGCAGCTCCATCTCGAAATTAAGTTCTCCGTTTTCCAGACTGCGGATATATTGCGGATTATTGCGGACGTTCCACTGCCGATGATTGCCGTTGAAGGAGTGCGCAGAGGGGCCAAGACCGAGGTACGTCTGTTGCCGCCAGTAATTACTGTTATGCTGCGCTTCAAATCCTGGCAGCGCAAAATTGCTGATTTCGTAATGCTGAAAACCCCTGCTACGGAGCACCTGAGAAAGGAGCAGGAACTGTGCGCTGCTCAGGTCTTCATTGACATCCGGCTCTTTACCTTTAAGAACAGCATTTCCGAGCCGCGTGCGCTCTTCCACCGTCAGATTATAGGCACTGATGTGCTGAATGCCCAATTGGAGTGTGGTTTCCAGAGTTTGCTCCCAGCTTTGAACACTTTGAAACTTTGAACCGTAAATCAGGTCAATGGTGATGTTGTGAAAACCGTATTGCTGCGCCAGCTGAACCGATTGCAGGGACTGAGCAGCATTATGCGCCCGGTTCATCCACTTTAACTCCTCCTCATTGAAACTCTGCAGGCCAATGCTAAGGCGGTTGATGCCCAGTGAGCGCCAGGATTGCAGGGCTTCGGCGGAAATATCATCGGGATTTGCCTCGAGCGTTATTTCTGCCTCTGGTGCAACAGTATAGGTCGCGCGCAGGCGCATTAAAATGGTCTGGATTTCGACAGCGGAGAGCAGACTTGGGGTGCCGCCCCCGAAATAGATCGTTTCGATGCGTTCATTACCAAGATAGGCCCGTCGCAGGTCGATTTCCCGGAGGAGGGCATTCACAAGACGGGGTTTCAGATCAAGCTGAGTGCTGAAATGAAAATCACAGTAGGTGCACGCCCGTTTGCAGAAGGGGATATGTAGATAAATGCCAGCCAGAGCACAAAAGTACGAAATTAAGAGGCGCAGAGGCGGCTAGGGATGCAGGGCTCGTCAGCACAAAAAGTCGGGCAGAAATCAAAATATGGCAATTATCAGCGATTTTTTTTAAACAATTTGAAAATAATCGCTATTTTAGCACCCATCTTAATTTTAAAGGAGAAGTATGAAAAACATCACCAAGCTTACTTTAACAGCACTTGTGACACTAACCTTCTGTGTTTCAGGTTTTTCGCAGAAGTCGCTAAAAAAGGCGGACGAGGCCTTTGAAGCGCGTCAATATTTTAGCGCTGTTAACTTATATAAGGACGCTTTTGCTAACGCTTCAAAAGAGGCGAAACCAAGAATTATGTATCGGGCTGGCGTTTCAAGTCAGAAAATCAACGATTACAAAGGAGCGGAAGCTTATTTTCAGAAAGCCATTGCCGCCGGATTTGACGATCCGAGCGTCTATCTGCACCTAGCAGAGGTGATGAAAAGCCAGGGCAAATATGAAGAAGCAATTGTAGAGTTCAAAAACTACAAAGCAAAAGGTGGTGATGCGAAGAAAGCAGACTTGGGAACGAAGTCCTGCGACCTCGCTAAAAAATGGATCGATGCACCAATGCGTTATAAAGTTGAGAACATTGCGTTGATTAATTCCAAAGGCCGCGATTATGCGCCGTCTTTCAGCGATAAAAAATACAATACCATCATCATCGCGTCTAACCGCGACGGAAGTCTGGGTGGACAAGATCCTATCACGGGAGCCAACAAAAGCGATCTTTGGGAAGCGAAACTTGACAAAAATGGTAAATGGTCTACACCGGTCATCCTCCCACCAGCGGTTTCAACCGAGGTGAATGAAGGACGTGGCTGGGTAAGCAAAAAAGGAGATATGATTTTCTTTACCCGTTGTCCAGAAGAAAAAGGAATGCAAAATAAGTGCGGACTTTATATGGCCCGTAAGCAGGGAAGTACCTGGGGAGAATCTAGCCGTCTGCCTTTCAGCACGGATACTGTTACCTTCCTGCATCCTTCTCTCAGCTCAGATGGAAAAGTGCTGTACTTCAGCTCTAATATGAGTGGTGGTTATGGCAAAGCGGATATTTGGATGTGTTCATTTGATGTAAAAACAAACGCGTGGGGTCAGCCTAAGAACATGGGTCCGACCATTAATACGGAAGGTAATGAAGTGTTTCCGACTATTTCTGATGACGGCAAAAAATTATATTTATCTTCTGACTATCATCCGGGACTGGGTGGACTGGATATGTTTGTGGCAGAAGCAGGCGCAGACGGACGTTTTAATAAGCCGGTTGAAAATTTAAAATTCCCTTTGAACTCTTCCGCTGATGATTTCGGTATTGTTTTCGAAGGAAAGAAAAACCGTGGATTCTTCACCTCAAACCGTGAAGGCGGTCGCGGAGATGATGATATCTGGAGTTTCAGTCTTCCGATGCTGGCCTTTACTTGCACCGGTAAATTGCTCAACTGTGGCGATCCAAACACTGGAAAAGGAAAAGGCGAGCCAGTTGAATTTGTAAAAGTAAAAATTGTAGGTAGCGATGGTTCAATTTCCGAACTTGTTACACCGGCTGATGGTTCCTATAAAACTAAATTAAAAGAAAATACAACCTATACGATCACAACAGAAACTCAGAAATCAACCCGCTCTAATTCACAGCCCAAAGATGGCTTCCTAGCTAACCGCGATGTACGTAAAATCAGCACCGTAGGTGAAGGACAATCTAAGGAGTTTGTAGCAGATTTCTGCGTTATTCCTATTGTTCCGAACCCACGCATGCCGGAAGTTCGTTACCAGGTAGGTGACTATGAATTATTACCAGAATCAAAAGATTCCCTGAACTTCCTTTATAATGTGATGAAGGATAATCCAACAACTGTTGTCGAGTTGAACTCGCACACAGACAGTCGTGGTTCTGCCGCCAGTAACATGACGCTAAGTGCTGCACGTGCACAGTCATGTGTGAACTACTTGGTGAAAGAAAAAGGAATTAATGAAAAACGTCTGATTGCAAAAGGATATGGTTCTACGCAACCACTTGTATTAGATGCGGTGATTAATAAAGAAGGGACAAAAGAAGGGAAAGAAGCCTTACACGCAACAAATCGTAGAACTTCCTTCAAAATTCTGAGCTTTGATTTCGTTGATCCTAATGCGCCAAAAACGCCGGTGAAACCGAAGAAATCGGATGACGATGATGATGATGAATAATAATAATTAGTTTTCAAAAAAAAGGCTGCAGAACATTGCAGCCTTTTTTTTATTTTCACCTGACGCATTCACCTGATTGAAAAGCTTTGTTGTATATAAGTCCAGCGCTGGTAGCGGTAAAACTTTTACCCTAGTCCGCGAATACCTGCGTCTTTCACTGCACGATGAACGGCGGTTGAGTTATAATTTCAGACGCATCCTGGCCGTGACCTTTACCAACAAAGCCGCTGCGGAAATGAAATCCAGGGTCATCGATGCCCTTCACGAAATCAGCACAGAAAACAATACCGGTGCAATGACCACTTTGTTGTGTGCCGACTTACAAATAACCGCGGCTGAACTCAGAAAACGGGCGGAAATTGTCCTCAAGAGTATTCTGCACCATTACTCCGATCTTTCGATTGGTACCATTGATAGTTTTACGCACAAAATCGTCAAGACCTTTGCGCATGACTTAAAACTACCGGTCAATTTTAATCTGGAACTAGACACCGAAGGCTTTTATGAAAAAGTGATTTCTTCGCTTTTTGCAAGTGTGGGCGAGGATGATTATGTCAGCCACCTGCTCAAAGAATATGCTCTGAATAAGGCACGCGACAATGCTTCTTGGGATCCCGAACAGCAAATTCGGGACTTTGCAAGATTGCTGCAAAAAGAAAATTCGGGTCTCTATGTGGAACAACTCCGGCAATTTGACAGCTCTGAATTGGAACAGTTCCGACTGCAGTTTCTGGATTTTATTCTTCACTTTAAAACGCACATAAAAACGGAGGCGAAGAAAGCGCTGGATCTGATTGCTGTCAATCACATCAACACGGAGGACTTTAGCGGAAAAAGTAGAGGTGCCCAGACCTTTTTTCAGAAATGTGCTCAACTTCAGATAAAGGAGGATACGCTGGCGAACAAAGTGCTGAACGAAGTACTGCAGTCCGGACAATGGCATGGCAAATCCAAAACCACCGGTAGCAGCAGTCTGCAGGCGATTGCCCCGCAGCTCACCCAACTGGCGCAAGAGTTGTATAATTTCATACAGAACAACTACAAATACTTTACACTCTGTGAAATTTTGAGTAAGCAGATGTATCCCCTCATGCTGCTCAAAAAAATTGAGGAATTAACAGAGGCACAAAAACAAGAAGAACGTCTGGTGTTTATTTCAGAATTTAATCAGAAGATCTTTGATATTATTAATAATGAGCCTACCCCCTTTATCTACGAGCGACTGGGCGAACGCTACCAGCATTTTTTACTGGATGAGTTTCAGGACACAAGTAGTCTACAGTGGCAAAATCTTCTGCCCCTGCTCGACAGCTCACTGGCTGCGGGTTGGTTCAATCTAATCGTGGGTGATGGCAAACAAAGTATCTATCGTTGGCGCAATGCCAATGTTCAGCAGTTTGCCGATCTTCCGAAAGTGGATAATAAAACAGGGAGTGCCGCCGTAGAAGAGCGTGCGCAAAGTCTCCTTCGAAATTTTGAAGAACGGCGCTTGCAGGACAATTACAGAAGTGCTAGACAAGTCATTCAATTCAATAACCAGTTCTTCACGCAACTGGCGAAAGATCACCTTAGTCCACGCCACGCCTGTATCTATCATCTTCACGAGCAAAACATTATTAGTACGGCAGAAGGACTGGTGACCCTACACAGTGGTGATCTAGACAAAGATGAGCTGGATGTGCGGACCCGCGCACTGGTGCTGAAGCAGGTCACAGAAGCCCTAGGCGACGGATACGCTTACCGGGACATTTGTGTGCTCTGCCGTAATAACGGCGCTGGCAATCAGATCGCAGATTTTTTAATGGCCGAAGATGTTCCCGTGGTGTCTTCCGATTCTTTATTGCTGGTCCATAATTTCGAAGTCAATACGCTTCTTGCCTGCCTGCGGTATCAGGCCGACAGGCAAGACAGCCTCAGTGCCGCAGCAGTCCTGAATTATTTGTGGCAGACAAAAAAAATTACGGAAGCGATGTTTCATACTGAACTCCGGAGTCTGTCCAGGGGAAGTAGCCTCTCCGCCATCCTGCAGCGCGCAGGCATCGCACTGGATGAGGATGAACTGTCACTCAGTAATTTATTTGATAATTGTGTCCGCATCTGCAGGGCCTTGGGCTTGACCGAAAGAGCCTTTGCCTACATTCGTTTTTTTCTGGATGATGTCAGCGAATTTTTGGTAATGAAGAATTCCAATCTGTCCGAGTTCTTCGAATGGTGGGACATTCGTCAGAAAAAAGCCTCTATGATTATCCCGGAGAATACGAATGCCGTTCGTATCATGACTATCCATGCCAGTAAGGGTCTGGAATTTCCGGTGGTGATTATTCCCTATTGTAACTGGACCACTTACAGGGCCTCTGATAATTGGGTGGAAGTTAGGCATGAAAGAACAGCTCTG
>CALPON020000103.1 GCA_943325195.2 Sphingobacterium thalpophilum | reverse complement strand
TTGGACACACTGGTTCCGCTCCAACTACCTGTGGTGGTATCTTGAACAATGTTCTTGAGGTAATACACAGGATCCTGAACACACCGCGTGCTGACACTCCCAGAGAGCGCTGCCGTGTGGAAACGGCTGACTTCGATGGTGCCGGTATTTGACACCATGCAATTGCCGGTGGAGACAGAATAAGAAATAGTCACAAGGGAACTTGTTGCAAGTGCTGGACTGAAAAAGCCACCGACAGAAACTGCCGGACTTCCGCCCCACATGCCACCTCCCGGACTTGCAGCAAATTGAACAGGTGTGCTATTATTGCAAAGGGGAGAAATTAAACTTAAGCTCGGAGTAAAGGGATTGTTGATTGTCAAGGTCATGAACGTGCTGGTAGGACAGGAAAGGGCAGTCGGTTTAACGGTAACCGAATAATTGTAAACCGCCACAGACTGAAGCACTGGCAGCAGGGCAGGGGTGATGAGCGTGGACTGTTGCTGCGGATTGAAGATCAGTCCGGGTGCAGTGCTGCTCCATGAATAGGTAAAATTAGCAGCGTTACCCACTGGTGTAACCGATGGCGTAAAGCTTCCACCTTGACAGATGGTGAGGGCTGCAGGTGAAATGACAAGCGTCGGAAAGGCAACAACCAAAGCGGAAACCGTTCGTGTAGCGGGACAGGAATTATTTGAAATGATAACGGAATACACACCCGATGCGCTGGTTGTAGCAGAACTAATAATCGGATTTTGAAGCGTGGATGTAAATGCAGATGGACCAGTCCAGGTATAAGTAAGTCCCGATGCATTCAGCGTATTAATCGAGAAGTTTAAGGACTGCCCGACACAGATGGTCGGCTGAGCCAAAGCAACGGTGGCCGAAATTACGCCTGAATTGGGAGGAATAGGTCCTACATAAATTGTATAGTCTTCGGTCTCGCCAAATCCAAACGTACCGCAAGGAGTAATATTGGTCCCGTTAGTGGCAAAAGCACAACGTACCCGCATCCGATAGGCTCCGTTTTGAATCAGTGGCGGAATGGTGAAGGTGAGTATAGTTTGTGTTGCAGCAGGGGGAACATTTGACGTTGCAGCTACTTGTTCACCTGGATTTTGAAAGGTATTATCCAGATTCCAGTCCACCCAGATCGCAAAGCCCTGCGCAAAAGTAATACCCGACTGTACCGAACAGGTAATCACCTGACCCGGATTTACCTGTAGGTAGTGCTGACAGTTATTTTGGTAATTATTCGCATTTCCATTACAACCAGAAGGACCGTTATTAATATTGGTGTTACCACCGGAGGTTCTGAAAATGTCAATAAAATCATTCACGCTATTTCCCGATGTATTTGGAGGCCCGCCCTGCAGACAATTGCCGGAACTATAGGCTCCATTGCAATAAGGCGCGGGAGAAGAAGATTGGCAAAATACGCTCGTTCCTGTCAGGAACAGAATAAAAAACAAGGCGCTGAGCAGTCTGTTTGCTTTGTTTTTCATTTGAGACGATAAATTAATTGACTGGTAGGTAAAAACACAATGGCATCTTTACAGCCAGGCAATACCAAGTAAGCCTCCTCATTTTCTTTCCGGTAACTTTCAAAGCGTTCAATGCAGACCACATAAGGATCTAAAGCCACCCCTGTTGCAACATAATCTTTTTTGATATACCAGGATTCGCAGACATACCATAATTCCTTTAAGTACTCATAGGGCTGCTCCTGCTTGAAGGTCTCCAGTCCTTCTTTGCCGCCATGGTGCCAGTACAGGAAGGGACTGTACATGTTTTCCTTTTCCTTACTGATCTGAAGACTATTAATCTGTCCGGACGCCCCTGCAGTGCAGAGTGTCAGAATTAGGACGAGAACTATGTTAATCCAAGTTTTCAATTAGAGTAAAGTTAAGTCAGGAAAAGGCAATTCCCAGCAGTCTTCAATAAGTGGTCTTCCTGCTTTACTCAGTCGAAGCCGATAAAACTGGTATTTCCACCATAAAACATACCCAAGCGTTTTTTAAAGCCTGCGGCGCCTTCCTGAAAATAAAGTTACGAAATAAAGGGAAACCCTGATGTTAAATTTTAAGCCACGGTCGGCGGCGGCTCCATTACCGTTCCGCATTTTTCACAGGTCCTTAATTCCTGTGACCCATAAAAGTTTTTAAACTCCCCCTGAAACTGGGTGGCAATGTCACTCAGTGTGAAATACACCTCGTGTAATTTGTGATTACAGTTTTCGCAAAACCACAACAGCCCGTCTTGTTCACCGTTTTTCTTTTTATGCTCCACCACCAATCCAATGGTGTTGGCGCCGCGTTTCGGATTATGCGGAACCTTAGCTGGCAATAAAAAAATATCGCCTTCCTTAATTTCTACCTCGACTGATTTTCCGTCTTCCTGGATTGCTACTGTGATGTCGCCTTCCAGCTGATAAAAGAATTCTTCGCCTTCGTTGTAATGATAATCCTTGCGACTGTTCGGTCCACCCACCACCATCACAATAAAATCCGTATCGCGATAGACCACTTTGTTGTTTACCGGTGGCTTCAGGAGATGACGGTTTTCATCGATCCATTTTTTGAAATTGAAGGGTCTGGTTATCATGGTTTCAAATGTATTATTTTTTTGTTTCCAAGCGGCGTCATCTGACAAAAATCAGAGGCTTTACGGTGTTTTGGCGAACCAACTTTGTTTAATGAGGTGTTCTGCGATCTGCACGGCATTGGTCGCCGCACCTTTTCGAAGATTATCAGACACAATCCACATGTTTAAGGTGTTGGCCTGGGACTCGTCTCTGCGGATTCGCCCCACAAAGACTTCATCCCGGTTGTGCGCATTCATTGGCATGGGATAGATCTGTGCTGAAACATCATCTTCCACCAGCACACCGGGAGCAGTTCTTAATAAGTCAGTTAATTCCGTTAGATCAAAGTCGTTTTCAAATTCCACATTCACACTCTCACTATGTCCACCCATCACGGGGATGCGGACGGTGGTAGCGGTCAGACGAATGCTGTCATCCCCCATAATTTTTTTGGTTTCATTCACCATTTTCATTTCTTCTTTGGTGTAACCATTGTCCATAAAGACATCAATCTGAGGAATCACATTCAGGTCAATGCGGTATTTATAAGCCATTTCCTCACTGCTGCCCTGCTGACGCTCATTCATCAGCTGATTCACCGCCTTGACCCCTGTGCCAGTAACACTCTGATAAGTAGAAACCACCACGCGTTTTATCTTGTATTTTTTATGCAAGGGCTGAAGTGCCACCACCATTTGAATCGTAGAGCAATTCGGATTGGCAATGATTCGGTCGTTTTTATCCAGCGCGTTGGCATTGACTTCTGGCACCACCAATTTTTTAGATGGATCCATGCGCCATGCGGAGGAATTATCAATCACCGTAATGCCTTTTTCGGCGAACTTCGGGGCCCATTCTAGTGAAGTATTGCCTCCGGCAGAGAACAAGGCAATCGCCGGCGCCTCATCAATTGCCTGTTGCATTGAACGAATCTTATAAGACTTTCCCTTAAAAAAAACCTCTTTACCAACAGAGCGCTCTGATGCTACTGGTATTAATTCCGTGATGGGGAAATTTCTTTCCGCCAATACTTCCAGCATTTTTGTTCCTACCAGTCCCGTAGCACCAACAACCGCAATTTTCATGATTTAAAATTAGTAAACTAAATTAAGAAATTCAGGGAGCGGGTGTAAGTTCCTCCGGAGCTCCGCTTTCATCTTCTTTTGCCAGGTAAACACCATCTGGCTTAATCAGCACTTTCCGCTGCCGATATAAAATACCGATTGCTTTTTTATAGGTGGCTTTACTCATGTTAAATTTATCGGCAATATCTTCGGGATCACTTTTGTCATGCAGATTGCAGAAACCATTGTGCAGCTCCAGATATTCCAGCACCGTATCGGTAGCGGACAATACATTTTTAAAGCCACTTTTTTGCAGACTGATATCGATGAGTCCATCTTCGCGAATGGTCTTCACATAAGCAATGAGTTCATCACCAATGAAAAGATCCTGAAAGACATCGTTGTGGTAGATGAGTCCCATGTGTTTACCATTAATAATGCAGCTAAAGCCTAGGGGAGATTCTTCGTAAATGAAGACTTCCACTTCTTGTCCCCCTTCGAGACGATGCCCTTCATTGGATAAAAATTTATCGAGGCGTGACGATCCCACAATCCGTTTTGACACTTCATCGAGGTAGACAAAGACCACATAAAATTTTTCCTTTTCCATCGGAAATTTTTGTTCCGAGAAAGGAATAAAGAGATCTTTTTCTGGACCCCATTTCATAAAAGCACCATGCTCTGTAACGGCGCTCACGCGCAGAAGTGCATAATGATCGAGCTGTACCACGGGGCGCTGGAGGCTGGCGATTTGGCGGCTGTCGGAATCGGTGTAAATAAAAACTTCTGTTTTATCTCCTTTTCTGAATTTTTCTTTTGCGTGGGAGGCGGGCAGTAGGACTTCGTTTCCATCCTCATCTGCCAGATGGTAACCCGCATCGCTTTCGCGGAGTACTTTTAGTTTATTAATTTTTCCGGTAATGATCATTGCTGCAAAGGTAGGGATTGAGGAGGGATTTAGAGTTATTTTTTAATTTGAGAACTTTCAGGGAAATTGGCTTGGTGGCCACAGTGAATTTTCCCTTTTTAAGGGTTACGAGGTCTTAAAATCCTCCAAGCTTTCAATACTCCCACCAAAATCGTTGTACCTTTGCCATTTTTATGAAACGCGACAAAAGTATCTCCTGGCTGATTTTACTGATTCTTTCTGCTGTCTGGGGCAGTTCTTTTATCTTGATGAAGCGGGGTCTGGAAGCATATTCCAGTGGGGAAGTCGCCGCTTTACGCACCGGGATGGCGTTTCTGTTCCTGAGTCCGCTTCACCTGCGCAACAAAACAATTGATTTTAAAAAATATTGGAAAGGACTGTTCCTCATGGGGATTTTCGGTAATCTCATCCCTGCTTTTTTATTTACCGCCGCCGAAACCCGCATCAGCAGCAGTCTGGCCGGCATGCTCAATGCCCTAACGCCCATCTTTACGGTCATCGTGACGTTCTTATGGATGAAGATTCGTCCCTCCGGCATCAAAGTAAGCGGGGTCATCATTGGTTTTCTGGCCGCCTTGGCGCTTATTTTGTTTGATACGGGGACCAGTACGTTTGAAAATCTGTCCTACGGCTTTTTGGTCCTGCTGGCCACTGTTTGTTACGCCATCAGTATCAATGCCATTAAAAAATACCTGTCCGATCTGCCTTCCGTGACGGCGACCTTATGGGCGTTTACGCTGACGGGTCCGACTGCGCTCGTGTATTTATTTGCAGGGACCGATTTCACTACGCACGTCGCCGCAGGGGGAGAGGCCTTGTCCGCCCTCGGCTATGTGGCGATTCTGGCCGTGGTGGGCACCGCCCTGTCGGTGATTTTATACAATGTGCTTATTAAAAAGGCGGGGGTATTGTTTGCCAGCAGTTGCACCTATCTCATTCCCGTGGTGGCGGTCATTTGGGGACTCGCGGACGGCGAAAACGTCAATCTACCTCAGGTTCTGAGCATTGTGACCATTATTTTGAGCGTTTATCTGATAAACCGGGACTAAAATTTGGCAGATTATTGAAAATTCATTATCTTTGCCTCCCTTTTAATGGGATTTATAAACAATTAAAAAACAATTTAATGTACGCAATTGTAGAAATAGCCGGGCAACAATTCAAAGTGGAACGAGGCAATAAGCTTTACGTTCACCGCCTGGAGGCTAATGAGGGCGACAAAGTTGAGTTTACACAGGTATTGTTGACAGACAATGCTGGTAAAGTCACTGTTGGCAACCCGACCGTAGATGGCGCTAGAGTAGCAGCCACCGTTATTGGTCACCTGAAAGGTGATAAAGTAATTATTTTCAAGAAGAAACGCCGTAAGGGTTACCAGAAATGGAATAACCACCGTCAGTATCTTACACAAATCCTTATTCAGGGTGTGTTAGGAAAAGATGAGAAGCTTGGTGAAGAACTTAGCTTTGCTCCACGTGTGCCGCGCGTTCAAGGACTTCGCAAGCCTGCAGCTCAAGTAGCTGAAGTAGCGACCGAAGCACCTGCAAAGAAAGCACCTGCAAAGAAAGCAGCCGCTCCTAAAAAAGCAGCAGCTAAAAAGGCAACAAAAACGAAAGAAGACTAATAACCAATTAAAAATTGAGTAGTACTAATTCTCAATTTTCAATTTTAATCTAAGTAAGAAATGGCACATAAGAAAGGCGCGGGTTCATCGGATAACGGTCGCGACTCGCATAGTAAACGTTTAGGCGTTAAAATTTTCGGAGGTCAGTCCTGCATTGCCGGCAACATCATCGTTCGTCAGCGTGGCACCAAGCACAACCCTTCTGAAGGCGTTGGCATGGGGAAAGATCATACATTGTATGCATTAATCGACGGGAAAGTTGTTTTCAAAAAGAAAAGAGATGACCGTTCGTACGTTTCAGTTGTTCCTGCATAAGGACTAATCAAACGTTTTCTATTGGTATTAAAAGGCCTTCTGTGAAAACGGAAGGCCTTTTCATTTTTCGCTTTTCGTAAATTATTGCCGCCGCGTTTCGCCGGACCAAAACAAGCACTAAATTTGTTCTTTTAAACTACACCTTTATACTTTATGTTACAGCTTAACTATATCCGCGATAATAAAGAAGAAGTTCTTCAACGTCTTGCAAAGAAAAATTTTAAGGACGCTCAAACCGTCATTACCGCTATTCTGGAATTGGATAATAATCGCAAAGCGGCTCAAAAGCAGGCAGATGATTGTAAAGCAGAAGCCAATGCACTGGCCAGACAGATTGGTGATTTGATGAAGTCCGGCGCAAAAGAAGAGGCGGAGAAATTAAAAGCTAAAACAGCAGAGTTAAAAAATACGGAGAAGCAGCTGGACGAAAAACAAAGAAGCCTGGAAACGGAAGTTCACCAGCTCCTCGTCACCGTCCCAAATCTTCCGCATGCTTCTGTACCGGCAGGACATGGCGCAGAGGACAATGAAGTCCTGCGCGAAGAAGGAAATAAACCGAGTTTATACGCGGCTGCAAAACCACATTGGGAGCTCACTACGCAATACGACATCATTGATTTTGAATTGGGTGTAAAACTGACCGGCGCTGGTTTCCCTGTCTATAAGCGCCAGGGTGCCCGTCTGCAGCGTGCACTTATTAATTTTTTCTTGGACCGCGCTACCGCAGCTGGCTATGATGAAGTGCAACCACCCATTGTGGTGAATGAGGACAGTGGATACGGGACCGGACAGTTACCGGACAAAGAAGGCCAGATGTATTATATCGGGGAAGATAAATTATATCTGATTCCCACAGCGGAAGTGCCCATTACTAATATTTACAGAGATGTCATTCTGAAGGAAAGTGATTTCCCGATCTTGAACTGTGGCTACACCCCATGTTTCCGAAGGGAAGCAGGCAGTTATGGTAAAGATGTCCGTGGGCTCAACCGTCTGCATCAATTCGATAAAGTAGAAATTGTACAGATTGCGCATCCGGACAAAAGCTATCAGATTCTGGAACAGATGCTCGAGCACGTCGTTGGTTTATTGCGCGAACTCGAACTGCCATTTCGCATCCTGAGACTCTGCGGCGGCGATATGAGTTTTGGAAGTGCACTTACCTATGATCTGGAAGTGTGGAGTGCTGCGCAGCAGCGTTGGTTGGAAGTTAGCAGTGTCAGCAATTTCGAGACTTTTCAGACCAATCGTCTGAAGTGTCGTTACCGCGATGAAAAAGGTAAAACGCAATTAGCACACAGTTTAAACGGCAGTGCATTGGCCTTACCCCGTATTGTAGCTGCTTTGCTAGAAAATAATCAAACGGCCGAGGGTATTCGCATTCCAAAAGTACTCGTTCCATATTGCGGCTTCGATATCATTAAGTAATGGAGCGTCTTCTGAAAATATTTTTTTGTTTTTCAGCCATTTGTTTCACTACCTGTGGGCCCTCTGCGGAGTACGTGAGGTACTCGCGCTCGGCCGATTCTTTGAGCGGAGCGGTCAACGCTGCAACTATCCAGCTGCAATCCGTTGATACGCTTCTTATAAAAAAAGCGATTACCAGGTATACTTATTATTTTGCATTCATCGAACACACAATCTCTGATACCTTGCAGAAAGAGGAAGCAGACCAGCTCTTGCGCTTTATGTCCTCCGGCAAACACTTGCAGGAATTTGAGCATAACCGCCATTTGCTGTTTGCGAGGGGAAAATTGATTGGCACCCAACTCAGTCACCTGGCCGAAGATGCCCGGCAGCAGCGCACGCAGCCCGACGTATTAAAAGCCTACTACAAAACAGAGAGCAGCGAAGCGGATAAATTACTTCAATTCTGTCATCAGCAACTGAATCTTTGCCAGACCGCTTTATCGGATTTTAAAAGTTCGCTTGGGGCTGTAGAGACGCTCATCCGCCAGCGCAATAAAGGTGAATTACCTCAGGTAGTGCTGGATTCAATTACATTTTAGATGATAACTTTTCAGAAACAAGAGGTTCAATTCCGACTCCAGGGCATTAGCAGGCTGAAGAATTGGATAAGTGCTGTAGTGACCAAAGAGAAAAAAGAATGCGGCAACCTGTCCTTTGTCTTCATGGATGATCAGACACTTTTGTCCCATAATCAGCAGTTTCTGGGACACGACACCTATACAGATATTATCACGTTTGATTATCGTGAAGGTAAGCAAGTGAATGGTGATATTCTGATCAGCGTGGAACGGGTTCGCGAAAATGCCGGCAAGTTTGATGTAGCCTTTGAGACTGAATTACGCCGCGTCATGATTCATGGGGTACTCCACCTCTGTGGGTATAAGGATAAGAAGAAGGAAGATCAAGTCGTCATGCGAAAAAAAGAAAATGCCGCTTTGCGATTATTTGACAAGGAATTTTCTTCAGCTTCCTAGTTCGGCTTTACTCAAAATCTCTCAAATCAATTCGAGGCACTGAGGTGAAAAAACGCACACTTCAGGACAGGGCTGAAATCCAAGTGCCCATTATTCAAACAAAAAAATTTTAGTGCTTCTTCGCTTGCAAGGCGATGCTCGGAAACAAAAACCAAGGTTTTTGTTAGTACTTCAAACATGAATCAATTCTACCACGTGGTGATTTTGATGGAAGTCTAATTTTGAAATCCACTGTCTTTGGTGGTACTTCTTAA
>CALPON020000102.1 GCA_943325195.2 Sphingobacterium thalpophilum | reverse complement strand
TGATATTTCGACAGTTTATGTAAATCCTGCCGAATTATCCAGCAGTCTTGCTGCAGATCTCTCTAACCGAAATCTGGAAGTGGATCGTCAGCCCGATGGTTTCCAAAATAATTACGGATGGCATGGTGCTGATAAGGATGGTAATCCCATCAACTTGGCACCGCGTGGTAACAAGAACAACAAAGATTCATATATCTCCGTTAACGTCAGTTATGGGATCGCAATCAAAGGCGGTCGTAAGGCTGGCCGCGGAAGAGGCCGTCGCGTTCGTTCGGTTACTTTCTAATTTCATTTTCTTTTCTTTTTCTGCAGTGTTTCTGTTGCTACCGTGTCTGTACTTTAGTAGATACTTTTTCCAACATTTTAGTGTTTTTCAATGTTGTTTTTATGACTTGCAGTTTCTTCAACTTTTTGGGTGTATCACCCGTTAAAATTCGAGAAGAGTAGTTCATTAGAACTATTTATGAAGAGAGAATTATTTGAGCTCTTGAGTAATTACTTCAACAATTTCGAATCCCCATTAAAATACCTGGTACTAAGCGCTGTTTCTCGAAAATTTTCAAGATCCAGTTTTCAGGGACGAAATGAGAAAATGTCCGCTGATGGTAAATGTTTAGGCGGGTCAAAAAAAAGAAAGCACACCGAATTTGGTGTGCTTTAAATTTCAGTGGAGTCCAACGACATTTTCTCGAACTCTTTTCTTGAAGATTTCAATTAAATCAGTGTTTTAATACAAAATTTAAAAACAGAGTATTTTCTTTAAAAAGACGTGTTTTCTCATTTATAAAAACTATACATGAGAAACTTATCGGGTAAAAATATTAGGGAAAAATGAACACGACATCTCTTTATGTCCACTTTTTGTCAAATATTGGACATAAGACTTGTTTTTGTTCAAGTTTGGGAATATATTTGCTATATGTTCATTTTTCACTAAATAATGGACATATAATAAAAGATGAAGAAATTCGATAGAAACATACCATACAATGAATTGCCAGACTTACCGCCATCTGACATCATATTTGATAAAGATATATTGTTAAAGTGGGGTATTGCCTCAAGGGCCCTAGCAGGCTTAAATAGAAATATTATGAGGATGCCTAACCCCACAATGCTGGTAAATACTATTACTCTTCAGGAAGCCCAAACTTCGACAGAGATTGAAAATATATTTACAACAGAAGATGAGCTTTACAAAGCCGTTTCAGATAAACTAAGAGAAGAAGCAACCGATAATGCAACAAAAGAAGTACTTCGTTACCGTGAAGCATTATGGGAAGGATACAATACGATTAAATCAAAAAACAAATTAGATGAAACCACGATTGTAAAAGTATTTCAACAAATTAAAGATACAAGGCAAGGAATTCGTCCTCCACAATCGCAGGTTGTTATTAAAAGGGGGCAAAGTGAATTTAAACCAGGTGAGATTATTTATACACCTCCTCGAGGAACCGGAATTGTAGAGAAAAAAATGAAGAATTTAATTGAATTTTTAAATGACCACAAGAAATACCCGATAGATCCTCTTTTTAAAATGGCAATTGGTCATTACCAATTGGAAGCCATACATCCTTTTACAGATGGTAATGGTAGAACAGGAAGAATATTAAATTTGTTATACTTGGTTCATCAAGAATTGTTATCCCATCCGGTTTTGTTTTTAAGTAAATACATTTTAAATCATAAGGAAGATTACTATGCTAATTTAGCTTTTGTTACGACTCGAAATGCATGGAAGCCTTGGCTTAATTATATGCTAACTGCCGTTGAAATAACGGCAAAGGAAACAAACCAAATAATTGATGAGATATTGAATCAAATGAATGCGACGTATTTGCATGCAAAAACGAAATTGAAGTGGTATAGTCTTGAATTGAATCAGCTATTATTTTCACAACCCTATATAAAACCTAAAAAAATTGGAGAATTGCTTAACGTTAGAAGCAGAACTACACTTACAAAATACATGCATGAATTAACTGATATTGGAATCGTGTCACCACATCAAGAAGGGAAGGAAGTTTTCTATATCAACAATGATTTAATTCGCATTTTAAAATCATAGTGATAGACTGAAGCCAATCTCTTTAGGGACAAGTTCCGATCCCTAATTGATACCAGGCTAAAAACGCGATTTTTCGTAAAAAGTTCGGACGCTCAAATTGAATAAGGTGTTGTCTCGAATCCTCAGTATTGACAAGGCTTTCGGAGGACCTAAAAAAAGAAAGCACACCAATTTTGGCGTGCTTTCCCTTGGAGTGGATCCGAAGAGATTCGAACTCTCTGTATCCAGCACTGGTTGCTGGTTTCAGGGCATCTTAGCGATGCAAAATCGAACATTTTCTTGCATTTTCGAACAAAACCTTACTCCAAAACCTTACTCCACGTGTCCACTTTTTTCAGAAATATTTTGATTGAAATTGTTTGAACAAACATGCGAAAAAATCACGGCAATTGTCCTCTTATTTCGGCTTATTTTTACTCGCCTTTTTGCGCTTGAAGTTCTCTATATATTCTCCGAGTTCTTTTCTTTCCTTTGCAGTCATCTTTTTGGATGAAACATAAAGGTCGATTTCTCTCGGTTCAGGTCGCAAACTAGTCATTTCTCCAATTTTCCTAGGCCGTTGCCTTACTGCTCTTTTTCTTCCCTGCTTTTTTACGTTTATATTCCTTTATAAAGGCCGTAATCTCCTCCAACTCCTTTTCAGTAGGCTTCTTATTTATGACATACAAGTCAGGTTCTGTTGATTGTTTCCTTTTCATCAGACATTAATCACAAGTTTAGCCGCCTCAGTCCGAGAAATAAATTTGTTTCTTTCAAACTCTCGCACAACAACTTTCATTTCTTGATTGATCCGCTTATTTGATTCACAAATATCGCTTTGGCTAATGACCGCATATTTACCAGCATTCACGCCTTTAAAGGATATTTTGATTCTTTTAGATTTCATGTTTTGTCAATTTGATGTTATGGCATTTGTTGCAAGAGTCTAAGGGCTCATTACAACTCCAACATGTCTTTCAGAACAGCAATAATTTTATTTAGTTCGCGAAAACTAATTGTGCCTCGCTTCTTATTAATGCGTTTTGTTGAAACGGTTCTTATTTGGTGGCAAAGGGCAAAAGAAGTTTTTGTCAATCCACTCGTGCCCGCCAGAAGTTCAACAATGGTAAACTGTGCGTACTTCGCTTCAGTTCCAGTAATCGGCAGGACAATAAGTAATCCTAGACGCTCTAATGATTTAAAAACAACACAAGGCCTTGTTTTTCCTTGTTCATGCCCAATTACTTCTTTGGGTGGCTCACCTAGATTTACATCAACAATATCACCTTGCTTGTACAAATCCGCCATATATTATATCCCAACTAAATCATCCAATCCAAGGTCGGCCAGAAGCTGTTGATCTTCAACATAAGATTTGTCAGGCTGTATGAAGGATGTAGCACCTTTATGTCTTTTAAACAAACCCAATTCATGGCAAATTGCAGAATACTCTTGACCGGCGTTTCCAATAACAGATGTAAGCTGAATTGCCTTTTCCTCTGATAAATCAATACCTTTCTCAATCACTAGGCTTGCTGCAATTGCAGAGAACTCGATACGTAGAGAAGATCCTACCAAATCAATTATGCGTTGTGCGGACTCTTCATCAGGAATTCCAATCGAAATTGAAGTGATGAACTGATCGTAATTGATTTCCAAAAATGAAGACTTTATTTCCATTTCAGTTGAACTGATGTCAACATGTTCAACAAGTGAATCAACCAATCTCTTGTTTGCTCTCATTGCGAATTTTAAATTATCAACAAAATAAACAAGCTTGGAGTTTTCAATTAAAGAATCAAAATCGTTATAACACCCATCAATCGTTTCGCCCAATACGCTAAGATGGTTGTCTGCCAAAAACCACTTGATAGCTTTAATTCTTAAGTTGAAAATACTTCTCAATTGTGATGTAGCAAATGCCCTCAAATCAGAAGAAGATTTCAATCCATTTTCAATTTCAGAAAATAGCTTTTTTATTTCAGACTGCAAACCATGATCTAAGCGCTCAAAATACTGCGCTTTTAATGGATAACAGATAAAATCATAATTTACTACAGGTGACAACATCGCTCAAAATTTTAGTAAGAGTAAAAGCGAAAATGCTAGTCTACTAAGGTATGAATTCTAAATTAATCCTACAACTAAAATATTTATAATCAACTCCTTACAAAAAGTGGACACGGGAATTGAGAGAACTCTCTGTATCCAGCACTGGATGCGGTTTTCAGGGCTTTTCAGCCTTGCAAAATTTTGCATTTTGAAGCATTTTCGAACAAAACCTTACTCCAATTCCTTACTCCAAAAGTCCACCTGATTAATCCTTCTCTTCCTCACCAGTTTCCGGGTCGGATTTTTTTATAAAATTCCCCTTATCATCAAATATCACATCAAACTCTTCTTTGCCCTTAGACATTTCTGCTTCATACATGACCTTCCCATTCGAATCAGTGATCTTGGCTGCTTCAGTTAATTTGTAACCTGCATACGTTTTCGCACAATAATCTGTTACCGCTTTTGGTAATTCGGAGGACTTAATTTCCTGTTCCAATTCTTTGAAGTTGCCATTGGCATCAAATACGGCAGAAGACTCTACTTTGCTCAGGTCAAATTCAGCTTCATAATCTGCTCCTTCTTTCTCCCATTTCTCAACCTTGGCTCCGGGATATTTTTTCGCAAAAGCGCTTTTTACACTTGCAGGAACATCTGCTTCGTTCATTTTTTGAGCGCTGGCGAGGCTAACATTTAGAAGCATTGCCATTAAAATTATTGTCGTTTTCATTGTATTTTGGTTTTAGTTTATATTCAAAGTAACGACTCAAATCTTAAGCAATTCTTTAGTAAGAAGTCAAAACTTATAGTTATACCCAATTCTAATGACTTGAGTCTCATAATAATCAGTACTAATGTACATGAATCCCATGCCTTGTATTGACTTTTTAACTTGCATCGTATTTAGCAAATCTGTAGCATTCACAAATACTTCACCTTTCCCTTTTTGAATTTGTTTTTTCATTCCAAAATCCAATGAAAAGCGTGCTTCAATTTTACCTTGCGGAATCAAATCGGGAGCAAGATAAATGGCTGTAAGTTGTAGATCGGTATTCTTTTTCAAGTGAACTAAAACATTCAGTTTTGAATTCCAAGACACAAGTGATTGCCTTTCTGTTGAAAATGTGTTTGGAGCAGGATATTCATTGTAAACAGAAAATGCTTCTATAATATTTTGATAACCAGTAAAATTCATATTCACAGTCAACAATTTCTTAAAATCTTGTGAATACAACAATTCAAGTCCTGTATTATAACTCCTGCCAGCGTTTTGCATGATGGAGTAGATGAGTTTACTTCCCGGCACCACACTTGCAATACGGGTAATCGTATTGTCAGCAATTTTATGAAAAGCTGCTGAGTAAAAATATCCGGTCTTCCAATTACCCTTGTATCCCAATTCAAATAAGTTGGTGAATTGCGGACGCAATGTTGGATTACCAACTTTTATAATTTCCGCATCATCATATTTTGGAAAAATACGAATATCGACTTCATTTGGTCTATCAACACGCCGATTATAGAACAGTGAAAGTTTGTTGTTGTCATTGACTTTATAAGCAAACCGAACATTCGGGAATGGTTGGGTATATTTATATCCATTGCTTTTGTATGTTGGATGATTGGGATTCACTAAATAGTCCACTTGCACGTATTCAACCCGAAGTCCAGCTTCTAGTTCATATTTTTTATTTTCAAGAATATAGTTTCCATACAATGCCGGTATCGTTTCTTTATAAGTTGCCCAACCCCCGGCTGCTGAATCTAGCGGAGAATTGAGTCCCGGAAAGAAAAGCATATTTGTTGGTATGTTTCGGTATCTAAATTTTGCTCCTGTTTCGAGTCTGCCAAATTTCAAAGGCTTAATATAATCCAAGCTAAAATCTGCAACATGTTCATCAGAAATTAATTTAAAAGCATCCTCACCGGTAAATGTTGGCATTACATTGGTAAAGTAGTATTTCTCATCCTCCCTATGAAATGTGTAGTTGAAACCTACGTTTAATGTATGACCTACTTGTTTGAATTTGTGCAAATAAGAAGAGGAAGCAGTCGCTGTAGTTTTTAGTTCATCTTCTAAAAATTGCCATAAACGATACCGATCTGTCAAGTCGGAATTGAAAAAAGCCTGTTCACCATGATCTAATATGCGTTCTGAACTAAATAAACCTGACACAGTAAATTGGTTGTATTCATTCACGTTATAGTCAAATCCAATTCTTCCTGTCGCAACAGTTGTATTTCTGTTTCTTCTCGTTTGCTGTCGAATCACATCACCATCTTCGTAATAACGATCAACAAATTCATTTTTATTCAATGTATTGTTTAAGAGATAATCTCCTTGTAAGAATAAATTAATTCTCTTCTTTTTGTAATTTAGTGAAAGAGAAGGATTGATTTTGGGTGTAAATTGATATTGTGGAGTAATTGTTGGCAGATTTTCTTTCTTAACCCATAAGGCTCCTAAACCGAATGCTAAACCAGCCTTGCCGTTAAATCCTTCCTGTTTGTTCTTTTTGTAAACAATATTAATAATGCCTGCATTGCCATTTGCATCGTATTTTGCAGAGGGATTATTTATGATCTCAATCTTTTCTATTGCTGATGCAGGAATATTATCCAAGCTTGCTTGATTGCCAAAACCAGTAAGTGCTGTTTGTTTTCCGTCTATTAATACGACAACTTTGTCGCTTCCTCTTATCTGAACTTTGCCTTCCTGAACTGTTACGCCGGGCAAATTTTGTACAGCTTGTAAAACGGTACCACCATTTTGGGTGAGGTTATTTTCAAGGGTGTATGATTTTTTATCCATCTTACCAGTAACTTCATCTTGTTTGGCAATAACTTCAACTGCATCTAATACTTTAGCATCTTCCGATAATTCAATTGTGCCTGCGTCCAAAAAGGAATTTAAGTTTCCTACAAAAAGTGACTGTCTGTGGGTTGAGTATCCAATAAATGAGACTTCAATGTAATATCTCCCTTGTTTAATATTGTTCAAAGTAAACCTACCGTCTTCGTTTGTAATAGTTCCTACAATTAAAGCGCTGTCCTTTTCTGATCTAATGGTAACACTAACATAAGGCAGGGGATTGGTAGTGCTTTTTTCCTTTACAACTCCAGATACTGAAGCGTTTTGAGCAGTGGAATGAAAACCAATAAAAACGAAAATTAAAAAATGTCCAAAAACTTTTGACCGAAAAGAGAAATTCACTATTGCTTTCATAAAACAAACCTACCGCACAATTCTAAAGTAAATCTTTAGCTAAAAAACACCTCAAAGCGGTGAAGTGAGTCAGCGAAACTGTAATGTACTTTAAATCCATAAAATTTAGCAATCCCGTTAACGATTGAGAGCCCAAGTCCCAATGATTCTTTTGAAGCATCATTCTTTTTAAATCGAATGAACATCTCTTCCTTTGGAATGTTAAGTGGTTCTCCTGTATTGAATATTTCTAATTGATTATCTTTTATGGCTATTACTATTTTCCCTTCTCCCTTATTGTGTCTGATTGCATTTTGTAAAAGATTCGTAAAAAGAATTTCTGCTAAAGCCGGGTTCATCTTAACCAAAATATCCTCACTCGACTCTATGTCCAGACTAATGCTCTTCGATTGAATTACTTCAGCAAAATTGTCGGTTACTCGTGAAACTAATGCTTTAATGCTAACTGTTTCACTATCTACGAATTGATTATTTTCAATTTTAGAAAGCAAAATCAAAGCCTTATTTAAGGAGGACAATTTTTTGACTGTGTTCTCAATAGTTTGAAGCTGGTTCATTTCTTCCTCCTTCAGATGCGGAGACTGCATTAATAAGCTGAGATTAGCTTTAATCACCGCTAAAGGCGTTTGCATCTCATGTGAAGCATTCTCTGTAAACTCTTTTTGTTGGATGTAATCTAAATAAATTTTATCCGTCATTTTACTGAGCGCTTCATTCAGTTGATTGAACTCTATTGTGTTCTCAGAACTAAAATGATGCTGTTCATGGCTCTTGATGTCATAGTTCTTAAGTTGCGAAAGGGTGATGTAAAAAGGTTTCCAAAGCGTTTTAGAAAGCAGCCAATTCACAATAACAAAGGAAAGTATTAGGAATCCAAGAACCATTGTAAAAGTGGCTAAAATACTCTCCAATAATTCTTCTTCCTCCATAGTAGTTTTGAGAAGAGTTATTTGAAAGGTGCGCCCATTAAAGGAGTAATAACTTCGAAGAATTCGTGCACTGATGTTTTCACCTTCCTCTACATTGAAAACTAGTGTATCTGTATACCCTGATTTTAATTTAGAACCGGAAGAGAGTTTAATTGTAGAAAGACTGTCAATACTTAAATATATAGGGTTTAATACGTTTAAAGATCGGATTAATTTTTCAGCATGTGTCTTTTCACTTGCTAGGGTTTCATCCGTGCCATCTCTAAGTTCGCTCTTAATTAAGAAGTATGATAGCAGTCCGGCAATGACCAGTAAAGGAAGGCTTACAAGCAAGTAATAAATGAGTGTTTTACTAATTAATTTCATCCGTTTACTTTAAAATTATACCCTATTCCGTAAATTGTCTGAACATAATCAGTACAACCTTTTTCCATTAGTTTTTTTCTGAGATTTCTCAAATGCACGTAGATAAAATCATGACTATCCATTTGGTCTGAATCATCTCCCCACAGATGCTCTGCAATCGTGTTCTTTGAAACCACCCTGTTTTTGTTTGAGATAAAAAACAAAAGGAGATCATATTCCTTTGCTGTCAAAGTAACAGATTCACCATTCACTTTAACCTGTCTTTGCTCAGGACTAATTTCAATTTCATTTACAATAATGGATTTGTTACCATCAAAATTTCTTCTTCTGATTAGTGCTTTGATGCGTGAATTAAGCTCTGCCAAATCAAATGGTTTTGCCAAATAATCGTCTGCACCCAAATCAAGTCCCTTAATTTTATCGGTTGAGGAATTCTTGGCTGAAATTATAATAATCCCTGCTTTAGAGCCCTTATCTTTCAATTGCTTTACAATATCTAGTCCACTTCCTTTTGGAAGTGTTATATCGACTAATATACAGTCGTAATAATAAACTCCTGCCTTTTCAGATGCCTTATTAAAATCAGCAGCAGATTCAACAA
This sequence comes from Sphingobacterium thalpophilum, assembly GCA_943325195.2. Classification (GTDB taxonomy): domain Bacteria; phylum Bacteroidota; class Bacteroidia; order B-17B0; family Aurantibacillaceae; genus Aurantibacillus. The sequence goes on along the minus strand of CALPON020000102.1, from coordinate 38 downwards.
CATACCCTTCCTGATGGAGGTAGTGTTTAATTGTTTTT
>CALPON020000101.1 GCA_943325195.2 Sphingobacterium thalpophilum | reverse complement strand
GCTCCTTTTGCCTCACTTAGGTAGAGCGTGCAAAATTCAGCAGCTAATTTTTCAGCATCTGCATTACATTTCGAACCTGAGTTTATTTGCGCTAAAGCAGCACTGGCCTTTGCAATATCCGAATTAGCCCAAGCGCCTCTTGCCTCACTTAGGTAAAGCGTGCAAAACTCATCGGCTAATTTCATAGCGTCTTCATGGTATTTTGAATCTACTGCTATTTTTGATAAGGCGGCGCTTGCTTTGGCTATATCTTTATTCGCCCATGCGCCTTGTGCTTCAGCTAATAAAAGGGCGGCTTTATGATCAGTAATTTGTTGAAGGACTGTAGCGACCTCAGGATAGCAGCTTAAATCGGGCAGAAGAGGGGATAAGACCTTTGCAGCACTGAGGTAATTATCTTGGGAAATGAATACTTTGCTTTCAGCAAGTAATTTTTGACACTCCCGTTCCATCTTAGCTTTGTAAATTTCGGGTATCTTATTTAGGCATTTATCATAGGCTTCTTTACAGATATTTGGGACACACACTAATTTGTAAATCGCTTCATCAAATTTATTTTGTGAACTGAGCGCATTTGCTTCAGCTATTATGACATCGGCATTCGTTCGATAATATTCAATAATCTTTGCTTTACCTTCGTCAATAAATTTTTTGAAAACCGGATCATAGGGTTTAATATCCTTTAATGCCTTAATATAGGCTTTTGTTTCACTATTGGCACTACCCTTCGCTGATAGAGCTAAACTGGCAAATTTTACTCCGGAAATCCCATCACCAATGTAAAAAATAACTTCTAGTCCAAACGAATAGATAACCGGGGTGGTGGCTGAAATGTCTTTCGTGGACTCAAGAACATTGGCGGTAATGATAAATTGTTTGTTAATTGAACTTCCGCCAATGCCATTTTTTGTAGTTATTTGATTCAGTTGATTTTCTAAGATGCTTCTAGCCTCTTCTGTTAAGGAACCGACATTATTTGGTAGATAGGGGGTTAAGGCGAGTCGGCATGCATCTGCAGCAGTGGAGCTTGTTGTATTGGAACTTAGAGAACTATTTTGGCTTTTTGCAGTAGTGGCATAGCAAAATAAGGTCATTGTAAGTACTATCAATTTTATGACTTTCATATTAGTAATTATTAGTTATTAAACCATCCGTTATTAATTTCCTTTTTAATTCGAAAGAATTTATCCGAATGACAATGGCATGTGTGACCGATTCTCTTGCATTTTTTTTATCGCGTTTTATTTTATCGGAAGTTTGCTCATCCTTTAAGGTGATATACTTATTAAATTCGCCTCCATCGGCAAAGAATTTATAGAAGTATTCTTTGTTTCGCTCCATAACATGGGGCTCAGTAATTAAGGGACTTCTATCACAGTCTGATTTACCCTGCTGAATACCTTTAAAAATGACATCACGGATAGCATTCTTTTTCGCCTGTTCTATAGCATCGGAGCGATTTTTTCCATTACCCCAGGCCTTAACAGTAATCGATCCATCAAGCTCAGAACCGTAACATTCAGTTTCAAAGGTGTAATTACCCCCTAATTTGTTTTGGCATAAAAGGGGCTGGCTTGGTGCTAGAAATAAAACAAATGTGAATGCAGTTATATATAAAGCCTTCTTCATCAAACTTGTTATTGTGTTTTTCCAGTAATTATTATTTCCACACAGCCAATACCATTTGGTTCGGGTGTGCAAGTGAAGCCAATTTTCTTGAGATCGCTTCTAACTCTATTTCCCACGTTAATAAAGCTGTTCTTCTCTTTTTCACCATCTTCTTCATAAAACATAGGTATTTTTGAGGTATACTCTAGTTTTGTTTCGCTACGTGATTTCTCTTCTCGTGAAGTACATGGTTTTTTAACTAATTTTTTAAGAATCTCATTGAGCGGCTTCGATTCACCGTTGGCGTCAAACTCGGTATTAAAGTTAAACTCGGAGCTTTCGGACAAGCTAAATACTATTTCACCTTGAATCCCTTTTTCTGTTCGCTCCTTGAAATAATTAAAAATCAAGACTCTTAATTCATCGCAGGCACCGTTCATTGCATTGGCCATCAGTTGAAATTCATTGTCGCCTTTTGTTGTTTTTTCGATTGTTTTACCGGAGAGAACTTCGCTTCCGGTATAAGGGTCATAGGCAGTAAGGGTGATTAAAATCTGTTTTTCTAAGCCACCAGAAAGCGGATTAGATTTGATGTCAACTTTAACCCAAAGATCGCCGGCAAGCACCCTCGAAAAAATATCTAGAGATGATTCTTGCTTCGCTTGGGAGCGTGCGTTATTTTTTTGCGTCTCTAATTTAAGTTTATCCAAACTACCCTTAATATCAACGACCTCAAAAGGGCCGCCACTCGATTTATTGTATTTACTTTTAACCGCAGATAAGGCACCAGATATTTTAACGTCATTTATAGCTCCGTTGTAATCATAAATTTCTTCTGCAATTCCTTGGTTATCCTTTTTTGATACATAACCATTTTTGCCCATCCACTCGTTAGAGGGTACAACAATAATTTTTGGAGTAAAACCAAAATCTGCAAGTGATTTGATGATGTTTTGACGTTCTAATGCTGAACGAAGTCTGTTTACCTCAATCGTCACAATGATGCTAGCTTCGACCGTTCTTTTATCAAGTTTAGAAACAGGTTTTGCTGGGTTTGGCTCTGCTTTTGGCACATAGGAACCATACTGACTTGTATTGGTGAAGAATTCTTTGAAGAAGTCAATTTTTTCAAAGTATAAAGCATCTTCTGTAGGACTAAGCGCCGGAGAAGCAGGTATATTATTAGCTTCTTGATAACCTTTAAAAATGATCGAAAAAACAGCCTGTTGCTTTGCCTTTTCGATACAATTAGTGATGTCAGTGCCAGTATTTTTTATTTCTAGTAAAATGGATCCATCTTTTCCTTGTTGAAATGGTGATCTTTCAATGGTTTCAAGCCATGGCTCCTTATTATTTTCACCTTTTTTTTGCGAAAAACCACTGATGGTGAAAGCCGCGGCGAATAGTATAAAATAAAGTGTTTTCATAGTAGTATAGCGTATTAGAGTTATTTTTTAAGTCTTAAGAAATGCATTCCAGGAAATACTTCTTTTCCTCCACCGGTAAATGTGGTGTACTTAGGCATCACTATTGGATTACCTTGTGCATCAACTGGTTGCTCAGATTCTGAAAGTCCGTATCGATTATCCCAAACCGTTAATTTTTTATCAACTTTTGCAGTTCCTATTTTGACATATTTGTATTGCCCTGTCTTTTTATCTTTTTGAGTTTCCAATATTTCAAAGGAATTACCTGGCATTAAACCTTCCTTAAGTCCAATTTGAGCCGTGATAGGTCCCACTGATGAAATTGGTGTTACAGGTCTAAAAACCGCATAGCTGGACTGAAGTTTTGCAAAAACATTATCAACATTTCTTACGACAGCGAGATTAATAATTTGTGCTTCTGTTCTTTTCTCTTTTAAAGAAAAAGTTACGAGACTCTGTGATTTTTCGCTTCCAATTAATTTTAATTTAAACATGGTTGTGGTGTCCCATATTGCAAGGCGATTACTGTTGTTTTTTGTGAAGTAGGCCTTAAAATTCTCACCCATTGCCTTGTTCCATTCTAACTGATACAGCCATGAGGTGGTCCATACTGAATATCCTTCCTTTGCTATGTCGTATGCGGAGTTTGCAAGGTCGATGGCTTTCTGTTTGGCTATTGGCACTTTTATATTTGTTGTTTTCTCTAAGGCGGCATCTCTTAAAGCGCGCGCAACAGGTTCATTTTCAACAAATTTTAATTTACTAAAGACAATGAAGGTATTACCGATTAAATCTTCATCGTAAAGAAATTCCGTTGCGTCAGCTACGGTATTGGCCATTTCCTTGTCCTTCTCAGAAGCGGAATTATTACCTCTTTCTTTGATTAACTCAAGATCTATGTCTCCATTCGCTTTTCTGTTATACCATTTTCCAACAATCTTTTTTGCTGTATTATTTTCTTTTAAGTACTTCTCTATCTTCAATGGCATATCTGCCTCATCAAGATCGATGACACCAGAAGTTGCTTTGGAAGCAGATTCTTTAGCAAAAGAATTAAGTTTGCTGTCTTTTTTCGCAGCTGTTGGCCCTCTATCAGCGTCTGTAAGAGGGTACTTCAAAGGATTTAAGGACAAGGAGTTTACATCATGCTTATTATATTTATCCGGGAAGGGGTAAGCACTCCAGGCCTTCATAACAATTTCCTTTTTAGGAAAACTCTCAGATTCAATTAAGATTAATTCAAGGGAACTTCTTCTATATTTCAGTTCTGAGAAAGCAGCTTGACTAAATACATTAAGAGCACTTAGAATGGTGATGGACAGGATTAATCTCTTTTTGTTTTTCATTTTAAATTCTGTTTTTAATATTAGGCGATGTTTATTTTGAGGTGGCATGAAATTTGAAGGATATTCTTTCAAATTAAATACAATTATTTTTTTTTCAATTCATCGTTATGTTGTAAAAAAGGAGCTGTTCATAGCAATGTAATTGCAGTGCTCAAGTCAACTATTTGACTTGAGAGTGCCCTTATTGGGTATAAGACGATTAACTTTAATTAACTTCCCGAATTATTTTTAATAAAAAATAAGCAGCCTGAATAAAGGGCGATAAATCTAAACTGCAGGGTACAATTAAAAATAAAACCCCTATTAAATAAATTATTTACAAAGGGTTTTGCGTTTTAGGGAATGTTTTAGGAGACTGTATACAATTTATATTTATCCCTCAATTTTAAGTATCTGTTCGACTCTTTCATTAATTTCATTAGGATTGGCTTGCGAAGATTTTGAAGCTGGAGGAATAACAACCATTTTAAATACTTGTGCTCCAGGATTCGCAAGGGCTGAACTATTATTCAATACAACTGAAATTAAAACTTGACCGATTCTATATTCATAAGAATATTGCAAATCAAAATATGCAAAAGGAAGAGCCGCCCAACTTGTGCCAGAACTATTACCTATAAACACTTGAACTGTACCCCTATCAACAACTGCTTGAGTTATCGCAGGATAAGATATTGTTGCATTGTAAGAATCTTCAGTAGCATCATATGACCAACTACCATTAGTACTAGTAACGCTGCTTGTTTGAATGTTAGCAACACCATTTGTTCCATTTGTTCCAGCGGGCCCAGCAGGTCCTGTATCGCCCTTTTTACAAGAAGTAAACATTAAGCAAGTCATTCCTAAACCTGATACCAAAATTGTCGAAAATAATTTTTTTGTTTTTTTCATTTTTAATGTATTGTTATTTTACCTATTCATAAGGCTTTTCGGTTTCCGCCCTTATGTTATCTACACAAGCCAAGATTTAATTAGTGGTTTCTGTTTCCACTTTTTAATGTAAATTACAAATAGAACAAGCTATACTATCGCCCTGCCTGCTTTTGTTGGAGAAATTTGCACCTTGCGAGTTGCTTCTCAGAAGATCCCGCTTCCGTTTTCAATGCATCACTACAAAATTCAGGTCAAGAGACTGCGTTTACAGCTTGTCAAAAAGGACAGGCATTTACCACAGTAACAGATTAAATTCACCGTTTATTTAAAACGATTACCTTTAATTAACTTCCCGAATTATTTTTAAAAAAAAGAACCAGCCTAGGAATAGGGCTAAACCCAGAAGAGCTAGAATTAGCACGGTGTTTGAAAATTGGGTGTTTTCATGGATGGGTAGGGGACTAATATCACCTGTAATTTTAAAGGCCCCCCAATAGAGTGGATTGCTTAATTGTGGGAAGGTCGTGATAAATTGCTGTTGCGATTTTTGTAAGGCCTGGGCTTTGTTATAACCTTGAGCTAAATACTGATAAAAATAGGTACTAATGTAGGCGGTAGCTTTGTCATCCGATTTCCAAAACGTACTCGCGATGGACTTAGCGCCAGCAAAAGTCAGGGCACGGACAAAGTTGAAGTAGCCATCATTTTTAGAAGTTAAACCAATATCGGTTTCACAGCAGGATAAAAAGATTAGGGGGCAGACTACTTTTTTGTTATAAAGTTCGTTTATCGGCACGCTATCTTCCGTAAAATATATTTTTGAATTAGCTGGATTTTGATTGTCAATGCTACTATGCGAAAATATTTGTAATATTTGCTGGGTATTTGTTAGTCCCTGATAAAAGTGCTTTTTCGTGGCAGCAGCACTTGCGACACTGTTACTATAATTATCAGATATGTTTTTGGATGCTTTAGAACAAAACGGTAAATCCGGTAAATTATAGGAACCTAAATCGGGAACAAGTAGCTTGATCCCATAAGACGGTTTAGATGGTGCTTCTTTAATCAACGTATTCGATAAGACATAGCTGATCGAATAGCGGCTTATTAAGAAATCCGTGTATTTATAGGTGATACTTTTGGATTGTTCAGGTACCAATAATTCGAAGGGAAAATCATTTAAAAGGCCGGGTGGCAATATGTACAAATGCTTAATGCTGGAGTCAAGAAAGGGTGTGATGGGTTCAAAAAATTGATTATAAATTCTGCGACTTAAGTTTTTAAAAACTATGGGTAGACTGTCCTTTAATAAATTAAATTTATTAATTTGATATAACTTTGCATATTCTGTGTAATATTCTTCAATAGGGAGCTTGACGCATTCTTTTTTTGTTTTAGTAATCACAAAAGCAGCTAATACTTCGCCATTTAAATTGGAATTGCCAAAGGAGTAACTTATAAATGCTTCAGATGGCTTTAAATTGGCTTGTATTTGCCCTATAGTACTGAAAGGCATCGAAATAAGTTCAAGAGGTAATTTATTTATTTTAATAAATTTTTTGCCATTAAAAATCACATCATTTTCATTTTGAATGAGGTTTTGGATGGTTTTTTTTGAATAATCTTTTTTCCTACTAAAATAAACGTGGCTTAGTTTTTTAGCCATATCTGAATAATTCAACGCGGAATCTAAATAATTTTTATTTTTAGTCAGTTCATACATTTCAATATAAATACCCGAGAGTGATAATAGTGGATTTTGATCATAGGGGTCTATTAAAGGCTGATCGACAATTAAATTCAGTTCTTCTAAGTAATTGAAATACACTGGAACAGCTTTTTTAAAATGTTCAATGCATTTTAAAGCCGTTAGTTTTTTATTTTTTTTAAAGTCAAGGCTGTGTGCAAGAGAAACATACCTGTAATAGTCCAATGCTTGCGAATTATTACAAGAAATAAGGTTGTTATTTTTATCTTTATAGAAAAGGACTTCCGCACTCTTTTTAAAATAGTCGAGTGCTTTTTTTTGATTTCCACCGCTAAATTCGGTGAGGCCTAGTAATAAAAAATTATCCGCAATACCAGGGTTACGGGGACCATAATGCGTTTTTAATATGGTGGTTGATTGCCTATAGAGTGTTACTATTTTGGAGTGATAGTTTTTTGATTTTTCTTTTTGGTATGTAAAGTAATACGAGTAAAAGTCCAAGTAAGCATTCGCTCTGCTTCTGAGAAGGTTTGCATAGGCTAGGCTGATGTTACCGAATTGCTTATTACAATAAATCATAGCAGTATCAAAATAGGCCATGATATAGCGTTCTCTCAAGCGATGGTATTCATTCTTTTTGCCATTTTTATACAAATCAAAATACAGACTATCCGGCAGTCTGTTTCTTGCAGCAGAGGCGTGGACTCTGTATAAGTGATAAACATCAATTTTAGAAGGCTCTTCGGTGCTGTTTCTTAAAATACTTAGTGCTTTTGTTGAGAGAATAGTTGCACTATCTGCCCTGATTGCATAATGGTAACAGTTTGCCATATTGGCATAGTACTGCGCCGTGTAGATAGAATTAAGATCTTTGTTTGGGTTTTCAACTAGCCATAAATTGTAGCTAGCACTTTTTGCTTTAGCTAGGTTTTGGATGTCAAAATGCGAAAAGTAGGATGTTTTCCAAAACTTAACTTTATCTGTTGTTGATAAGGCCTTATAGTTTATTTTATCAAGTAAATCGATTGCTGTGCGATTAGCCCCATACTCATGGGCATGTATCGCTTCCAGTAACTTTAGGTTTTGAGAATGTAAGTTCCCCGCAAAAGAGAGTATAAGCAGTATAAGGAGTTTATAGTTCACAAATTGTAGGGACTAGGTGGCTAAATTGATTGGTAGTTTTTCTGCAATCTTTTAAAACTCTATCAGCCAGATTATAAAGTTGGATTTTGAAGCGGTCAGCAGTGCTTATTGACAAGTGCGGTGAACGATGTAAGGGAAGGGCAGAGGCATAGGGGTATCCAGAAGGGATAGCGCATGGAACCGATTCCAAAGGGTGTATTTTTTTTAATTGCACCTCTTTTATTGTTGGTTCTAGATTTTCTTGCAATAGGCCGGTAGGTCGTTTCTCTTGCATCAAATTAGTCTGCGACCAGAAGATTCTGAGCCTAGTCTTATTAGATTTTCTACCCAATCGCAACGAGTGACAGAAAAGGTTCCATGCATGAAATAGGTACGGGGGCAGCTGCATTTCTTTTATAGTGTATTAATCTGGAGCATTTGGTTTATCGTATGATTAACGATTGGATTTCTTTCTTTTTGACAGGATTACTTGATTTAAGGCCAATTTTGTCTGGGGGGATTAGGGGGCTAAGTCACTAATCGTTAACACAAGTAGTAAAAAACGATTGACTAGCACAAAGTTCCCGTAATTTTTAAAAATAATAATAATAAGTAGTTCGCACCCCTTAATTAATAAGAGTTTAGGGGTTACACTATGAAGTATTTTCCACAATGTGATACCTTTGCTGTGCAAGTTGCAATGAAAACAGAAGATAGCCCAATCTTATTTGCGAGCGGAAACAATCAGGTTGTAGCAGAGTGGTACAACAAATGGAAGGCAGAACTATTTCTTGTCGCGTTTAATTACTTTCGTAATAGTGAGGATGCTGAAGACATTCTCTCAGATTGTTTTGTCAAACTACTACAAATGCATCCGAAAAAGCGTATTGAAAAATTTATCGAACAAGAAATTAATGTCAAAGCACTTCTGCTAGTGATGGTAAAAAACAGGTGTTTGGATGAAATTAAGCAAAGACAGAATAGAAAACGGATCATAGGAGGTATTTTGCACTTATTTAACTACACTTCTTTCAACCGATCTATTGATAATATCGATCAAGCCTGTTTTACAGCGCTTTGTGAATGTCTTCCTGAAAAGGAACGTTCCATTTTATTACTGGATATTGATGGTTTTTCTCGTCAGGAGATTGCAGTAAGAACGGGTTTAAGCGAAAAAACAATCAGCAATAATTTAACACTGGCGCGAAAAAAAGTAAAAGAGTTATGGGAAGATTTTATGAGTTAAGCGTTATTAAGTATATTAGATTCTTGTGATTTTATAAAATGCATGGTAGTGAAATAAAAG
>CALPON020000100.1 GCA_943325195.2 Sphingobacterium thalpophilum | reverse complement strand
TACTGCATCTGCTTCTTACTCTGCGGTTGGAACGGATACCAATGGCTGTATCTCTTCTGCTTCCACAAGTGTGACGGCGAATCCAGTTCCAGTAATGAGTGTTGTGAAAACGACCTCTGCTGTCTGTCAAGGTGATTCTTTAAGCTTCAGCGCAACAGGTGCAGATACTTATTCATGGAGCAATGGCGCACTAAGCAATTCGATTGTGGTGACGCCGACGTCTTCTGCTACTTATTCTGTGGTGGGAACAAACACTTTCGGTTGTACTTCCTTACTGATTGATTCAGTAAAAGTAAATGCTGTTCCGGTACTGACGATCACGGGTAACACTGGGACCATCTGTATAGGTGAAACTATTGTCCTGGACCTGACTGGCGCTGCCACGTATAGCTGGAGCACTGGTGCGAGTACAAGTTCGATTAGCGTTTCTCCAAGCATCGCGAGTACGTATTCAGCAACAGGAACAAGTACCGACGCTTGTGTGTCCGCTATCACTGCTTCCGTGCAAGTTTCGGAGTGTACTGGTCTTAACGCTTACACTTCAGCGACCAGCGTCAAAGTTTATCCAAATCCTACAAACGGTGAATTCACACTTGAACTGTCATCCGTGAACAAGAGCGTGATTACGATCACCACTATTTTAGGACAAGTGGTGCTTTCACAAGAAGCAGGTTTAATTCAACAGATCAATCTTTCTGACCTGAATAAAGGCCTATACTTTATCAATGTGACAGAAAACAATAAATCAGTTTACAGAACAAATATTGTCAAACAATAAGTTCAGTTCTCTTTAAAACAAAAAATCCCCGGCCTAGGTCGGGGATTTTTTTTGCAAACAAAGGTGAAATCTCATTTTTGAAGGCTTTTAATAGTTATCTTCATTGCTTTAAAGCGCGTATGAAAAAAATCTCCTTCCTTAGTATCTTAACTCTTTCCATCCTTTTGTTCAGCAGTTCTTATGTTTTTAAGGATCAAAACGGTCGTGCTAATGTCACGGGTTCTCCCGGTGAAACTACTTGTGCCGCCTGTCACAATGGAGGATCTGCAGCAGCTAGCAGTGTGTCAGTCTATGCCAGTCCTTCTTTTTCGAATAATGCATATTTTCCGGATACCGTCTATACCGTTACCGTTGCCGTCAGCGCAACTGGTTTTAATAGGTTTGGTTTCGGTGCAGAAGTGCTAACGGATGCTAATGTCAATAGCGGCGTCCTCTCTAACCCGGGCACTGGGGCAAAAATCATTAGTAGTACACGACGCAATGTAACGCATTCAACTCCTAAAATAGTAACCAACAATACAGCGCTCTTCACCTTCAAATGGACTGCCCCGCCAGCAGGGACAGGGGCCGCCCATTTTTACGTGTGTGGAAATGCCGTTAATGGCAATAATGCCTTTAGTGGCGACCTTCCGATTCCCTATCAGTATACTTTGTCGGAAGCAACTGTCCCAACAGGAACAATCGACATCAGTGGTGTCCGTGAAGACCAAAATGCGCCACTGACTTCGCTTCATGTTTTTCCAAATCCCTCAAATGGTTTGGTGCAAATTGATTACGTACTCAGTGGAAATGCAAAGGTGAATATTATGGTGACAAGTCTGTCGGGACAGGTCCTCAAGACGATCTCTCAGGAACAACAATTTACTGGAAGCAATTCCTATATCCTAAATGCAAAAGAGTTGCCAAAAGGAATTTATTTTCTGCGTCTTACAACCAATGGCATCTCTGCAGGTTCTAAATTACTGACACTTTATTAAGTCGCTTCAAAACATTTATTTTTCAATTTTAATTCTTTTTCCGGGAACGCGAGACCTCATGGGTTCCGGCTGGCAGGTAGATTCACCAGCTGCTGTATATAAGTTTGGCCGATGGAGATGCAAGGACTCATAAAATACTGTGCCTAGCCTGCAAGAATTTTTTACTTTTGTCCTTAATAGATCACATTTGAATATTAAACGCTATGCAAAGCACTATTGAAGCCATCTGGCAGGACCGTTCCTTATTACAGGATAAAACCAAAGTAAATGTGATCAATGAGGTGATTGAATTGTTGGATAAGGGTGAATTGCGGGTCGCAGAGCCTAAGTCTGACGGCACCTGGCAGGTCAACGACTGGGTGAAAAAAGCGGTTATTCTTTATTTCCCCACTCGGAAAATGACCACGATGGAGGTGGGTCCCATGGAATTCCATGATAAAATGGCACTAAAAACAAATTATGCCGCTCTTGGTGTGCGCGTCGTGCCAACTGCTGTTGCACGCTATGGTTCTTTCTTGGCTGCGGGTGTCATCCTGATGCCCTCTTACGTCAACATCGGTGCCTTTGTAGATAGCGGTACCATGGTCGATACCTGGGCCACCGTCGGTAGTTGCGCACAAATTGGTAAGAATGTCCACCTCAGTGGTGGTGTAGGTATTGGTGGTGTTTTAGAACCCGTGCAGGCTGCGCCAGTGATAATTGAGGACGATTGTTTTATCGGTTCCCGATGTATTGTTGTCGAGGGTGTCCGTGTCGGAAAACAGGCTGTTTTGGGCGCGAATGTGGTTCTGACGGGGAGTACAAAAATTATTGATGTTAGCGGTGAAAAACCAATAGAAATGAAAGGCTATGTGCCTGAACGCAGCGTGGTGATTCCGGGCAGCTATACCAAACAATTTCCTGCTGGCGAATTTCAGGTGCCTTGCGCCCTCATCATCGGTAAACGAAAAGAAAGTACCGATTTGAAAACATCGTTAAACGATGCCCTGCGTGAACACCAGGTTGCTGTCTAATGCGCGCTCGGCTCTTCGCGCTGAATAAATTGAAGGTCGTAGATTAATTTGAGGACAAAGTCCAGCTGTTCTTCCCGTGATAATTCACTGTTGTCCAGTGTCACCGCATCCTCTGCTTTGGTGAGGGGGCTTTCCTTGCGATTTATGTCATCATGATCTCTGTCCTTTAGACTCTGCATCACTTCTTGCAAAGAAAAATATTGCCCCTTACTGCTGTATTCATCCATGCGGCGACGGGCACGGACTTCGTAGTCCGCCGTCATGAATAATTTTAATTCCGCTTTGGGAAAGACATGGGTGCCAATGTCGCGACCGTCCAATACCACCGCTTTTCTTCTACCCATCTGCCGCTGAAGGGATACCATTTTTTCACGAACCTCCCGGATGGCACTGACTTTACTGACCAGTTTACTAACAGCCATGGTCCTTATTTTCTGCTCAATATTAACTTCATTGAGGTAGACATCGGAATGATGCGTTTCTGTATTAATTGCAAAATGAATCTCCACTTCCGGTAAGGTCTGCACGATGGCTGCTGCATCCATAGCACCTTGTTCATCAATAAAACCGCGCTCCAGGGCAAACCAGGTCACTGCCCTGTACATAGCACCCGTGTCTATGTATTTGTAATGCAGCTTTTGAGCAAGTGCCTTGGCCAAAGTGCTTTTGCCACAACTGCTGAAACCATCAATGGCTATCGTGATTTTCTCCACGTCCTAAATTTACAAATTCCAAACAAAAATCTAGAGACATATTCTGACATCCTTCACACATAAGTGGCTGATTCATAATAAAAAGTTATTAAAATAAGTCTGCTTTCAGGCCTGTTTTAATAAATTTGTCCCTTAATTTTATCAAATGAACAAAGCGGATGTATTGTTAGGGCTCCAATGGGGTGACGAAGGCAAAGGAAAAATTGTGGATGTCCTTACTCCGCAGTATGATATCATTGCGCGTTTTCAAGGCGGTCCCAATGCGGGCCACACTTTGGAGTTCAATGGCATCAAACATGTCCTCCACACAATTCCAAGTGGTATTTTTCATCCTACCGCGATGAATGTGGTGGGTAATGGTGTGGTCATTGATCCTGTTATCTTCAAAAAAGAAATTGATGCACTGACCGCGCTTGGCGTGGATGTCAGTAAAAAGCTAATCATCAGCAAACGGGCACATCTCATCCTGCCGACACATCGTCTGCTGGATGCGGCTTCCGAAGCTGCCAAAGGCAAAAATAAAATTGGTTCTACATTAAAGGGAATCGGTCCGACCTACATGGACAAGACAGGACGTAACGGCCTGCGGGTCGGAGATATTGAAACCGATGAATTCCGCGACAAATACAACAGTCTGGTGGAGAAGCATAAACAACTGCTTTCCTTTCATCAATACGAATACAACCTTGCCGAGCTAGAGCCAGTTTGGTTTGAAGCGATTGAATCATTAAAGAAATTAAAATTCGTCGATACGGAACATTACCTCAATGAAGCACTTTTGGCAGGAAAAAAAGTTCTGGCAGAAGGGGCACAAGGTAGCTTATTGGACATCGATTTTGGATCTTATCCTTTTGTGACGAGCAGCAATACTATCTGCGCCGGCGCTTGCAATGGACTTGGTATCGCACCAAACCGCATCGGCAATGTCATCGGTATTTTCAAGGCCTATTGCACGCGTGTGGGCAGCGGACCTTTTCCGACAGAACTCGATAACGAAGTGGGGGAGAAGATGCGTCAGATCGGCCGTGAATTCGGTAGCACAACGGGAAGACCACGTCGCACCGGATGGCTCGATATTCCCGCCCTAAAATATGCAGTCATGGTCAATGGTGTCACTGAACTGATGATGATGAAGGCGGATGTGCTTAGCGATTTCGAAACAATCGAAGTCTGCACGCATTACCTTTACAAAGGTGAAAAAATTGATTACCTCCCTTACAATATCGATCCAGCTTATCTGAAGCCCATTACCACCACGCTGAAAGGCTGGGGGATTGATCTCACCGGCATAGAAAAGAAAGCTGATCTTCCGGAAGCCCTGATGAATTACATTCAGTTTATTGAAAAGGCAGTCCAGACGCCAGTTTCAATTGTTTCGGTGGGACCAGACCGCAAGCAGACCATCTTTATGCAGAAGTAGTTTTATTATTTTTTATTGAGAAGGCCTGCCGCTGATTCCTCAAAACCATTGAGCATAAAGGCAGGCGGCTTCATAACGATTGCTGATGCTGGCTGAGATTCCCGAAATTCAGTAGCTCAGCCTGGACGGTCGTTGTATATTCTTAATTATTTTCATCTTTCTAAATCTAGAAACAGTGCTGGAATTAAAGCGGAAAGAAACTATCTTTATTCTTTAGTGAAGAGGAGAAATTGCTTACAGGAAAGACCTTTCCCTCTTTGTTTAATCGTGCAGCGAACTGAAACCTGAGGAACAAAAAAATAAATAAGCGAAGAATGCGCACAAAATAAATTCCAACTACTAAATCCCTATGCAGAAGTACCTTCCCTCTTTCTGGTTCTTGTTTCTGATGACACTGGCTTTTGTGGCAGAGGGACAGGATTATCTTGCCTACGGATCCGGGCGTTACAGCCGCATCAATTCTATTCTGGCCAATCCCGCTGGCGGGCACAGCAGTGCTTCGCGCATGGACATTAATCTCTCTGCATTTGAATTGGGATTTAATAATTCTTTGGTCCTTCTACACCGCAGTGCGCTGGGGTATCCCGAACTTCCAAGTACCTGGCAGAATAAAACACCGAATGTGCCGGACAATGTCTATAAAAATTTTCTAATCAAAGGGGCTCAGGAACCGCATGCCCTTCGACTGGAACAGCGTCGCCTCTTACCTTCTGTTTCCTTTCGCATCAATTCCAAAAATGCAATTGCCTTCATCTGCAGCTACCGACAGTTCGGCAATGTGGAGGGTATCAGCAATCAGCTGTCTAACTTAATTCAAAAGGAATTTGATCTCAGCGTCCTCCAAAATAAGCCCTTTGAGAATAAAAATCTCATGATCCTGAAAATGAATTGGCTAGAGTATGGCTTTAATTATTCTCGCAGTTTTCTACTCAAAAAAAACCATTATCTTTCTGCTGCTGTCACCTTTAAATTGCTGCAGGGACTCGAAAGTGCTTACTTTCAGGGTCGGCAGCTCGCCTATCTATTTAGTACAAAGGATACCAATAGTTTTCTAAATGCAGATTTTTCCTTCGCCCGTTCCCGGGAAGCGACTGCAGCGATTGATTTCAGGGGGCGATTCCGTCAGGATCTGCCACACGCTGCCGCCCTGCAGCCAGGACTCGATATCGGTCTTGTTTACGAATGGAAAGAGCAACGG
Organism: Sphingobacterium thalpophilum; assembly: GCA_943325195.2. GTDB lineage: Bacteria > Bacteroidota > Bacteroidia > B-17B0 > Aurantibacillaceae > Aurantibacillus. The sequence continues at coordinate 3,679 of CALPON020000100.1, read as the reverse complement.
ACGCGCGCAGGAAAAGACACACTTCTGCATAAATTAAAAGTTGGCCTGGCACTGGTGGACGCGGGACGGATGCGTTTTATTAAACAACAGGATTATTACGACTTAAATGTTTACGTCACGCAAACGGATGTCATTCGTTATCTAGCCCTCGGTAATTCGCATGAGGTGGATTCAGTGATTCGCAAAGATTTCCCCGCCAATACCAGTTCTTCTCAGTTTACTGTCCTAACACCCTTGGCTCTCAATCTGCAAAGCGATTACCACATCCACTCCTATTATTTTCTGAACCTCAGTGCGCACCTGAACGCTTTTAACAAGACTAATTTCATGCGGGTGCAAAGTACGACGGCAATCTGCCTAAGTCCACGCTACGAGCGTTACTGGTTAGAGATTGCGGTTCCCTTAACGTATAATGTTTTATCTGCTCAGCTAGGGCAGTATATTCTCCCTGGGTTTAGCCTGAGAGCGGGACCTCTACGCATAGGGACGAACGATGTCAGCGCTTTATTCCGAAAATCTATCTCTGGTGTGCACTTCTATGCGCTACTGCAGCTGTCCATCGATAAAATTCACCGCCAGCAATCCCGCCGCTGATCACCTGAAAATTACTGTTTGATTAGTTTCTGAAAATGGATGCCGCTGCGGGTCTGCACTTCCGCAAAATAAATACCCGGCGGCAAAGCTTCTGTATCGATATCGGCAGCATCCTCAGCACTCAGCACTAATTCTCCTGTCGGTCCATAAAGATAAATGTGTTGTAATCCTTTCTTCAATTCTGCAGTCAGAGTGAGGCTGGACTGAAAAGGATTCGGCGCTAACAGGTGATGGTCAAATCGACTTGTTTCTTCTTCCACTCCCGCCACACTAAAATAATTACCGTTGCCACTCACGAGTGTGGTAATGGTTGGGGTGCCGGCAATAAATTGATATTTCTGGTATTGCACAGTGAGGATGGGATATTTTTTTCCCGGCGCATAATAACTATAGATGTATTGATTGATAGAGCCAATTGGAAACAGACCACTGCTAACCGTTAATTCCTGCACACTGCGCACGCGAAGTACGTTCGTGAAGGTGTTGCCAAATGGGAAAATAACAGTTCCTGTTGCATCTGCCAACACGGTAATACTGCCATTGCAGGCCCCGTTTGTCGTGCCTAATTTACACGAACCGCTTACGACATCCGTCTTTGTATAACCATAACTGACGGGATACGTGGCGATAATTGCTGTATTGGTAAACGTAAGCGAAAGGGTAGGGGAATAGGCACCGAGCAATTCGGTTTGTGAGGGACTAGAAACAGATTTAAAAAATGTATAGATCTCATTTCGCTTTTGACAATAGGTAGCAGCCGGATAAGCACTGCCAGAGATCGCAGCGGCCGGAGAAATGATTGTATCGCTGATGACTGGGAAAATGCCTGTCAGCAAACTGAAGTCCCAGACCACATTCGCTCCCGCAATATTTAAAGGTAAACCCACACTATAAGCAGCGGTATCTAGTTTATAATTCCGGTCGACTTCATTTAGCACCGGCTCGTGAAAAGCTTGTGTGAGGCTGACCTGAGCATTTAAGCAGCCGGCCAAGACAAGTAAAAACAAAAGATAGTTCGTTTTCATAACGGTAAATAGACCATGAGGTCCTCATATAAATATAATAAGAAATTTTGAATCTAAGGCCGTATTCAGTCCTTTAGTTCATGCCGTGAATTGGTCAGGAAAAAAACAACACTGCCTCCTTAATGGCCCTAAAGCTAGTCGGTACTGAAATAGTCTGTCTTAAAAAAATTCTATTCCCCCTGCACCCTTGCTTTATGTCCCCCCTGTTGCTGCAAACCACGCGAACGAAACAGGAACACAATCCCAATAATAATAAAAGGAATGCTCAACCATTGTCCCATATTAATGGCCATACTTTCTTCGAAAGCGACCTGGTTTTCTTTCAAGAACTCATCCGCAAAACGCTCTACCCAAAGCAGCAGGCAGAGCAGACCGAACATAAATCCCGGTCCGACCAGTGTGCGTTTATTTTTCCACAGCCACCACATCAAACCGAAGAGCAGTAAACAAAAAATCGCTTCGTACAATTGTGCAGGGTGACGTGGCAGATTATCTTCTTGAACAAAAATAAAGGCCCAAGGGACATTGGTCACTTTTCCTATGATTTCACTGTTCATGAGATTGCCAAATCGGATAAACATGGCTGCGAGAGGCACCACAACGACCAAGCGGTCAAATAGCCAGATCCAGCTCTCTTTGTATTTTCGGCAATACAGAAGCATAGCCGTGATAATACCAATAGCACCACCGTGTGAAGCCAGACCACCTTCATAAACCTTTAGGAGATTGAGGGGATGGGAAAGATAGCCTTCACTCATCAACTGTCCGTAATCGTTGTATTCATCCCACCAGGGACCGTAGAAAAGACAATGTCCCAGACGCGCGCCAATCACAGTGCCCAGAATAATATAAAGTGTTAGGGAATCAAGTTCTTTATCCGTGCGACCTTCTGCACGAAAAATTTTATTCATAAAATAAAAACTGGCTATAAATGCAAACGCCCACATCAGTCCATACCAGCGGACTGGCCAGTCAATTCCAGGTATCGTGAAGATTTCGGGAGAGGGATCCCAGTGGATAAACGCTAAAATCATAGGGACCAAGTTACTAATAAAAGCTGTAAAAAGTCCTGCCGAAAGCCCGACAATTTTAGTGAACAAAGCCAGATTAGTCTTATTTTTGCGGCCATGATCAATGCGGCTATATTCGCGAGCGGTGAAGGGACCAATGCCGAAAATTTGTTTACATTTTTTGCAGGCGATTCCAGGATTCGAATTAAACTGGTCATAACCAATCGGGATGATGCAGGGGTGATTGCGCGTGCCGAGAAACATCGCAAAACGGTGCAAATCGTCAGTAAAGAAGCCTTAAATAATTATACAGAGCAGATTATCGAATTTCTTCAAGTGGAAAAAATTGATCTGATTATTCTCGCTGGTTTTCTATTAAAAATTCCGGAGGCCTTTGTCAAAGCTTTTCCGGAGCGCATTGTCAATATTCATCCTGCCCTTCTTCCTAAATTTGGTGGTAAGGGCATGTATGGCATGCACGTGCACCGCGCTGTGATAGCAGCTCATGAAAAAGAAAGTGGCATTACGATTCATTATGTGGATGGGGAATATGATCATGGGGCGACAATTCTGCAGGTGAACTGTCCTATTTCCGAGATGGAGACACCGGAGAGCCTCGCTCAAAAAATCCATGAACTCGAAATGGAATATTATCCGAAGGCCATTGAAAGGTTAATTGAAAATAAGTAGGGTTTTCTGGATAAAAACAAGGTTTTTTGTAACCACTTAGGCACTTAAGGTAGAGGGAAGAATAAGTTAAGTGGATACTTGGATTTTTTTAACCACTCAGGCACTTAGGTTGGGGGGAAGAATAGGTTGAGGGGATACTTGGATTTTTTTAACCACTCAGGCACTTAGGTTGGGGGGAAGAATAGGTTAAGGGGACACTTGGATTTTTTTAACCACTTAGGCACTTAGGTTGGGGGGAAGAATAGGTTAAGGGGACACTTAGATTTTTTTAACCACTTAGGCACTTAGGTTGGGGGGAAGAATAGGTTGAGGGCACTCTTAGATTTTTTTAACCACTTAGGCACTTAAGGCAGTGGGAAG
>CALPON020000099.1 GCA_943325195.2 Sphingobacterium thalpophilum | reverse complement strand
GGCAATATTGGCAGTCAGGCAGTTTCCGTTTATTCAGTTCCTGTGATTGCGATCAGCGGAACGAATGCCTTGTGTAGTGGCAATACAATCACGCTTTCGGCCAGTGGTGCAGCGACTTATACTTGGATAAACACGGGAAGTAATGGGTCTGTCTTAACTGCTTCACCAACAAGTAATACGACCTATTCCGCACTTGGAGCCAGTTCACAAGGTTGCACAAGTAATCAGGCAACGCAACTGATGACGGTGTATTCTCTGCCAGCTATCAGCCTTAGCGCCAGCTCTACTACGGTGTGCGCTTTATCAACGGTTACCTTAACAGCCAATGGTGCTAGCACATACAGTTGGAGTAATAATACTGTAGGAAATACGACTACAGTGAGTCCCGCATCAACAAGCACTTTTTCTGTTGCAGGCCTTAATTTAAATGGCTGCAGTGCGAGCTCTAGCATAAGTATTTCTACCAATTCTTTACCCGTGGTTTCCATTTCTCCTTCTGCTCTGACGCTCTGCGCCATGAGTGACGCCTCTTTAACCGCCATGGGGGCAGCCTCCTATTCTTGGAGCACAGGTTCTATTGGCGCTGCAGTGGTGATAACGCCAAGTGTAACGAGCAGCTATACCGTCACGGGTACGAATGGGTTTGGTTGCAACAATTCAAGCATTGTAGTTCTAACAACCAATACATTGCCGGTGATTGCTATTACGGCCGATAATCCAACGGTTTGTGCTAACTCAGTAGTGAGCATGACAGCCAGTGGCGGATCTACTTATAGTTGGAGCACCGGCTCAGTAGGCGCGATAATTTCTGTTACACCGGCAATTACCACCAGCTATTCAGTTCAAGGGACAGACCCTTTAACTTCCTGTATTGGCAAAAAAACCATTACCATTACGGCTGCTCCCTTGCCAAGTCTAAGTGTGCTTGCTTTATCAGGGTCTTCCTCTTCACCAACGATTTGCATAGGGGAAGCGGCCAGTTATACGGCAAGCGGCGCGAACAGTTATTCTTGGATGCCGGGCAATACAGTCGGATCTACCTTTACCGTTGCACCAGCGACCGGTAGCACTTATACCGTCCTAGGTAGCGGCGCCAACGCCTGCACAGGCTCTACTACCGTATCAGTAGTTGTCGCGGCTTGTAATGATATAAAAGAAATGAGCAGAGCGGAACGCCATGTGCGGGTTTATCCAAATCCTTCTTCAGGGCGAATTTTTATGGATTTTGATTTCGAAGGAGAAAAGCAAATACAGGTTCTGAGTCTGCTTGGCAGTTTGGTGCTTGAGATCAAAACATCTGATATGCACGAGAGTTTTGACTTATCATCTTACGCAAAAGGACTTTATTACGTCAGAATAAAAAGTGCAAGTGGCTGGAGTAATCATAGCATCGTAACTGATTAGTGTTTCAAAGGCGAATCAACAATTAAAAAATAGAGTTTGAATTAGTATTTAGTAAACAAGCAATTATAAAAAATATCAGATTATGAAAAACACAGTAAGAACTCTTTTTATAAGCAGTGTGCTAAGCATTTTGGCTTTTGATTTGAGTGCTCAGATTTCGGGCACCGTGACGATCAACCAGCTGGCACCGGCGGCTGCAACGAATTACACATCCTTTTCCCAATTGGCTGCGACCTTGAATTCAGGCGGTATTAGCGGGCCTCTCACAGTGAACGTGGTTGCTAATTCAGGTCCTTATGCAGAGCAATTTATCTTCAATCAAATTACAGGTGCCAATGCCTCTAACCGTATCGTGATTAACGGTAACAACAACCTTGTAACCTTCAACGGAATAAATGCCGCTCAACCATCGATTATTGGTATGAATGGCGCTGATTATTTCACCTTTAATAATCTCAACGTTCAAGGCACTGGTACTTATGCGTATTGTGCAATGCTATATGGCGGAGCAAACTTTAACGTGTTTAGCACCTGTACTTTTTCCGTTCCCTATAACACCACATCAACCTGGCACATTCCGGTTGTGTTCAGTGGTTCTGGAACTTCCTATGCCACACCTAGTATCAGTGCAACGGGTAACACCTTCAGTGGATGTACCATGTACAGTGGTTACGCAGGTATCTGGATGTACGGTCCGACCTCTGCGACCTCTGCTGCTTTGACCGCTGATAACACTATTCAGAACTGTAACATTTCAGATTTCTACTACTGTGGTGTTTATAGCTACTACAACAGCCGATTGACGATGAAAAACAATATTCTGGAGCGTTTAACCAGAACATTACATACGACCACTTATGGAATGTTCTTTGTTTACAACAGTGGTCTCATGTGCGATGGTAATCAGTTCCGTCGTCTGTTTGACGCTAACATTACAGCTTCTAATGTCTGTTATCCGATTTTTGGTTACTACTCACAAGGGCTGTATAATCCCGAAATCAATACAGTTAGAAACAACAGAATTTATGATATCAAGAGTAACGGAACAATCTATGGTATTTATTATTACTACTTGAATGGAAATATGTATAACAATACCGTTTCTTTGGATGATGCTAATGCAACTGCCGGTACTACCTGGGGAGTATACACATACGGTGGCGCTGGATATCCCGTTGACTTAAAAAACAACATGATTAGCGTAACTAGAGGTGGTACAGGCCAAAAAGTGGGTCTTTATATTCCTACGGCCGGTAACATTACTTCAGACAGAAATGACATTTACGTGGCTTCTGCATCCGGTGCAACCAGCACTGCTTACTACACGCCATCTTTCTTTCCAAGTTTAGCAGCTTATCAGGCTGCATCATCCTTAGATGCAACTAGTTTCTCCATTGATCCAGTTTTCAGTAGTGTGACCAACGGTCTTTATCCAACGAATGTTACGCTTAACAACCAGGCTATTCCACTTGGAATCCAATATGATGGAGCCTTAGCAATTAGAAGTCAGATTGCGCCAGATATTGGCGCTTTAGAATTCTTAACCCCAAACTGTTCAGGCACACCTAGCCTGACCGCTATTTCGCAGCCAAGCTACCAGATTTGCTCTGGGGAAGATGTGCCATTGGGCTTAACTTCCTTGAGTTCCAATGCTGGTCTGACCTATCAATGGAATGTTTCCACTGCTTCTAGTACTGGCCCATTTACTGCAATTCCCAACGCCAATGCTCCTTTTTATACAGCACCTGCCGTTTCTGCAAACTCTTTTTATCAGGTAGTACAAACGTGTACACTTCCAGGTGGCGGTTCGATGAATTCAGTTGGCGCTGTGACCATAGCTGGAATAACAACAACAAACGTTCCTTACTATGAAAGCTTTGAGGGGATTGGTCGTAACGGGCGACTACCCAATTGCTCTTGGTCTGCCAGCAATTTGGGAGGCGGTGTAGGGGGTAATGCCGGAGGAACTTGTTTAACCTACACATCTTCTAGTACTTTAGGTAGAACGCCGCGCACGGGAAGCCGTTTCGCCTCTTTCTATTATAATCCGGGGGGAACCAATTATTTTTATACGAATGGCATCAATTTAGTAGCCGGAGTGACCTATTCCACTGAATTATGGTATCAAACTGAATTTTTTGGCTATAACAACTGGACAGATCTTTCTATTTTATACGGTACAACGCAAAGCCCGACCGGTTTGGTAAATGTCGCCTCCACAAATGGGCCTGCCGTCAGTAACGTTTATAAAAAACTGTCCAATACCTTTACGGTTGCGACATCCGGCTTGTATTACTTCGCAATTAGAGCAACGGGTTCAACAACCTCTGCGGCTGAGTATTTAAGTTGGGATGATTTCTCGATTACTATTCCTTGTACCCCTGCCTCAGGAAACAATCCTTCTGTTGCGGTTAGCGCCTCTTCATCAACTATTTGTGCGGGTCAAACACTGTCCTTAACTGCCACAGGCGCCGCGAGCTATACGTGGAATGGCAGCTTTAGTGGGTCTAATTATACAGTTAATCCTAGCGGAAACAGTATTTACAGTGTAGTAGGCGCAAACGCATTGACCGGTTGTACCGCCACTGCTAATAGTTCAATTACTGTATCACCCTTGCCGGTTGTGAGTCTTATCGCAGGTACAGCTTCGGTTTGTATCGGACAATCTACTAATTTATCGGCTGTTGGCGCAAACAGCTATACATGGAATACCGGAAGTAATGCACAACAAATTTCTGTTGCGCCGAGCACGGTCAGCAACTATTCTGTGACAGGAATAAATGCTTTAGGTTGCAGGGCTTCTGCCAGTATTGCAATCAATGTAAATGCACTGCCTAACATTGTTGCCACGGCAAGTCCCTCACAAATTTGTATTGGGCAAACATCCAACTTACAGGCTAGTGGAGCTGTTTCCTATCAATGGACCTATTCAAATTTATACAGCCAAGCGAACACTGCGATTGTTACGGGTAATAGCAATTTCCTTGGTCTTAATACTTATACTGTCATCGGAACAGATGCGAACGGATGCTCAAGAACAAGCACAGTGGCATTGAATGTGAATGCCTCGCCAAGTATTTCGGTGAGTGGCCCTTCACTAGCATGCCTATCAACGACCTTTTCTTTAACAGCATTTGGAGCAGCGAGCTATACCTGGTTTCCAGGTAATTTAATCGGAAATGTAGCAGTTAGTACACTAACCGGTAATACCACGTTTACAGTTCTTGGGACAAATTCAGTTGGCTGCTCTAATGCATCTTATTATACTATTGGCGTTGTAAGTAATAGTCAGCCTGCAATATTGGCAATCGCCTCCTCATCGAGTGCATGTGCAAATCAACCTGTAAATTTATCAGCCATAGGCGCAACAAGTTATACTTGGTATCCGGGTGCTATCAGTGGGCAATTCATTACAGTTAGTCCAACGGTGACAACAAATTATACGGTTACCGGACCAAGTAATTGTGCAGTAACTGTTAATACGTTTGTCACTGTTTTTGTTAATCCAGCACCTGTTCTGAGTTTAACAGCATCTTCATCTACTTTATGTGCTGGCTCAAGTGCAACTTTAACGGCTAGCGGTGCGAGTACTTACAGCTGGCTGCCGCTCTATTCATCAGGTACTAGTCTTGTGGCCACGCCTTTATCCAGCACTATGTACACGGTTAATGGCACAAATGCAAGTGGATGTGTAGGTTCACAAACTTTGAATTTAACGGTCGTTAATCTACCGAGTGTCAGTATATCTTCATTTGGTAATTCAATTTGTACGGGTTCTAGTGCAACACTTGCGGCCACTGGCGCCAACACATATGTTTGGAGTAATGGGGCGACGACCACAAGTATTGTTGTAACACCTACGGCCAATACATCGTATTCTGTTGTCGGATCAATTGGAAGTTGTAACGCATCCAATTTAAAAACGATTTCTCTTCTACCATTGCCGGTAGTTAGCATTGTAGCAGGCACAGCCACGCTGTGTGCTGGTCAATCTGTTAATCTATTAGCATTAGGAGCAAACACCTATACCTGGAATACAGGAAGTGCTGCACAACAACTAGCTGTTTCGCCGAGTGTAACAACTACCTACAGCTTAAGTGGAAAAGATGCAAACGGATGTATTGCAACTACAAACCAATTGATTACTATTAATGCCTTGCCGGTTCTTTCAATTACCGCCGTCAATAATCCTATTTGCGTTGGCGAAACCGCTACCCTGAATGCCTTGGGAGCTACTAATTACCAATGGTCTTCTTCAAATCTATTATTGAATGCCCCATTAATTGCGGTAAGTCCCCAATCAACTGGCAGCTATACTGTGACGGGAACCGATAATAATGGCTGCAGTTCAAAAGCGGTGGCAACGGTTTCAGTTAATCTTTGCACAGGCATAGAAGAGACCTTGGCGGATCATCAAATTAAATTATATCCTAATCCAAGTAACGGAGTAATTAACCTTGAAATAGTGAATGAGCAAGAAGCTACAATCGTCATTTACAATGCAATTGGCCAAATTATTGCATCGCAAAAAGCCGCATTACTTAATCAGATTGATTTAAGTCCTTATAGTAATGGTTTATACACGGTTGTTGTATCGCAAAACAACAAACTGATTTATAAAGCTAAATTAATTAAGGAGTAATTTAAAGTACACATTATCACTAATCAACTAAAACTAAGGAAAATGAAAATGAAGTGCAGTTTACTCGTCTTGCTTATTTTTTCTGCAGGTTTTTTTGCAAACAGTTGGAAGGCTCAAAACGTGGTACTGGTCCCTTTTTCGGGATCGAACTCAGTGGCATGTGGAAGTAACTTCCTGCTTCAAGATCATGCTGGGTCTGGAATCTATGCCGATAATGCAAATGGCTTTACAGTTATTGACGCGGGATTTCAAGGTGTTATCAATATCACTGGACCCTATGTGACCGAATCATGCTGCGATCCTATCACTATTTATAATGGGATTGGTACTACAGGTTCGGTAATCGGAACCTATGTCGGAACGGGCAACTTGAACTTTACAAGTTTACCGGGTCAGACAATTACGGTGCGCTTTGTTACGGATGGTTCTGTCGTTTATGCGGGTTTTGATTTTACAGTGACCAGCAGCGGTCCTTGCCTTGCAACACCCTGCTCCGGTACGCCTCCATCAAACACAGTGCTCCCAGCCACGTATTCTACTTGTCCGATACTCTTAAATCCAAACCTTTCTCTTACTACAAATTACCCTTTTGCTGGCATCACCTACCAATGGCAATCCTCTACTGTAAGTCCAGTAGGACCATACGCTCCTATTGCAAATGCAACGCTGCAGGGCGTTCCAGTTCCAACCCTCAACACGACTACCTGGTATCAGGCAGTGGTTACTTGTACCAACTCTGGCGGGTCCTTCACCACGGCTCCATCCCAGTTTTTTGTTTCAGGAACGACCACTAACAGTGTACCTTATTCTGAGGGCTTCGAAAGTATTCAGTTGCCAAACCGCTTACCGAATTGTTCATGGTCGGCATCCAACCTCAATACGGCAACACAGACTTACACAGCTGCTAATACCTTGGGCAGGACACCCCGCACGGGAAGCCGTTTCGCCTCTTTCTATAATACTCCAGCTGGAACCAATTATTTTTACACCAATGGCATCAATTTAGTGGCCGGTGTTACTTATTCTACTGATTTATGGTATCAAACGGATTATTACGGCTATAACAACTGGACGGATCTTTCTATTTTATACGGTACAACGCAAAGCACGACTGGTTTGGTAAATGTCGCTTCCACCAATGGGCCTGCCGTGAGCAACATCTATAAACAGTTGTCCAACACCTTCACGGTTGCGACTTCTGGCTTATATTACTTCGCCATAAGAGCAACAGCTTCAACAGCAGGTGGGGCTCAGTATTTAAACTGGGATGATTTCTCGATTACTATTCCTTGTACCCCTTCCTCAGGAAACAATCCTTCAGTTGCAGTTAGTGCCTCCTCATCAACTATTTGTGCGGGTCAAACACTGGCCGTAACTGCGACAGGCGCCGCGAGCTATACTTGGAATGGTAGCTTTAGTGGTGCTAACTATACAGTTAATCCTAGCGGAAATAGTATATACAGTGTAGTAGGCGCAAACGCATTGACCGGTTGTACCGCCACTGCCAATAGTTCTGTTACTGTATCAGCCCTGCCACTTGTTAGCCTAGTCGCAGCAACAACTGTGGTTTGTATCGGACAATCAGTTAATATAGCAGCCGTTGGCGCAAACAGCTATACATGGAATACTGGAAGTAATGCACAACAAGTTTCCGTTTCCCCGAGTACGGTCAGCAACTATTCTGTGACAGGAGCAAATGCTCTGGGCTGCAGGGCTTCTGCTAGTATTGCAATCACTGTCAATGCACTGCCTAACATTGTTGCCACGGCAAGTCCCTCACAAATATGTATTGGACAAACATCTACCTTACAGGCTAGTGGAGCTGTCTCCTATCAATGGACCTATTCAAATTTATACAGCCAATCAAATACTGCCCTAGTTACGGGTAATAGCAATTACATTGGCCTTAATAATTACATTGTAACGGGAACGGATGCGAACGGATGTTCAAGAACAAGTACAGTGGCATTGAATGTGAATCCTTCGCCAAATATAGTGCTAAGTGGTCCCTCATTAGTCTGCCCATCAGCGAGCTTTTCTTTAATAGCATTTGGAGCATCGAGCTATACCTGGCTTCCGGGTAATTTAATCGGAAATACCGCAGTTACTAGCCTAACCAGTAATACCACATTTACTGTTCTTGGAACCAATGCATTTGGCTGCTCTAATTCACTTATTTATCCTGTTACAGTTGGAAATAACAATCAGCCTGCAATTTTAGCCGTCGCCTCTTCATCAAGCGCATGTACTAATCAGCCTGTAAATTTATCAGCCATGGGTGCGACGAGTTATACCTGGTATCCGGGTTCAATTATTGGGCAGTTCATCACCGTTAGTCCAACGGTAACAACAAATTATACGGTTACCGGCTTATCAACGGGTAATTGTGCGGTTGCTGGTAACACTTATGTCAGTGTTTTTATTAATCCAGCACCTATTTTGAGTCTAACAGCATCTTCATCTACTTTATGTGCTGGCTCAAGTGCAACTTTAACGGCTAGCGGGGCTACTACTTACAGTTGGTTCCCTCTGTATTCATTAGGTACTACTTTTGTAGCCTCGCCCATATCCAGTATGATTTACACGGTTAATGGCACAAATGCAAGTGGATGTGCAGGCTCACAAACTTTGAATTTAACGGTTGTTAATTTACCGAGCGTCAGTATATCTTCATTTGGTAATTCAATTTGTAGTGGTTCTAGTGCAACACTAGCGGCTATTGGCGCCAATACTTACCTTTGGAGTAATGGGGCCACTAGCACAAGTATTGTTGTAACACCTACGGCCAATACATCGTATTCTGTCGTCGGATCAATTGGAAGTTGTAACGCATCCAATTTAAAAACGATTTCTCTTCTACCATTGCCGGTGCTAAGCATTGCAGCGGAAACAGCGTCGCTGTGTGCTGGTCAATCTGTTAATCTATTAGCATTAGGAGCAAACACCTATACATGGAATACGGGAAGTACTACACAGCAAATAGCGGTGTCACCTACTTTAACAACAACCTACAGCTTAAGTGGAAAAGATGCAAACGGATGTATTGCAACTACAAACCAATTGATTACTATTAATGCCTTGCCGGTTCTTTCGATTACCGCCGTCAATAATCCTATTTGCGTTGGCGAAACCGCTACCCTAAATGCCTTGGGAGCTGCTAATTACCAATGGACTTCTTCAAATTTATTATTGAAGGCTCCTTTAATTACTGTTAGTCCTCAATCAACTGGCATCTTTACTGTGACGGGAACGGATAATAATGGCTGCAGCTCAAAAGCGGTGGCAACGGTTTCGGTCAATCTTTGCACGGGCATAGAAGAGGCTGCGGCGGAGAATCAAATTAAATTATATCCTAATCCAAGTAGCGGACTAATTTATCTTGAAATGTTGAATGAGCAAGAAGCTACAATCGTCATTTACAATGCAATTGGCCAAATTATTGCATCGCAAAAAGCGGCATTACTGAATCAAATTGATTTAAGTCCTTTTAGTAATGGTTTATACAACGTTGTTGTATCGCAAAACAACAAACAGATTTATAAAGCTAAAGTAATTAAAGAATAAGCATCCGCATTAACTCATCCAAAAGAGGGAGCAGGGCTTAGGCCCTGCTTTTTTTATGATCTCTTGTCGATACTTCCACAAAGTCATGCCCTTGCCCGCAAATTTATCTTAGGGCGGAGGTCGCTCAATAATTTCTTGTTCTAATTCTGGATAATTAGCGCAAGGTCATGATTTCAATTTGCATATACGGATAGTAAGGCAGCGTTGAAAGTTGTTTGTCGGCGTCTGCTTTATCCTCAG
>CALPON020000098.1 GCA_943325195.2 Sphingobacterium thalpophilum | reverse complement strand
ATTCTAGCAGATCTTTTTAAAGCGGAAGAGCAGCCCTCTCATGTTTTTACACTCGAAAGTCTCAGGGCTCTGCGAATGCGGAATCTAACTCCTGATGGCCGCCTCCTGATTACTTGGCACGGTTACTACGACTTGCCTTTAGGAAAAGGTACTCAGGTATTGCTCAATACCTTGCACAGGGCCGGATTTAAAACCCGCATTTGTGCTCAGACTAAGTCAGAAGCCAGCAGGAATCTCCTTATTATCGCTTCCTCGGGGGAACCGCTTCATTATCAACACGAGCAAGACCTAGCTGCAATTGGGACACAGGAACTAAACACAGATGATCATCCTTGTCTCGAAAGTAATAATGCACGGGCTAATAAAGCCTGGCGGGAAGCCTATCTCAGGTATTACCAAAATTACAATAAGTCAGGGATTCACCAGTAATCGTCCGGTTTCTAGACTCTTTCCGTTCGTGATGGTTAGCAGGTAAAGTCCCTGTGCTAAATATTCATCCACTAACAAGTCCTCTTCATAAAAAGTTTTTTCAAACACAAGTTGTCCAATCACATTGTGTAGGAAGATTGTTTTTTCACCCGTCAATCCGGACCGTACTTTAAATTTGTTTTGAGTTGGATTTGGCTGCACCTGTATGCCATGCAGAGTCATTTCATTTGCGATTCCAGCACAGACTTCCACTTTCAATGCAATGGATGCAGAGGCACTGCAGCCATTTGTACCCGTACCCACTACTGAATTAACAACACTGCCCGAAGAAGGATAGGAGGCGGATATGGTGCTGGAAGTCGCGCCATTTGCCCAAGTATAGGTGGCTGCGCCGCTGCTGCTCAGGGTCCGTGACTCTTTTACACAGATAACTGTTGAAGCGATACTAATACTGAGAACCGGTGCTGCCAATAGTTGTAAGGTTTTGCTGGCACTGCTTTCACAACCTTGTGCTGAGCTGCCTAGGACATAGGCAGTGAAGGTGGGACTCGTATTTGTAAAAGTGGCTGTTGCAGCGTTACTGCCATTGATCCAAGTATAGCTCGCTGCTCCCAATGCACTCAGCGTAAAATTGCCCGCACAGGTAAGCGCATTGTTGGTGATGGTTATTAAAGGCAGTGGCTGAATCGTTACCTGCGCCAAGGTCCTGGGACGAAGATTACAGGCCACCTGAGCGTATACAGTGTAGAGGGAAGATGCGCCGATGGCACTTAGTTGCGGCGTTACATAGGGAGTGCCTGTGAAGAGGACGTTGGTACTGGTGGGACTACTATACCAATTCAAGCCAATCGTGCCTGCGACGTTCAGACTCGCTTGTTTTCCGGAGCAGAGTGAGGGCCCGCTGAGGCTATAAGCTGTATCTGCAGGAGTCGCCACACTATAGCGCCACACATCGTTGAGGTGATCCACAGCAAAATTGGAACCATCAAAACCCTCGCCGCCGATCAGCCATAATTTTGAGCCGTCTTTGGAGCGGAAACTGTTACTATAAATACGTGAACCGGGCACATTCGCCACTGCGTCGATTCCTTGCGTTCCGTATGTTCCCAATCGATTTAGAGTATCAGATCCTTTCATCCAGGTCCAGTTATTGCTACAGGGATCGTATTTCCAGAGGTCGTTCAGATTATTGATGGAAGTCGTGTAGCTAGATCGCCCTTGTCCGCCAAAAAGCCAGAACTGGCCGTACTTATCGGTCCAGAAAGCTTGTGAAAATCGTCCCCCCGGAACATTTGCCGAAGCAGAAACTCCCATGGTGCCATAAATACCGACTTGATTCGAGGTAGTAGCGCCTTTGAGCCAGGTCCAAGTGCTGTTAAGTGGAGAATAGCGCCAGAGGTCGTTAAAATAGCCCTGTGCACGTCCACCGAAGAGATAAAAATTACCTTGCTGGTCTGACCAGGAGGCTGGAAATTCTTTTCCGCCGGGCATATTGGTTGCTGAGGGAACGCCCAGGGTACCGAATACGCCGGAGAGGCTGGCCTGATTAGACCCCCCCATCCAGGTCCACTGATTGGTGTTTACATTGTATTGCCAGAGATCGTTTAGAAATCCTTCAGAAGGACCCGTAGCGGGAAAGCCGCGCCCTCCGAACAACCATAAATTTCCGTTTGAATCTGTCCAAGAGGCAGAACCCATGCGGCATCCGGGCCGATTAATGGCAGAGGGCGTCTGCAGGGTCCCGTAGATGCCATTTTGCAGATTGGTAGAAAAGCCATTCATCCAAGTCCATAAATTGGTAAGGGGATCGTATTTCCAAAGATCACCCATGCGTTGGGGGAAAGTTTGGGTAGGCGAGGAGCCGAATCCGAACCCGCCTAGCATCCAGAATTTACCGGCATTGTCCACCCAGCAGACTGGGAACTCCCGCGCACCGGGTTGATTGGCTGCCGCGGGCACGCCTAAGGTCCCATATACAGACGGCTGATTGGCAATGGCGGCGCCACCCATCCAGGTCCATGCATTCGCACTGACGGAGTATTTCCAAAGGTCATTAAGCCAGGCGACATTCGGAGAGTTATCATAACCTTCTCCACCAAACATCCAGAGGTCACCATTCAGATCGGTCCATGTACCTGAGCCGTGTCTGCTTCCGGGATCAATGGTAGGAGAGGAGACCCCAGGGGTCCCGTATATGCCGGTTTGTCCGGTTATATTGCTACCGCGCATCCAGGCAAAGTTCTGCGCCAGAAAAAATGAAGGCGTGCTCAGAAGTAATAGAAGAAGATTTTTCATCGCTGATTAATTACCGTTTCGATAGCCGAAGGTACAAAACCTTGCGGTTTTGGCGGGACCTATTTAGCAAATTAGGAACCTGACCAAGCTGGGCAGAAGGCTGCCTGAGTAAACAAAAAAACCGCATCGGTGAGATGCGGTTTTTTTTGAGGAGATTCTGAACTTATGCTTCGTTTTTTTCAACGTTTCCCGCCGGTTTTGGGAGAAGTGCTTTACGGCTAAGTTTAATTTTTTTGGTTTTAGGATCATCACCGACGTATTTTACTTCAATGATATCACCTTCTTTCAAAAGCCCTTCGAGTGAATCGATTCGCTTCCAGTCATATTCGCTGATGTGCAGTAATCCATCTTTTCCTGGCATAATCTCAACAAACGCGCCGTAAGGCATGATTGTTTTGACTTTAGCCTGGTAGATATCACCTAGCTCAGGAACGGCTACAATGCCTTTCACGCGCGCTTTGGCAGCACTTACGTCGGCTAGATTTGTTCCAAAGATTTCCACGATACCGTTTTTACCTTCTTCTGTAATAACGATGGTCGTATTCGTCGCTTTTTGCATTTCCTGAATGACCTTTCCACCAGGTCCGATGATCGCTCCAATAAATTCACCAGCGATAACAATTCTTTCAAAGCGTGGCGCATTTGGTTTATAATCTTCGCGAGTCGTTTCGAGTGCTTTCAGCATTTCACCCATGATGTGGAGACGGCCGTTTTTAGCTTGCTCCATTGCTTTTTCCATCACTTCATAAGGGAGACCATTGACTTTAAGGTCCATTTGTACTGCGGTAATTCCATCTCTGGTGCCACATACTTTGAAGTCCATATCCCCAAGGTGATCTTCATCTCCAAGAATGTCAGACAGAATTGCGTAATCACCTTTTTCGTCCGTAATCAGACCCATTGCAATACCTGCAACTGGTTTTTTGATTTTCACGCCGGCATCCATAAGAGCTAGTGTGCCTGCGCAAACGGTTGCCATGCTGGATGAACCATTACTTTCAAGGATATCACTAACAACACGAATAACATATCCGGTATCCGTTGGAACCATGCGTTTTAATGCACGCAAGGCCAGATTACCATGTCCCACTTCGCGGCGGCCGGGACCTCTGTTTGGTTTGGCTTCACCTGTGCTGAAACCGGGGAAGTTGTAGTGCAGCAAAAACATCTCTTCACCCTGATTAAAGGCGCCGTCAATTTTCAGACGATCAAGCGGCGTTCCCAAGGTAACAGTCGTTAAAGCTTGAGTTTCTCCGCGTGTAAACACTGCGCTACCATGCGGTGAAGGCAAGTAACCCGCTTCAGCCCAGATCGGACGGATATCGGTGGTTTTACGACCATCGAGACGTACCTTCTCATCAATTGCCATTTGGCGAACTGCTTTGTATTCTACTTCGTGGTAGTACTTGTTAATCAGTGCTTGTTTTGCTGGGAGTTCTTCTGCGCTGAATTGTTTTTTAAACTGTTCGAGTGGCGCTTTGAAATTAACTTTACGATTATTTTTATTAGGATCAAGTTTTTTCGCAGCGGCATAAACGGCATCGTAAGTCTCTTTCATGACTTTCTCACGAAGTGCTTCGTCGTTGGTTTCGTGGTTGTATTCACGCTTCGGTTTTATACCCGCTTTTTGAGCAAATTCATTAATTGCAGTAATTTGCAATTTGATGGCGCTGTGAGCAAATTTAATGGCTTCGAGCATTTCAGCTTCGCTGACTTCACTCATTTCACCTTCAACCATGGCGATATCGGTTGCAGAAGCCGCTACGATCATATCGATGGTGCTCCCAACCAGTTGCGATTTGGTAGGATTGATAATTAGTTTACCATCCACTTTCGCAACGCGGACTTCAGAGATTGGACCGTTGAAAGGAATATCACTGACAGCAATCGCTGCAGAAGCAGCCAGGCCAACCAGTGCATCCGGCATGTTTTCTTTATCAGAAGAAATAAGGGACAACATGACCTGCGTATCGGCATGGTAATCTTCAGGGAATTGTGGACGGAGTGCGCGGTCTACAATACGACTGATTAAAACTTCGTAATCGGAAAGTTTTGCTTCCCGCTTAAAAAATCCTCCGGGAAAACGGCCTGCAGAGGCATATTTTTCCTGATAGTCTACTGTTAAAGGTAAGAAGTCCACACCTTCTTTTGCATCCTTATTACTTACGATGGTGGCAAGGATCATGGTGTCGCCAAGACGCACTACTACTGCACCGTCTGCTTGTTTTGCAAGTTTGCCTGTCTCGAGGCTGATGATACGGCCGTCGCCGAGATCAAAACTGTGCGTGATTCCAATTTGTGACATTTTCTTTTTTTGTTTTGTGCCCGACGTTTTCGGAGCGGTTTATATTAATTTGATTTTTTTTCAGGGAATTCAACCCTAAGAGTTGATATAAAAAAGGCACTTCGAATTATCTTTCGAAATGCCCCCTTTCAATAAAAAGTATCCGATTACTTACGGATATCTAAAGTCTTGATGATTGCACGGTAGCGCATTAGGTCATTCTTCTTAAGATAGTCCAGTAATGCACGGCGTTTGCCAACGAGATTTAATAATGACCGTTGTGTACCAAAGTCTTTTTTATTACCTTTCAGATGGCCGGTTAAATGGTCGATACGAAGGGTGAAAAGTGCAATCTGTGATTCAGAACTGCCTGTATTTTTTTCAGCACCACCGTGCTTCTTGAAAATGTCTTTTTTTACTTGTGATGATAAATACATGTAATCTTTGCTAATAATGAGGCGACAAATATACTTCTTTTTCTTAAACCAAACAAAAAGGAGCGGATAAATCCTTTATTAAAATACAAAAACCGGCAAAAAAACCGGTTTTTGTATGCGTTTCTAGTTTATTTACTGCTTGATGAACTTTTTTGTCAGGCTGGCAGCTTCTGCATTCCTTAGGGTTATGCTATAATAACCGCTGGCTTGGTTGCTCAAATCTATCTCTAGATTTTCGGAAGTCACCGGTGCCGTCCAGACTAATTGGCCTAAAGCGTTTCTGATTTCAACCTCCGCGTTTAGACAGTTAGTTGCTACCTGAAGATAATACAGACCAGTTCCGGGATTCGGATAGATTTGCATTTCTGATTTCAGATCTTCTTCTCCAATTCCTGCGCAGGTATTGGCTTTCAGGCTAATCTGAGCACTTGCACTACATCCTTGGGCGTTTTGTCCAACAACGGTGAAGGTCTGAGGGAGAGTGGTAGTTGGTGTGAGAACGAGTGATGGTGTGGCAGCACCCGTATTCCAGCTGTAACTAACTGCTCCGCTGGCGGATACCACAGCTGATTCCTTGAGGCAAATCACACTGCGGGTAATTGCTGCCTGAACGGTTGGCGTGCTGTTGACTGTTATAGTTGTCTGATTGCTACCCTGGCAATTATTGCTACCTTTTCCTGTTACAGAGTAAGTGGAGGTAACATTTGGCGTGACACTAATACTTGAAAAAATCGAACCAGTACTCCAGATTAGAGTAGAAGCGCCTGTTGTCTGAAGTTGAATGGATTGTCCCTCGCAAATCGCCGTCGGGCTTGTAATGCTTGGTGTAAAGCCATCGACCACAGTGGCAATTGTACTACTATTTTGACAGCCTATAGTGCTGCTACCGGTGAGTGTGAAAACAGTAGTGATGGCAGGTGAGACCGATAAGCTGGTGGTGGTCTGACCAGTATTCCAGCTATAAGTGGCCGCTGTGCCTGAACCCAATAAGTTGACGGAATTTCCGACACAAATTGACGGCGAGGAGCTGGCTACGTTTACAATTGGAAGTGGATTTACAGGTAAGGTAATGATGGTACTCGCAGCGCAGCCATTGGGATTTGCCCCGCTCAAGGTATAACTGTTATTTACCGGTGGAGTGTCCGTTAGGCTGGCAAGCGCGATGGTTCCGGAAGCACTGGTCCAGGTATAACCTGCGGCGCCGCTTGCCGATAAGGACACGGAATTACCAGCACAAATCAGGCTGGGACTAAACGTGACGCCGATAGCAAGTGGTGTTACATTTAAAGTCACTCCTCTACTGGCAGTGCAGCCAAGGGCATTGGTGGCGGTTACTGTATAGAAGCTAGAGACAATTGGTGCGTTTATAGTGATGGAAGAGGCTGTGGAACCGGTACTCCAGCTGTAGTTCGTGCTGCTTTGTGCGATAATGGTTGTGCCTGTTCCGCAACTGACCGTCGGTGATACGGCTGTGACGGTGACCGTATGTGCAAAAACGGCTTCGATACCAAAATAGCCAAGGTTCTGAGCCAGAAGTACAGGAGCACCTCCTGCGAGTGCAACCGTGTAATAAAGATTCTGCATCAGATAAGGCGCTGCAGTTGTCCCCGCTGGGTAATAAGCCACTGCATTTGGGGCAGCGGTTTGGGCGAAGCCCAGATAATAGGTGGTGGCGGGGGTTAAATTCTGAGGAGTAGGGAAGTTAAAGTTTACAAACGTTCCCAGCATGGCGGCGGTGATCGTCACATTGCTGCTTGTTGCCAGAATTGCACCTGTTGAGGAGAGTAGAACCCCATAGACGGCATTCCCCACCGCTGCAGTATTGGTACTGATAGCGCCTCGCAAGCCCGTCAGGGTGCTAGTCACGGGATTGAGATAAGATGCAGCAATAATGCCGGCACCCGTGCCAAATCCAACCGAGTTGGAGGTAAAGGTATTCGTAGCTGGATTTTGTCCACCGATATCACAAGTCACTTGTTGTAGGTAAGTGCCTACATTATTTCCGTTTAGCTGATCGGCCGGCACGGTAACGGTGACGGTCTGCGTCCCCGGGTTGATGGGATTAAAAGCAGCAAAGGTCACCAGTGTGCTTGCCCCAGGGGCCAGCGAAGGAATGTTTAGCTGATTATTAAAGGTGTTGGCTCCGGCGACATTCACACTAACGGTCAGGTTGGTAAGAGTTGTATTACTCAGGTTCTGAACCATGGCACGAATGTTATGCGGCGAATTAAGGATTCCTGCAATTCTTCCCGGGGACTCAACGCCCACGACTCTTGCGTCATTAGAATAGGGATTTTGAAATTGAAACAAAAAGCTCGGTCTGAAAGCAGTTGTGGTTAATGAAGTAGGTCCTGCAGTCGGCGAAGAGGCTGAAGCGCAGCCAGGATTTAATATGGCCGATTCGGAGAGATAGGTGGCAGGCGTGGTGCTATATGGTCCTGCTGAAAACCAGTCGTAAGCAACATATAGTCCGCCTCCCGAATAACTGAACGGGTTAGACAGTGTCACAATTACCGACGCGCTGGTGGTTGATAAAGGAATGGTAAGCACACTGGCGTAGCAGACCGTCATTCCCGTCAGGATGGTGGACCAGGTGGTTCCTTTCAGATAGCTAACATCAGTGGTATTCTGAAGGTACAAAGTAAAATTTCCAGCTACAGGTGCAGAGACTACCCCGCTGGTCGATAACGTGAAGCCAAAGCCGGAGATACTTGTGTTAGCAGGCATGTAAGTTAATTCATTTTGAAGTACTAGGGCACAAGCACGCATATAAGCTGTGGCGGCTTGGCCGCTCGGGGCGCGGACCTGCGTGGTGCTAGCATTGTTCTGTGGCGCTTCAAAAACTGCAGTAACCTGACTTAAGACAATCTGGCAAGTAAACAAGCCAACTAAGAGAAGTATTAATTTTTTCATGCAGATAGATTTAGGTTTGAATTATAAATATAGCAGTTTTACCATCTGCGCGCAAGAAAAAAGGCAAAAAAAAGGCCGGTCTAGGGACCGGCCTGAAATTTTATTTCTGAGCGTCAGCCAGAAACTGAGCCAGACCACTATCTGTTAAGGGGTGCTTTAGCAGCGCTGTAATGGCACTCAAAGGGCAGGTCGCCACATCGGCACCAATCTTTGCACATTCAATAATGTGCATTGGATGGCGGACGCTGGCAGCAAGGATTTGAGTCTCATAACCGTAGTTATCGTAAATCAAACGAATGTCTTCGATAAGCGCTAAACCATCGGTGCTCACATCATCCAGACGTCCGATAAAGGGTGAAACATAGGTTGCACCTGCTTTAGCCGCTAGTAGGGCCTGTCCCGCAGAGAACACCAGAGTGCAATTGGTTTTAATTCCCTTATCCGTAAAATATCGAATGGCTCGGATGCCTTCTTTGATCATGGGAATTTTCACCACAATGCGTTCGTGAAGATCTGCAAGGGCTTCTCCTTCGCGCACCATTCCTTCGAAATCCGTTGCAATGACTTCTGCACTGACGTCACCGGTAACTATATTACAGATGTCAACATAGTGCTTTAGTATGTTTGCCTGGCCTTTAATGCCTTCCTTGGCCATTAATGACGGGTTGGTAGTAACGCCGTCTAATACACCCATTTCCTGGGCTTCCTTAATCTGCGCAAGATTTGCAGTATCAATAAAAAATTTCATGTTCGCTTAGTTTAAATACAAAGATAAGCTATCCTTCTGAAAGTCCAAGTCCGATTTATTGACCTAGCTGCAGATTCCAATAGTTTTTTCTTCTCTTAGAAAAGGTGGAAGAGCGCGCGCACTTTTTGTTCTTTCCCACACTAAAAAATGAAAGGAAAAAGAAGATGCAGGCCAGACCGCTAAAAAAACTTTTTGACTTTCGTGCAACTGAATCACAATTCTTTAAGGTTGTCGCTTCCCTGAACTAAGTCAGTAAAACATAACTTCAAAGTAAAGCTAGTTTTCCTGCTTGAGGGATAGCTTTTGACTGATTGCAATGGCCGCTACGAATGCGGTGCTCCAGGCATTTTGAAAATTAAAACCACCGGTAATACCATCTACATTCAGTATTTCTCCGCAGAGATAGAGACCGGGAACGCGCTTGCTTTCCATTGTTTTAAAATCTACTTCTTTCAGAAGGACACCGCCGCAGGTGACAAATTCTTCTTTAAATGTAGTTTTACCCGACATTTTAAAAACCGATCGCCCAAGGGTTTCCGCCAAATTTCTTAATTTTTTATCGGCGATTTCTGCCAGAGGAGCCTCATTCGTTATATCTGCCTGCAGGCATAAAAACTCCCATAATCTTCTTGGTAAACCAAATGCAGAAGCAGAGTGGGGGTGTACCCGCTTCTGTTCTTCTTTCATTTTCTGGAGTGCCGTGAAAATTTCATCTGTTTTTAGTGGTGCCAGCCAGTTCACCTGAATATCGCTTTCATAATTTTTCAAATGAAAATCTTCCGCTGCGAAAGCTGATAGTTTTAGGACAGCAGGCCCGCTAAGTCCCCAATGCGTTATCAGTAGTGGACCTTGCCATTTATAACGTGTTCCACTGATGGTTACTTCTGCCTGCTGCACAGCAAGTCCCTGCAATTGTTTGCTGATGGCAGCCCCGGGCAGGTTAATGGTAAACAGACTGGGAATGGGAGAGACAATGGTATGACCCAGATTTGCAATCAGCGAGTAGGATCCGATTTTTGGGTGACCCCCCATTGCGCAGACGACATAGGCTGCTACAAGTGTGCCAGTGTTTGTTTTGATTTCGAAGTGCTTAT
>CALPON020000097.1 GCA_943325195.2 Sphingobacterium thalpophilum | reverse complement strand
GACGAGTTGTGGAAGGACACGATTATTAAAGCGCCCCAATTCCTTCGGGTCAATGATCTAGGAGAATCCTCCATCATTATTAAAATACTTGGGGAAACAACGCCTTTGCATCAATGGGAAGTGACAGGCGAATTGCGCAAACGTATCCTAATTACTTTCCGTCAAAAAGGAATTGAAATTCCTTTTCCCCAGACAGTAGTGCACCTGGCAGATAAGAAAAAGGAAGAACGCTTATAGAAAAAATTCTGCACCGTAAAACACTATGCAGACCCCTCTCTCTTTTGAACACCATTACTTTTTACTTTCAGTATCTTTGTCGGCTGTCAGTGAGTCATCAGCCACTGGCTTCTTCAATTTTTCAGTCTGTTTTATGGCTGTTATTAAAACTACTAAAGACAAAAACAGATGCAGGATCAAATGTGAATAAATCATATATTAACGAATGTTTTTCGTTAGTTAAAAATTTGATGCCACATCGAATTCTGCTGAAGCAAGGCACAAAAAAGGAGCAAGTCATTGGACCTGCTCCCCTCGGGTATTATTTTCCTCAACTCGGTTTAATATTTTTTCACAACAGCATGGATATCTATTAAGGGCTTCATGAATTCCTCCAGTTCGTAGACCGAAAGTTGAGAAGCTGCGTCACAAAGAGCCTTTGAAGGGTCCGGATGTGTTTCAATAAAAACGCCATCCACCCCGCTGGCTACCCCTGCCCTGCTGAGTACAGGTAAAAATTCACGCATTCCGCCTTTAGAGTCTGAACTTGGAATGCCGTACTTGCGAACACAATGCGTGATGTCAAATACCACAGGGTATCCCAAATTATTCATATGAAAGAAACTACGGGGATCAACTATCAAATCATTATATCCAAACACGTAACCGCGCTCCGTGAGTATCACCTGGTCATTTCCGGCTTCAATGCATTTGTTGAGCGGATGCTTCATATTATCTGGAGCAAGAAACTGTCCATGTTTAATATTAACTACTTTACCTGTTTTGGCGGCAGCAACAATCAGACTACTTTGCATGCACAGATAGGCTGGAATCTGAAGCACATCGCAAACTTCGGCAACAGGCGCAGCCTGATAACTTTCATGAATGTCGGTAATCAGCGGGAAACCAAACTGCTCTTTAATCTTAGCTAGAATTTTCATTCCCTTTTCCAGTCCAGGACCGTCATAGTAAGACAAACTACTACGATTATCCTTCAAAAAACTGGATTTATAAATGATTTTTATTTTGAGCCGTTCACCAACTTCCTTTAATTTCTCAGCCGTTGTCATCATTGTTTTTTCGTCCTCTATAACACAAGGACCGGAGATGAGAAACAGTTCGTTTCCACCACATTCGATATCGCCTACTTTTATTATTTTCTTCATGATTGTTTGGTAAAGTTAAACAAAAGGCCTTGTTTTTTCACATTCCATTGCTATTAAAATAACAATCAACATAAAACTGTGCAAAATAAGGCGCTTCGTTTAAAAAACAGTGCAATCAAAGTTTTACATTAGAGAATGGATAAAAAGGTTCATTTAATTGCAATTGGCGGAAGCGCAATGCATAACATGGCTCTGGCTTTGGCGGAAAAAGGATTTGTAGTAACAGGTAGTGATGATGAAATTAATGAACCAAGCAATTCACGACTAAAAAATGCTGGTTTGCTTCCTGAAAAAATAGGCTGGTATCCTGAAAAAATATCCGCCAATCTTGATGCGGTAATTCTGGGTATGCACGCTCGGGAGGATAATCCTGAACTTTTAAAAGCAAAGGAGCTGGGTGTAAAAATCTACTCCTATCCTGAATACATTTATGAAGCGACAAAGGACAAAACGCGAATTGTAATCGGTGGAAGTCATGGTAAAACAACAATTACGGCCATGATTCTTCACGTCATGAAGCATGTAGGTGTAGAGACGGACTTTATGGTCGGGGCACAGTTAGACGGATTCAGCACGATGGTCAAATTCAGTGAAGACGCTAAATATGCGGTCATTGAAGGTGACGAATATTTAGCGTCTCCGATTGATAGACGTCCTAAATTTCACTTATATCATCCAAATATTGCAATCATCAGTGGAATTGCTTGGGATCACATAAACGTCTTTCCTACTTTCGAAAATTATGTGGACCAGTTCAGGAAATTTATACAGCTCATTGAACCAAAGGGACATTTGATTTATTGTCGAGAAGATGCAGTGCTTAGGGATTTATGCGAATCAACTTCTTCGGAAGAGCTTGTAAAATTAAGTTATGGTATTCCGGAACACACCATTAAAGATGGTCTGACTAGCATCATCCTTAACGGTCATGACTATCCTTTACTCGTTTTCGGAAAACATAACCTCATGAATTTAGAAGCGGCCCGCATCGCCTGCAATGGTATTGGCATCTCCGACGAAATTTTCTATACCGCTATTCAATCCTTCAAAGGTGCGGCAAAGCGTCTTGAATTGGTATACAAAGCGCCTGGCTTTAACTTTTATAAGGATTTCGCACACAGTCCCTCTAAATTAAGAGCGACAACAGATGCCGTGAAGCAACAGTTTCCAAACCGCAAAGTCATAGCGTGCATGGAACTTCATACGTTCAGCAGTTTGACCGAGGAATTTTTATTGCAATACAGCGGTAGTATGAACCTCGCTGATGAGGCTATTGTCTACTTCAATCCGCAGACCATTGAACACAAAAAACTCAAACCCATCACTACTGATCAGGTCATCAAATGTTTTAATCGTGCTGACTTGATGGTATTTACTTCAAGTTCAGAATTAAAGGACTATTTAAAACAAAAAAACCATCAAAACTCTGTCCTGTTGATGATGAGCAGCGGAAACTTCGATGGACTTGATTTTAGTTCTTTGGCGAAAGAATTGTCACTCTAAAAAAACATTTCCTAGCGACAATCTCTGCTGCAGAAAAATGCCGGTTAGTTGGTAGCTTAAACATTGTTTGCCTATCCAAATTTAAGCCATGCCCTGAATTTTCAATACTGGGTGTACAAATCGCCTTTGAGGTCATATTACTTGAAGCTCACGGGTAAAAAAAAAGGCCATCTCCAGTGAGACAGCCCTTTTCGGAAGGAGAAGAATTTTTTATTGCTTAACAATCGTCTTGGTAATTACAGTGCCATTATCTGTCACAATGCGGATCAGATACATGCCATTATCAAAACGAGTAAGATCAAGAGCGGTGATAGTAGAAACTTTCTCAGTATAAAGAATTTGCCCTACTGAACTTACAATCTGAAGCGTATTGTTTTGAGACTGTGGAATTTCAATTGAAACTTTATCATTGAAAGGATTTGGATACACCTTTACTGAATTTTCTATTGAAGACGCAGTAATTCCTGTACAATCAGAAACCTTCACTTCTACAGTGCTAGTGCTGCTGCAATTATCAGTGCTGGTACCTGCTACACTGTATGTTGTTGTCAGTGTCGGAGTCACGCTGATTGTTGAACTAGCAGCGCCAGTACTCCATGAGTAGCTGTTAGCACCAAGAATTTCAATAACGTTACTTTCGCCAACACAGATCTCAGCTCTGTCCAGTTTTAAAGTAAGTACCGGCAGAGCATTTACGTTCACTGTGGTCTGAGTGGTATCAGAACAACCGATACCGATTGAACCAACCAGACTATAAGTAGAAGTTGTTGTAGGACTGACAACTACCAGACTGGAGGTAGAACCTGTGCTCCACACATATGTGTTTGCTCCGTTTGCAGTCAGTGTAATTGAATCTCCTACACAAACCGCAGTGTTTCCAGTGATAGATACAGAAGGAAATGCAACGACGGTGACATCATTGACAGCCATAGAGAAACAGCCGGTCGTATTGGTACCAGTTACTGAATAGCTGGTATTGGATAAAGGGACAACAACAACAGATGATGTAGTACTTCCTGTACTCCAGGAGTAGCTATTGGCGCCGGAAACGTCTAAAGTCAGCGAATTACCTGCACAAACAAAACTTCCACCAGTGATGGTGAGCGTTGGAAGTGCATTAACTAGCACTGAGTCTGCTTTTCTAGACAGACAACCGGCAAGGCTAAGCCCTGTTACAGAATAGGTAGAGTACCCGGAAGAAATAGTCGGTGTCAATACCACACTGTTACTTGCAACGCCCGTGCTCCAGGTATAGGAATTAGCACCAGTAACCGTTTTGGTCACACTGCTATTTTGGCAAACAGCATTATTGCCAGAGATGACAAGAACGGGAAGTGGATTAACGGTGAGACTTTTGACAATGTTAGTGACGCAGCCATTTCCTGATGTGCCGGTTAATGTATAGGAGGCGTTAGCAGAGGGTGTAACCGCTACACTGGATGTGTTTGCACCTGTATTCCAAAGGTACACAGACGCTCCACTTGCAGTAAACTGAGCTGTATCACCAGCACAAATTACAGATGTTCCTGAAATGCTAAGAACAGGGAGGGTATAAACAGTCACAGCAACTGTCTTAGAGCTGCTACAACCCGTCGTGAAAGTACCACTAATGCTATAATTTGTGCTCACACTAGGTGTCAATACAACCACTGAGGTGGTTGCACCTGATGTCCATGTAAAGTTGCTGGCTCCTGTAGCTGTCAAACTTGCACTTGCTCCTGCGCAAACAGAAGCATTACCAGTTACGTTGATGGTAGGATTTGCATTTACAGTTAATAAAACTGTAGCCGTATTTCCTGCGCAACCAAATGAACTAGTTCCCGTTAAGGAATAGGTCGTATTCAAACTTGGAGTTACAGCGATACTTGATCCTGTACTTGCGTTATTCAACCATAAATAGGCGTTTGCCCCTGTACCTGTAAATGTTGCAGATGCACCATTACAAACGGCAGAAGGACCTGCAATACTAAGCACAGGCGCTGAATAAGCAGTTACAGCCAGAGTAGCATTGGTTCCAGCACAACCCTGTGCACTCACACCCCTTAATGTATAAGTGGTATTGGCAGTTGGATTTACAGAGACACCTGTAGCTGTGCTGCTTGTGTTAAGCCAGGTATAAGTACTGGCACCATTTGCAGTAAGGCTTAATGTTCCGCCGCTACAAACTGTGTTTGTTCCTGCAATCGAAACAACAGGTAATGAAAACACGTTAACCAAAAGCAAGGCCGTACTACCTTGACATCCGTTTGGATTAATACCTGCCAGTGAATAGGTCGTATTTGCTGTTGGAGCAACTGCAAGGGTTGTTGTGTTAGCACCTGAATTGGTCCAAGTATAGTTAGTGGCACCAGTAGCTGTTAAGATAGCTGAACCACCCGCACAAATTGCGGATGTTCCGGTAATAGCAACAACTGGAAGACTAAATACAGTTACTGCTAGAGAAACCTGTGCACCATCACAACCAGCCATACTGCGACCGTTCAGCGAATAAGTAGTAGTTACAGAAGGACTTACTGTCACCTGCACGCTGCTGCTTGCAACACCTGTCCAGACATAAGTGTTTGCACCGTTTCCGATTAAGACAACTGATCCGCCAGCGCAAAGAGTATTTGTACCGCTGATGCTGAGCACTGGCAATGTATTCACAACAACGGCTAAAGTTGCCGGTGTTCCTACACAACCCGATGAACTGGTTCCGTTGACTGTATAAGTCGTGTTTTGAGTTGGCGTTGCTGATAAAGTGGCGCCATTAGAATTTGTATTTGTCCAAGTATAAGTATTAGCACCACTTGCGTTTAATGCAATGGTAGCTCCCTGACAAACAGCATTCGTTCCAGTCACCGCAACAACTGGTGCACTGAAAACGGACACAGCAAGACTTGCAACTGAACCAACACACCCTTGTACGCTAGTTCCAGATAAAGTATAGGTTTGGTTACTTGTTGGACTAATAGAGAATGTACTCAAATTACTATTGTTATTCATCCAGGTATAAGTACTTGCACCATTTGCTGTCAGCACTTGAGACTGACCAGCGCACAATGAAGATGATCCGGAAATTGTTACAATAGGGAGCGAATTAACTGTAATGGCTTGTGTTACCATCGTCCCCAAACAACCTTGCAAACTTGAGCCAGTCAAGGAGTAGGTCTGGTTGCTAGCAGGAGAAATAGTCAATGTTGTTGTAACAGAACCGCTGTTCATCCAGGTGTATGTATTCGCTCCACTGGCTGTGAGCATAATACTTCCGCCTGCGCATACAGCATTAGGACCGCTTATGGCCAATACTGGAACCGTGTTCACGGTCACCGCCAAATTGGCTGTGTTACCAGTACAACCATCTGAGCTTGATCCTGTAAGGGTATAAAGTGTTGATGTTGCAGGACTCACGTTCAAAACAGTCGCATTACTTCCAGTTGACCAGCTATAAGTGCTGGCACCAGTTCCCGTTAATGCTGCGTTCTGACCAGCACAAATTACAGAGTTCCCTGTAATTCCAATAATAGGCAACGAATAAACGCTGACCGCTCTGGTTACAGAAGCTGCAACACAACCCTGTCCATCGGTACCTGTTAATGTATAAACAGTAGAAGCAACCGGACTGACATTAAGTGTTGTCCCATTGGTATTACCGTTAGTCCAGGTATAAGAAGTTGCACCACTAGCGGTTAGCAAGAGGGACTGTCCGCTGCAAATTGTGCTGCCTCCGGCAATATTTAAAATCGGTGCGGTACGCACTGGCACAGTAAATGACGCCATCGTTCCAACACATGAGCTACCTGAAGTAATTGTCACATTGTATACGGAAGTAACCGTCGGTGAAATACCTATTGTCGCGGTATTCGCCGTGGTACTCCATAAGTAACCGAGACCTGTAAGTGAAGGCACAGTAATTTGATAGGCAGCGGGGCTCGTCGAAATAGTTCCTATTACCCTTTCAATTCGAATCCGTCCAACACTACCATTTCCGCCAGTCACAGCGATACCGTTGCAGCCGCCAGAACTAATCCCACCAGTACCCGCATTCACTGTAATATTAGCGCCGGTGCCAGAAATAGAATTGGCTTGAAGCACAATCGATCCACCTGCTCCGCCACCCCCAGCGGTCGTTCCACAACCACTGCCGGGTGCACCATTACTGGCATCATTACCTTTTGCTCCATTAGCTTGTATAAAACCATTAACGATAAGTGTATTTGTGGCAAGGAAAACAATTCCAGAACCGTTTCCACCTGCACCAGGATAAGCACCATCTTCATCAGCACCCCCTTCTCCTCCGGCTCCGCCCATATAGAGCAAGGTTAAACTGCTATTTCCAATGGCATTTCCTCCTAAACCAGGTGTATGTCCCCAATTAACCCCTGTAGAACCTGCACTGGCATAGCCGCCACCGCCACCACCACCAGAGTCACCGCAACCATTTCCACCGCCGCCACCGTTTCCGTTGGGACTGTTGAAAGCGCCATTATTGCCGCAATTGCTGCCACCATTAGCGCCACTACCGATACCTGTTCCATATATTCCTTCACCCTGGCCACCATCGGCATTTCTCCATAAAGACGCCTTTTGTGCGACCCCACGATAGCCTTTTTCACTAGCCGAAATACTTCCCGTTGCGGCCACCGAAACCTGACCACTTGCACGGAAACACAGAACACCACCAGTTGTGCCATTCCATGGATTACAAGTGAGCAATGCCCCGTTTGCAATGGTTAAGTTTGTATAATGTGGTACTTCAATTACCTGATGTTTAACACTACCAGTCGTATTGTAGGTATTGGTTAACACACTACTAAAACGAAGCGTGTCTGCAGAAATGCTGGAAATTACAGCAAATTCAAACTTTCCGACCTGATTGGCAGCAGTGAGATTTGGATCCTGCATGGTGATCAACATCACCTCGTCACCGGTAGCAAAGCCGGTAACAGATGCTACACGGACTTTATTATTAAGTCCCGTTATATTGGTACCAACTACACCAGCACGAACACCATCTGTAAATGCAGTCCCCGTACTAACTGTTAGAGAACCATTTATACCCGTTCCCACATTTACTGCGGCGGTTGTAGCGGTCAGTACAATTGGCGTCCCAGGACAAACGCTCCCGGTCAGGCTACTTGAAATTTGCATAAAACAATTCGTCTGCGCCAATGCAAGGGAAGTTGTGAAAATCCCAAGCACCATGGACAGAAATCTGCCTCTTTGTCTTCTAGTGATCATGTTTTTTGTTTTCGATTTTAATAGTTTGCAAAGGACCGATATTATCCGAATCCAATTGTTTTTTTAGACTTAGGATTTTCCCCAGATAGGGCATTTCCTTAAATTTAGGGGAAACTTTAAACCGGATGCACTTAAAATTGTCCGAAAAAATACTCTATGTGAGGAAGATGCCGGCCCTAAAAAGCCTAACTTCATGGCTTCAGCTTTTTAAGCAAAAAGTAAATGTTTAATGAACTATCTGGCACATGCTCTGCTTTCGGCAAACAATGAAGCGCTGCTAATTGGAAACTTTATTGCGGATCATTTACGTGGGAATAAGTTTGATAACCTTCCACCCACTGTCATCGAAGGCGTTAAAATGCACCGCGAAATTGATGCGTTTACAGATACCCACGAACTCTTTAAAAAAAGCAAACGGATTTTCTATCCCAAGTACGAAAAATACAGCGGTGTTCTCATCGATATTTATTTTGACCACCTCTTAGCTAAAAACTTCCTCGAATTAGCTGATATCAGGCTGAATACCTTTGCACAAAAAGTGTATGGTATGTATAACAATAATAAGCACATCCTTCCTAAAAGTTCGGAACGCTTTTTGAATTATGTCATCAACAATAACATCTATGAGGCCTATGCGGAAAAAGATGGCATCACCACTGTGCTCGGGCATCTTTCACAACGAATTAACCATGGCGTGCAGTTGCAGAATTCTATAGCAGACTTTATAGAGCACGAAAAAATTCTGGAAGATAACTTCAAACTTTTTTTTCAGGAAGCGCAGCAAAAATTTCGTTGAATAGGCAAAAGAGAACGTTCTATTTTTAAAACCCTTTAATTTACACCTCT
Source organism: Sphingobacterium thalpophilum (assembly GCA_943325195.2). Lineage (GTDB taxonomy): Bacteria > Bacteroidota > Bacteroidia > B-17B0 > Aurantibacillaceae > Aurantibacillus. Next base: position 1,527 of record CALPON020000097.1, on the reverse strand, counting down.
CAAACGCTCCTGGTATCTCGTTTTCTTACCTTGATAAAGAGATTATGAAAAAAAATCAGGCAAGGACTAGCGAAGAATCTAAGGGGGATTCTTCAGCAGCAAACCAATCAGAAAAAAATGAAACTAAATTTCCCGGCTATCCCTCTTATCCCGGTGAAGAAGACTTGTACGTGCAAAACGAGGGGAAATCGGACCTCGATCCAGAAGATCCAGCACACTTAAAGACACCCAATGCGCTTCCGGATGAACCAAATCATTTAATTACAGACGATTCGCATACTGGCGAAGACCTCGATATTCCGGGTGCCGAGCTGGATGATGCACAGGAAGCAATTGGTTCAGAAGATGAAGAAAACAACTATTACAGTCTGGGAGGCGACAGTAAAGAGGGATTGGAGGAAGATCAGGGAGACAGCGCCTAATTGGCAAATACTATAATGATATTTTGCGGTCACCAATATTTCTTTGCTCAGAAGTACCCATGAACTAATTCTCTTTTTCTGATATTCCATTTTCTAAGCACTAATCCATTTTTTTAGAGTTAATGACTCCGTCATTTATCACCTGGTTTTATTTATTATACACGTAAATTAGAAATGAAACTTACTCCAGCCTGCTCTGATCAGTTCATTGTCAGCGCTAGCATGAGACTGCGTGATTTTTGATTTTGACGTTGGTGAATTAGTATAAAATTAATTCAAAAAATATTTTGAATTAATCGAAGCATTTTTAGTCTTATCCCCAATGCCATGAAAGATGGCGTAATAGTAATAGGAAAACCACTCTCTCTAAAAGATTTCGTAGTGCAGGTTTAGGGCACTGATACAAAAAATAATTAACTGGCCTCTACACTTTAAGGCAAGTTACCACTTACTGCAGTAATCAAGAATCGAATTTATTTTATTTTGCATATCATTTATATTAAACTTTTTGTACGTTTGAGTCCAATAAACCCCAAATCCCAAAGAACTTATCCAATTAACCAAGGTGGACTAAGAAGAAGACCGCATCTGTTTGCATTTAGGAATGAAGTCCTTTCGCAATACGTTGTTAAGAACGAAGAGTGTGCCTCACCCAAGCACCGTACCCGGCAAATAGTGCCAAATGCGAAAACCCCCGACGCTTGCGAAGGGGGTTTTTGGTTTTTAATAGGAGTTGGCGATAATTTTTTGATTTAACATCAGTGAAAGAAGTAAACGTATAACTACAAAAATACTCCGACTATTCCGATGCCTTTGCGTTGCTAGTGCCCCCTGGGTTGAAGGTAATGTTTGGATTGGATGAGTGTTGTGTAATTGAGTGTGCCGAGATCCTTGGCGAGGAGATAAGATTGGGTATAAAACAAAAAACCCCATGTATTTCTACACAGGGTTTTTTTCTTTAAAATTGGCATCGACATACTCTCCCAGGCTTTAGACCAAGTACCATCTGCGCTGGTGGGCTTAACTTCTCTGTTCGGAATGGGAAGAGGTGATCCCCACCGCAATAGACGCCATAAAGGGATTTCAATAATTAAAGATTGTAATT
>CALPON020000096.1 GCA_943325195.2 Sphingobacterium thalpophilum | reverse complement strand
GCTTTATGAACAAAGGCGGAAGTATACTCAAAGAAGATGTGTATACCTATCAGGTGCAGTTCCGTGACCTCGATGCCCGTGTAAATCAACGCCAAGGCTCTGTGACTCTGCTGCGGTAGGGATTCCTTTTCAGCAACCTTAAGCAGTCCTCAAATAGCGACGGAGTTGATGAATCACCAGCCTCTACATTAAAATCCCCAAAAAATTGCCCGCCTTGGCGTTAGAAAAAAACAGACAAGTTAGCGTCCAGTTAAATTTATTTAGAGCATTATTGGTCGAGTACTTTGGCGTTTTGCCGAGAGGAATCACCACTTATAAGGAGCGTAGTTGGGTATAGACGGTCAAAAATGGAAAAGAGCTGTCCGCAGCCCCCCAAAATGACGCCCCCTACATAAAATGAGGGCGAACTAGGCCTCGAATTGTTTAAAATCCCGCTATCAGTGAGTGAATATTTTTGCGTTTTGCTTTCTAAACCTCTAACTTTAACTTATTAGTAATTTACCTCAAGATGAAGAATTTTTTTACTACCCTATCAGCACTCGGTTTGATGTTCAGCATCACTCTGAACGCGCAGAACAAATCACAGTCGACGACTCAGCCAGTTCGCTCTGAAAATGCTCCTGCTGATGCGAAATCCATGTATATTAAAAACCAGGATTACTTGTCGCAAAATGCAATGGGTTATACGGAAACCTATCATGCTGATTCCCTGAGGGGTTTTGACGAGGCCTTTGTGAAATCTGAATTATTGTCGAGAGGAGTTTATGGGGCTGAGTACATCAACTTTCTTCCCCGTGCAAAACGTGAGTACATTGATCGTAAGTACAAAGTTGGTATGTATGCCGATGTGGCCCAGCTATCTCCGGCCATCAGCCCGAGTGGAATTTCTTCGAAGCCGACAGGTGGTGGAGGAGCGGTGATTAACTTGGCACCCTGTGTAAATGAAGATTTTGAATCCACTACGCCGGCCCAATATACTGCTGGAAATGCAGTTACCGGATGGACCGTTGAAAGTGGCATGAATACCTCAGTCGTTTATCCTCAATTAGGAAACACCTCATATGGAGCTGGTTGTAACGCGAATGCTATTCCATCTTGGAATGCAGGTTCCCCGGAGTTCTGGATTGTGCAGACACCAATGTTTGGAGTTGCAGCGATTGGAACTCTGCCGAATTCACCATTAGGAGGAACTCGGATTGTTCAGCTGCATAATACCTCGCCAACCGGTTTGATGACCCGTATACGTTCAACTTTTCCTGTTACTGCCGCCAATACATTATTCCAGTTTGCCTATGCAGGTTCATGGGATGGAGTTCATGACTGCTGTGGTCAGCCTGCTTTTCGGATTGACATGTATCAGCAGCCTTGTGCAGGTGGTACGCCATCACTTTTAACCTGTTCAAATGTGAGTTTAACGCCAAGTGGCGCTTCATGTGTTAGTGGAGTTTCTGGTTATTCGATGACTGGGACAGTTTCTTGGACCAATTGGGTGGTGCGCTTCATTGATTTGACGCCCTACATAGGATCTTGTGTGACCGTGCAGATAACCAATGCAGATTGTTCTTATAGCGGACATTACGGACAGGCGTTTTTTGATGCCCGTTGTGGTGGCCAGTTGATTGGTACGAATTTAAGTGGTAATGGTGGATTTATCCCTGGACCTGTGAGTTTTTGTGCTGGTTCTAACCAGGCGGTTATTGCTGCGCCACTGGGTTACTCCACTTATTCTTGGGTGCCACCGATTACCTCTGCGCCGATTCCTGCTGCACAGGCCACGCTTTCTACATTAACGATTAATAATCCGATTCCGAATTCTGTCTATACAGTATACCTTCAGGGGTCTTCTGGTTGCCAGTACACCTCTACGAATGCAATTGTTTTTACCTCTGTGAATATTGCCGCTATCGGCTCGGGCTCCACCTGTCCCGGGGGAGCCAGTGGATCAGCGACGGTCCAGGGCACTGGTTCCGGTGCCGGATATAATTGGACGTGGATTAATGCAGCGAATAATCTCACGGTCGGCACGGGCTCCACGACGGGTGTGTTTGGCACAGTCAATGGACTTGCGCCTGGCGTGTACAGCGTCGTCTTAACCGGTTTGGGGGCATCCGGGTGCGGATCTGCCGTCGCCACAACCACCGTCGTCCAGGGGCAGGCGGGCATTGTCAACGTCCTGAAACCTTATTGTGGGAACGAGGCCTATCTCAGTGTCACGGGGGGCAGTAACTTCCAGTGGTATAATGGTAATGCGCCAATTACAGGTTCTCTAGGGACAGCCATGAATTATACCGTCGTGAATCCCGTCAATCAGTCTATTTGGTGGCTCAGTTATCTTTCGCAATTTGGTTGCCAGGATTCCGTCAAGTTTACTTTAGTGGCATCTAGTCCAGGGTTATTGGGGACACCCGTCGTCTCCTGGATTTGTCCGGGGGGTACTAATGGAACGGCCGTCATCAGTTTAACGCCGGCAGCAGGAGCGCCTCCTGGTATCAATTCCTGGTCCGTTTATGCCACAGGTACGACACCTGCTTACTCCTCCAGTGTTTATCCGACCGCCGCAAATCAATATACAGCTACGAATTTAGCACAAGGCACCTATAGTGTGCGAGCCTTTGACGGATCCTGTAAATACGGGACAAACTTTACCGTCAACTCTTTCACCTATGCCTTTAATGTGAATCCTATCACAGCGACGCTCTGTCCCGGCAACAGTGTCGCGGCGAACATAACGTTTACCCCGGCGCCATCGGCCTCGCAGTATTCTTATAGTTGGACACCGAATGTCTGGCTAGCGGGGAACGCCAATACGTATTCATCTTCGATTATCACGCCGGTTGTGCCGGCGGGAACTAATTCTCTGGTGACGTATACCATTGTGGTAACGCCGAGTCTGGTGAATTGTCCGACGTCCAAAACCATGGCCATACTTGGCGTTAATCCGCCAATACCAACCATTACTGCTATTCCGAATATGTGTAACACGTCTGCGCTGTATCAGATTAATACAAATCCTGCTGGCGGTACGTTCAGCAGTGGTGTGACCGGAACGGCGAATCCAATCAGTCAGAACGGTGGTGTTATTACGCCTTCGCTGGCTAATATTGGCGTGAATAGTTTTACTTACGGAATCAATGTGTTTCAGTGTTTAGCATCTAATACGGCAACCTATCAGGTGTCTCAGTTTCGGACCGCCGCTCTGACCTCTTCGGTTCCGCCACTCTGTGTGACTAATGCGCCTTTCAATCTCATGAACATCGTTCAGAGTGCGGCAGGTGGTACTTGGACAGCGAGCAATGGTGGACTGACCACGGGTGGACCAGGTACATTCAGTTTTGATCCTTCTGGTCTGATTACACAGAGTTATCCGATCACGTATACCACGTCTTCGACTCCGAATCCTACTGTTTGTCCGCACTCAAGTCAACTGTTTGTTGCTGTAACTAAAACGATTACACCAACCATCGCACCAATGCTTGAGTTTTGTACAAATGCCGCGTCACGTCAAATGACGGTATCGCCTGGCGGCGGTTCTTGGTATAACAATTCTGCTATTTCAAGCGGTGGACTTGTATCACCAACCCTTGCGGCAGTGCCAAGCAGTATCGCTTTTTATTCTATTCAAATAGGACCTTGTGTGAATACCAACACCTCTACTTTGCTCACCTCTAGCTTCAATCCTGCCGGTTTCTCCGGTACAGTATCTAATCTATGTGTCAACAGTCCTGTCTTTAATCTTATGAGCATTGTGCAAAGTGGAGTAGGGAACTGGCTGACCAATGTTCAGGGTGTTGTTTCGAATAGTCTCAATCCTTCAGCCTATGCCGCTACTGCTAGTGTGACGCCTATTCTGCGTGTTTTAACTTATGCAGTGCCAAGTACGCCGAATGCTCTTTTATGTCCAGATTCCAAAACGATTGCAGTGTCCATTTACAACCCGCCTGCACCTAGTATTGCGAATGTGGGACCGTATTGTAATAATGTCAGTCCTGTTCAAATGACCGTCACTCCAGCCATTGGCTATTGGAGCAGTTCTTCTTACCTGAGCAGTTCTGGAGTCTTCTCACCGTCACTGTGCAGTATTGGTAACAATGCGGTGCAGTATGTGATTGGAACGAGTACTTGTAATTCACAGCAGACTAAATTCGTGGGTGTTGAAGCTTTTGTGTCGGCGAAAATTACCACTAAGTTGCCAGATCAGTGTAATAATGGTCCGGTGATAAACCTTTCACCGTTCACTAATAGCGGAATTGGGAATTGGAGCGGACCTGGCATCAACGGAAGTACTTTTAATCCAGCATTAACGGGTTCAGGTACGTTTACTTTGTTGCATCAGACAGCCTCTTCACCGAGTGGTATGTGTCCTGACCAGGACATGATTTCCGTGAATGTGTATTCGTTGGCGACACCGATTTTGACGAAACTTGGACCACTATGTAGTAATGCCTTACCGGCTCAAATTCAAGTGAGTCCTGTTGGCGGTTTATTCTCGGGTCCCGGAATGGGGGCTGTGTCTCTAGGTGGTAAGTTTAGCCCGGCGAATGCTTTGATTGGCGATAACCTTGTCAACTATAGTATCACTTCGGGACCATGTGTGGCCTATGCACAAATGACTGTGAATGTTGAACGCTTTGTCAGTGCTGCTTTCCAAAAATCAGTAAGTCCAATCTGTCTAATACCTGAAAAAACAACAGCGTTGAACCTGGATGGCTACGTAGTTAATCCCGGTGGCACCTGGGAAATAAACGGTGTGGGCAATGGAACAAGTATGTTTGACCCCTTCAATGCAAAACTTGGAAAGAATAATAAGGTCGTCTACTATACGCACTCGCTGCCAACAACCACCTTGTGCCCTGACCGTCAGGAAATCCTTGTGGAAGTTCGAGAGGTGCCGAAGGTGATGGCCGTGAGCCAGACTACTTCTGGTTGTGCTCCGAGCGAGATTGTTTTCAATACGCCAAGTGTCATTGCTGGTGAAGGTGCCTGGAACTTTGATGATGGTACTGAAAAGCAAAGCGGCTTTACTGTCAGCCACGTGTATACCAGTCCCGGAACTTACAATGTGACTTTTAGCTATAAAGATGAAATTGGCTGTGAGGCGCTTCCTGCAAAGGTCGCTCCTGTCAAAATCTTCACTGCACCGAAAGCAGATTTCAGTTTCCCTGAAGAGATCTTCATCAGCAGTCCGCAAGTTCAGTTGAACAATCAAACCACGATTCTTGGTGATAACACCTATCAGTGGAAGTTCAGCAGCATGCCGGCTTCGGAAGATGTGAATCCGTTCGTTACCTTCCCTGCAATTGGCAAGTACCAGGTAATACTCCTGGCAACAAGTCCGCTTGCTGCCGGTGGATGCACGGATCAGGTTGTGAAAACAATTGAAGTGAAAAACGACTTCTACATTTATATTCCAACAGCCTTCTCTCCAAACTTTGACAATCTGAATGATGTGTTCAGACCAGAGATTTCAGAATACGGCCTAGATGTGAAAAGTTTTGAAATGGAAATCTTTGATCGCTGGGGTCATAGTCTCTTCCGCACCACCGAGTATAAAAAAGGTTGGGACGGGAAGAACAAGGCTGGCGAACCGTTGAAAGAAGAGGTTTACGTTTACCGCATAAAATACAAGGATATGGATGGCAATGCCTATAATAAAATGGGCCACGTTACACTCCTGAAATAAAAATACATCCATAAAAGAAAAAAGGACCAGCACACCTGCTGGTCCTTTTTTTTGAGCTATCCACCATAAAAAAAGCCGGTCCTTTCAAGGACCGGCTTTTATATAAACCTTCGATTTACTGATTAACAAGTAATTTAAAGCCTTTACCATGAATGTTGATGATCTCTACCTTGGTATCGTCTTTCAGATATTTACGAAGCTTGGCGATATATACATCCATGCTGCGACCATTAAAATAATTGTCGTCATGCCAGATGGATTTTAAAGCAAAGGTCCTATCGAGCACGTCGTTTTTGTGAACACACAATAAGCGAAGTAACTGGCTTTCTTTGGTTGTTAATTTCTGCTCAATGCCATTGTGCTGCAGTACTTGTTTTTCTGAGTTGAATTCATAAGTACCAACTTTGAAGTCGACGTCATCACCTTCAGTGGAGCGGACTTTATTGGTCCGTCGCAAAACTGCAGTAAGACGGGCCATGAGCTCTTCCATACTGAAAGGCTTGGTCATGTAATCATCGGCACCTGCATTAAAACCCTCAATGGTGTCTTCCTTCATGCTTTTGGCGGTCAGAAAGATAATCGGAACGTTTTTATCGACCACGCGTATTTCTTTTGCAAGCGTCAAGCCGTCTTTTACAGGCATCATCACGTCAAGTAATAATAAATCAAATTCACCCTTGAAAAAGAGATCTCCACCTTTTTTTCCGTCATCCGCCAATTTAGTTTCAAAACCCTTCGCTTCGAGGTACTCCTGCAGAAGAGGACCTAAACTGGGATCATCTTCAACGAGCAAGATTCTTGTTTTTACAGTTTCCATAGTAGAAGTGTTAAATTCTTTATTTAAAGGTACAGCCTCAGGATAGCATTTTAACAATTTTAACAAATATTGTCAGATTTTTAGATGCACATTGAAGGTGCTTCCTTTGCCAATTTCGCTATTTACGGAGATAGTGCCGTTGTGTTTAAGCACCACTGCCAACACGTAGGAAAGCCCTAAACCAAAGCCCTTCACATTGTGAACGTTACCGGTGGGTACGCGGTAGAATTTGTCGAAGATTTTGCGTTGATTTTCCTTGCTGATACCAATGCCATTGTCCTTCACTTGAATCATAATGCCCTCTGCGGTGTTATAAGTGGAGATCACTATTTCGGGCTGTTCTTTAGAGTACTTGATCGCATTATCAATCAAATTAAAAATGATGTTGGTAAGATGCACTTTATCTGCCTGCAGAATGAATTTTTGTGCTTTGAGGTAGGTTTGAATTTCACCATGTCGCTGACTGATGATAAGCTGTGTATTATGAATAGCGGAGTTGATAATGTCGTGCATGTCGACTTCGGTTAATTTTAACTTAAACTCTCCTTTATCCAAGATAGAAGTCTGCAGTATGCTTTCTACCAGCACACTGAGGCGTTTATTCTCGTCGCTGATCATTTTTAGATAGCGTTGCCGTTTGTCGGTGGTCTGCGAAATACTTTCGTCCGCGAGCATCTCACTTGCCAGCGAAATGGTGCTGATGGGCGTTTTAAACTCGTGCGTCATGTTACTGATAAAATCATTTTTGATGGCGGACAATTTTTTTTGTTTTAAGTTACTGGCCATGAAGTAGTAAAAGGAAATGGTCAAAATGAGTATCACCACAATCGAAGTAATGAGAAAAGGCCACATCTGGCGGAAAACATCCCGGTCCTGCGTCGGAAAATAAACAATGAGATATTCCGGATCTATAAAACTATTGTTAGGAGATAAATTGATTTTATAATGGTCAATACCAAGCGAGTCGGACATGTTTTCCGCTTGTTTCAGGTCGCTGTGGTGAGGACTGCCAGGGTAGAGCGAGGTGATGTAATAGTTGTAAAGGGCTTTGATTTTCACTTTCCGCAATTCAAATTTGAGAATTGAATCCAGTAGCACCGTATCCACTTTTTGTTTTCTTTTATTATAAAAATTTTCAGAGGAGGTAATCGAAAAGAAACTTTTTGCCGGCAGGGAAGTTGGAAATTCATTGTTTTGTGACCTCAGGCTGGACTGTTGTTCACGGAGACGCTTTATAAAATTTGTAGCCTGTTTTAATTCCAGGGCCGAATCGCCGGTTATATCACGTTTAGTATAGCGACTGCTTTGATGACCATTACTGTCTGTGCTTAGTTCGATGCTAAGCATGCCGACCCTGCTGTTGTTAGGACCCTTAATGTTTGGATTATTGTAAACGATACCTTGCGTTCTGGTCTGGCGAATGACATAGTCATTGCGGGGGTCGAGGCGCTCAAGCTTCGCCGAAGTGTGATTCAGGGCATCGTCTACCTTGCTTTTGAAAAGTTCTTTGCGGATTTTAAAGTCCCCCCAAATCCAGTAAATCTGAAAGCAAATAAGCACAAGCAAAGCCACGGAAAAGGAAACCGACACAAAAGTGATGATCCGTTTATTCATTTCTTCAAAGTTAGTGCGTGCAATAGCCATAAGCGATTAAAAAAATATAAAAGATTTAGACCAGACTTTCCAGTGGTGTACAGATGCCGTTTTCGCACACAAAACACTTCAGTTTGTCTTTAAAGACATAGGGTTTGTAAATAGACTTGTTCAGTAGCATCCTGAGGCATTCCTGCACACCTTCGATGATACTTGGATGGGGATGCATCATATCTGCCAGCTCCCGTATACCCTGGTTGGTGTGAATTAGGTAAGCCACACCCTGGATGGCACTGCTGGCATGTTCACCGACCACCCGCATTCCCAAAATCCGCATGCCATTATCATTTGAGACAATGATTTTAAAAAACCCTTTTGTCTTTCGCATAGCGATTGCCCGGGCATTGATGGTATAATCCAGTTTTACAACTTTGTGAGGAATACCGCTGGCAACACACTCCTGCTCACTCATCCCCACGGCAGCCACCTCCGGATCAAGGAACATAATCGTACTGATGTTTTTATAGGAAAGCGGTTTTACTATTGGTCCAAACATGCGCACCACGGCATGTCGCGCTTCCCGTTCCCCCACATTAACCAGGGCCACCTCTGTGGTGGCGTCGCCTGCTACATAAATATTACTGATGTTGGTTTGTGTATCATCGTCCCAGATACTGCCACGCTCATTGAGTTTTACGCCGGCATTCTCGAGACCAATGTTTTCGACATTAGGGACACGACCAATTGAAATCAGGGCTTTTTCGACATTAAAAATTTCAGAGTCGCCATTTTTGTACATGAGCTCATATTCCACACGCCCCTCTTTAATCTCCATCCGTTTTAAGGAGGCTCCATGATGTACATGCGCCCCATGCGCTTCAAGATTTTGGGTCACCACTTCGGCCACATCTTCATCCTCAAACGGCAATATGCGATCCGCCTTATCGATTAAAGCAACACGGGTTTTTCCAAAGGCAGAAAAAATGGTGGCAAATTCGCAACCGATGACCCCGGCCCCAAGCACAACCATACTTTCAGGAAAATCCTCAAAATTTTTGATGCCGTCACTAGTCACTATAATTTGTTCATCGACCGCAATATTGGCAGGTATGCGGGGGCGACTACCGGTTGTAATCAAGAGATGGTCGCCGGTGTAGAATTTTTGTGTACCATCCTCTTTTGTAACACGAATGCGGTTTTTGTCCGCTATAAAAGCTGTTCCTTTTTCATAATGGAATAATTTCTTGGGCAGGGCCTGCAGAAGTTGCGAATGCACGGTCATTTGGGTCTTGCGTTCATAAACCGCTTCATTCACGGTGCTGCGAACGGTCTGGAAATCGGCCTTATAATCCGGAATCAGTGCGCGAACTGAGGCCGTCCTCAGCGCCTGTTCCCAGAGGGCTTTTGAGGTTAGCACGCCGTCGTAAACACCAGCACCGCCAATGCGGCGTTTTTCGACCAGCAGAACCTTTTTTCCAAAATCAATAGCCCTCATGGCACCAGCATAGCCACTCGGTCCACCGCCGATCACAATGAGGTCAAAATGCTCTGAATTCATAGTGTGTGAAATTACTTATAAATCAGCAACAAGAAGTTTAAAAAGAAAACTCCGCCGATAGGGAGGAGCTAACTTTGCGGTTCCTGAAGCAGGCTTTGTGATAAGGGACAGCGAGATACTCTATCTACCTGTCATTTAAGCCTTTAAATAATTTCGTAATTAGCGGAAATTTCCTAATTTTGCAGCCCTCATTTAAAGTTAAAAATATGAACGAAAGTATTATTTATCTGGTCCCAGCCCTTGGTATTGTTGGTTTGATCGTTATGGCGATTAAGTCTGCCTGGGTAAGCAAACAGGATGCCGGTGACAAAAACATGGCAGAACTTGCTGGTTATATTGCTGATGGAGCAATGGCTTTTCTAAAAGCAGAGTGGAAGGTGCTAAGCATCTTTGTCGTTTTTGCTGCAGCCTTGTTGGCCTATTCAGGAACAATTACAGAAGTAAATGGCCGGGAAATTCATTCTAGCTGGATTATTTCCATCGCCTTTATTATTGGCGCTGTGTTTTCAGCGACTGCCGGCTATATCGGTATGAAGGTCGCCACTAAGGCTAATGTGCGCACCACGCAAGCGGCACGTACGAGTTTAAAACAAGCATTAAAAGTGTCTTTTACCGGAGGAACGGTGATGGGACTTGGTGTGGCAGGACTTGCAATTCTGGGTTTAGGCGGCTTGTTTATCGTTTTTCTTGGTTTGTTTAATGACGGCGTTAATGCGGACTATGTCAAAACAGCTATCGAAGTCCTAACAGGATTTTCATTAGGTGCGGAGTCCATCGCTTTATTCGCCCGTGTTGGTGGGGGTATTTATACCAAGGCTGCTGATGTAGGAGCCGATCTGGTGGGTAAAGTGGAGGCAGGTATCCCTGAGGATGATGTTCGTAATCCCGCTACCATTGCCGACAATGTTGGCGATAATGTAGGAG
>CALPON020000095.1 GCA_943325195.2 Sphingobacterium thalpophilum | reverse complement strand
CATTTTTTATTGCCGGGACTGGTATCCGCCAGCCAGATGCTGTCATCAAAATCAAAAATAAAAGGGATGCCTTTTTTTTTCAGTCCCCGTTCAAAAAAAGTACTGCCTAGAAAATGGGATTCCCTTTGAATAAAAACGAGATCATAATTTCCGATGTGTTGAAGCTCCTTTTTTCTTTGAAGTAGTGTTTTCAGCATTATCAGCATTTTCTGCAGGAGATGTCCTTTCGCGTAAAAAACAAGGTCTTCTTTTTCGCTGAGTAAATTGGCGAAAGTAAAATCAAAGCCCTGGGTGCCGAGATAGTCGAGGTACTGCTCAAAGCGGTAACGCTGGCTGGGTGATCGTCCCCTTCGGTGTGCGCAGATAAGCAATACTCTTTTCATTAATTCTCTACGTCCAGTTTAAACTTATGTAGAAAGCGATGCGCAATGGGACTGAAAATAATGGCCACACCTGTCAGAAAAGCCACGCCACTGTATATTGCATAAAAGGAAGCGAAGATTTTGGCCGCATCATTGGGCGCCAGGTTTACAGGTCCCATTCCCGTGAGGATCATACTGGCATTATAAAGGCTATCGGTCCAGGTCAGCATAAAATAATAGTGATAGCCCAGAACGCCGATGAGTAGCGAAAAAAGCAGGAAGGTAGTTCCTGCAATAAAGTTCCTCAGAAGTTTTCCAGCAAAATGGCGAACATGCGGCAGTTTGCGGACGGTAGTGTTTGTCATAGCTAATTTCCGAATCGGAAGCCCAGGGAATTTCTTCCTTCTTGGGTAATTTCCAGATGTCTGACATCTTCATAATTCAGGACGCCAAGATCGGATTTTTTTCTTTCATCTGAAGGAATGGAGGCAAGTCTCAGATTTTGTTTTCGGACCACCTCGCCGACCAGCTGACGAACACTGCGGGCATTTCCAAAAAATTTGTCGCGGTTTTGGTACAGCACATGCAAGTAATTCCGCAAATGTTTCTCGGCCTCCTCGTCAGCCATCAGCCCTTCTTTCCTGAGTAAATTTAGCATAATGTTCCATAACTCAGTGGCACTGTAGTCGGGAAATTCAAAAGTTTTGTCAAAACGCGATTTAAATCCAGGATTACTTTCAATAAATAAATGCATGTTTTCGGTATAACCTGCCACAATCACCCCAAAATTCCCGCGTTCGTCCTCCATCCGTTTTAATAAAACCTGGATGGCTTCGTTTCCAAAGTCGTTGGACGAATTTTTATTAGCTAAGGCATAAGCCTCATCAATAAATAAAATACCACCCATGGCACTATCAATAACTGCAGTGGTTTTACTTGCGGTCTGTCCTACATATCCTGCAATTAGTCCTTCGCGGTCTACTTCTACCACATGTCCCCGTTCCAGTATGCCGAGGGCTTTGTAAATTCGTCCCATGATCCGCGCCAGGGTGGTTTTGCCGGTACCTGGATTTCCGGTAAAGACCGAGTGCAATGAGAAGCGGTGAATAACATCCTTACCGGTTTCATTATAAAAGCGAATGAGTTTAATGAGTTCATGTACGTCTTGTTTTATTTCTTCCATGCCCACTAATTCATTGAGCTCTTCAAGCGCATCGTGCAATTGTTTTTCATGAATGCTAAGTCGGAGTTTTTTCTTGTTTTCAGTTTGAAAGACCAATTGGAGATCGTCGAGCGTTAAGGTGGACAGTTCTTCGTTCGAGATGGATTCAAAATCTTCTTTTTTCATCAGGCGCAGTCCCATGTTCTGTTTTGCTTCTTCAATTACAGCATAGACAAAGCGCGCATTTCCGAAGTATTCATCCCTTTTACGGTAGGCTTCGGTGAGTTGTTCGCGCAAGTACATGGCAGCTTCTTCAATTAAAACAACCTCTTTTTGACGACTGGCGTATTTCGCAATTTCGAATAATTCCTCTGGCAGGTAATCTTCAAAATGAAAATACTCTGTGAATCGGGATTTGAGTCCGGGATTACTGTCGATAAAACTGCGTATCTGTTTGGGATAGCCTGCGCCAATGATAGCAATGTCTCCGGGACCGTCACTCATTTCTTTAAGAAGAATTTCGATGACCTCCTTCCCAAAATCTTTGTGATCATCTTCCCCTCGCGATAAGGCATAGGCTTCGTCAATAAACAATATCCCGCCACGCGCGCTTTCAATCATTTTTTTTGTTTTGGGCGCAGTCTGACCTATGTATTCCCCAACAAGAGCAGCGCGGTCCACCTCCACTACATGGCCTTTGCTGAGCAAGCCCATTTGATGATAGATTTTCCCAAGCATTTTTACGACGGTTGTTTTGCCGGTTCCAGGGTTGCCTGTGAAGATGGAATGAAGGCTCAATCGGGAGGAGTCGATAAAGCCTTTTTCCTGTCTTAATTTCGTAAAGCGTAGAAAGGTGATGTTCTGGCGGATGGAGTTTTTTACATTTTCAAGTCCGATAAGTGCTTCAAGTTCTTCAAGTAACTCTTCGAGGGTTTTTAATGGAGCACTCTCATCTGAGCGCGGAGCAATGGTGGGTAAACTAACGCCTAAGGTAATCGCCTGTTCCACCGTTCTGAGTATGGGTGTATCACCTTCTTCTTCTGCTTCACCGCAGGTAAAGCAAGTGGCGGCAATGAGCACGTCATTAAATACGATTTCCAATCGGTAACGGTCGTCGGTCCAGATGCCGGGCAAGTCGCTGCCCCAGCCTTTTTCAAAGACGACGACGTGACCCTCGCGCTCTGCTTCTTGATAACCGGAGTGAATTAAAACGGTTTTGGCTTGTCCCGCATCATCATAAAAATTGAGGAAAAATTCGTAGTGATAATCTTTCGGCGTTTTAATCTGAAAACGGATTTCGGCCCACACGTACTGTGTTGTTTTTTTACTGAAGCGTTTTAGATAATGCCTCCGTTTGTCCTGCCAGCCATTGATATCACTGTTATAAAGCCGTAGACTTTCAACTTCTAGATAAGGATTTTCAAGACTGTCCACTAGGCCCACATCATTGATGAAAAAATTATGTTCGCCCAGCAAAACTTCGTCTACGAAGGCCTGCCATTTATAAGCCCCTTTTTTCCAGAAACCTCCTTTTTGCTCAACACCCCAGCCATCCCTCAGAAAAAAAATATTCTCTTCCCTGCTGATGTCCACTTCCAGCTCCCTGCTGCAGTATTCCAAAGCACCTACCGAGTCAATGCACTTTAAATTAATTGTCGCTTGCCAGTCTTCTTCATCGAATAACTTGTTGTAGAGTGCCAGTTCAATACGAATATAGTCTACTTCAGCCGCCTCAAATACACTACGGTAGCGTTTTTGATTGTTGACCATCCATTCATTGTTGCAAAAGGTCTGTAGGCTTTTGAACTTGTGACGTTTCTTCATAGAGGCGGGACTTCAGATTTTATTCACTGCTATCTCCTTATTTTTGTGCCAGTCTGGCATTGTTTTTTTGGACATACCGGTATTAAAAATTAGTTTTACTCTTATGTCCTTAACTTTTGATTTAGTAGAGATTCTGAAGGTCAGCACCGTGCTCTTTGCCGTCATCGATATCATTGGTTCTATTCCTGTTATCATCAATTTAAAGCGCAATGTGGGTAGTATTAATCCGCTCCGCGCTTCCTGGGTTTCCCTGTTAATCATGCTCCTGTTCTTGTTTGTGGGGCAAAGTATCCTCACTCTTATTGGAATTACGGTTGAAGATTTTGCTATTGCGGGCTCCTTTGTCCTCTTTTTCATCGCCCTAGAAATGATTTTAGGCATCCATCTTCACCGCGATGAACTGCCCTCAGGAGCCTCTGTGGTCCCCCTGGCATTCCCTCTAATTGCCGGCACTGGCACTCTGACCACACTGCTGAGTATCCGAGCGGAATATAATCTGACTTCCATCATCATTGGCATTCTAATCAATGTCATCATTGTTTATTTTGTTCTACGCTACCTTTACTTGATTGAAAAACTCTTGGGGGTAGGAGGTATTGCCATCATTAAAAAAGTATTTGGTGTTATTCTTCTTGCCCTAGCGATTAAATTATTCCGGAAGCACACGGGTTTATGATGCAGAGAGAATTATCCACTTTATCACAGTTAATGGTCAGCCTGCTTCTGCTGCTCTTCTTGAATAACTGCAAATCTTCTTCATCGGCTTACCCGCTGCGTCCCGCGCGAAGTGCTATGAATCTTGAAGCGGACCTCCCTCAAATGGAGACGGTTGTATTTCATCTGAATGATTCCGTGACCCAGGTCTTTTTTAAAATTACCAATGAAAACCTGCTCTATAAACGAATGGACACCTCTGCTGCCTTTTTCGCACGTTTAAAAGTCTTTACGGAGGTTCGCTCCATCGATTCCCCCAGAAAAATTGCAGATTCACTATCCTTATTTTTATACGACCGCAGCGAGGAGGAGCAAGTGAAGTTACGCTCTTTGCAAACCTCTTATACCTGCAAATTAAGAAAGGGGAACTATGTCATGAACATTATTTGTGCGGATGAGAACCGACACGTGCGCTACATGAAAACGGTAGAGGTGAACAAAAATTCCCACGCTACCTATCAGAATTTTCTTTTACTGCGCAATGACAGCGTTCATTTCGGAAATCAGATTTTAGTGGGGTCTACTTATAAAGTTCGCTATGCTTATCCGGACGATCTGTTGCTGGGTCATGGCAGCTCGCGCCACCTGCTGCGAATAGGTTTATATCCCCCTGGGGGACCCGCGCTTCCACCTTTTGCGACGAATGAGAAAACAGAAAAATTTCCAAAATCGGCGGATGAGACATTAATAGGTTCAACAGACTCACTATGGACCATAATGGCAGGACAGGATGGTTATCTGCACATTTCGGCAGATGCTTCAGCGCAGGAGGGACTGTCTTTGTATACAGTAGACGAAAGTTTTCCGGGTGTCAGCAACACTCGGGAAATGATTCAGTGTACCCGCTACTTGATGTCGAAGGAAGAATTTGAAAAATGTTTAGTCGCGGACGATCCCAAAGCAGCCATCGATAAATTTTGGCTGGACATAGGTGGCAGTCAGGAACGCGCTAGGGAATTGGTTCGGAAATATTATAACCGAGTGAAAGAAGCGAATAAAAATTTCAGCAGTTATATGCCGGGTTGGAAGACGGATAGGGGCATGATTTACATTGTGATGGGGCAGCCCTATAATACCCTTTCTGGAGAGAACTCTGAGACCTGGGTTTACGGCACAGAAGCCAATCCCAACTCCCTGCGGTTTTTATTTATTAAAAACGAATCAGCATGCGCGGACATGGATTACACGCTAGAGCGTTCTCTTTTGTACCGTGATCCATTTCATCAGGCCGTAGCGTATTGGCGCCAAGGACTCGTATTTAATGAGCCGGGACGCTAAGGGCTTTACAGAAATCCTCCTGACTTAATTAGCTCATAGCCATGGTCGGGTGGGAGTCCCGGTTTTTTTGAAGCCGCTACTGCCAGTTCATCACAGCGATTATTTTCGACATTGGACGCATGGCCTTTCACCCAGATGAACTGATGAACTCCCGGCCGGTATATTTGTAAAAAGCGTTTCCATAAATCAACATTGGCCTTGTTTTTAAACCCAGTCCTCACCCAGCCATTGAGCCATTTTAAGTTGATGGCATCGACCACATATTTGCTGTCACTATATACTTTCACAGGCAAGTCACTATTGGTCACTGCTTCCAGCCCAGTGATAACGCCTAGTAACTCCATTCGGTTGTTTGTGGTTTTTCGGAATCCTCCGCTTATTTCTTTTCGATGTTGACGGAATTTAAGAACCACGCCGTAACCGCCAGGTCCCGGATTACCGCTAGCTGCGCCATCTGTATACAGTTCAATGTGATTTTCCAAGTCCTCAAATTTACTTTTTATTTTTCAGTGCTTTGCCAAAGGTGCAGTTAATGGGGGTATTCTGTCTTGGCCGAGTGCAAATAAGTACCTATATTCGTCCCAGATTTTAAAAGTATGTCGGTATTAGTCAATAAGAACTCAAAGGTTATAGTTCAAGGTTTTACAGGTGGTGAAGGAACCTTTCACGCAACACAAATGATGGAGTATGGCACCAATGTGGTTGGTGGTGTGACTCCCGGTAAAGGCGGCACTATGCACCTAGACCGCCCTGTCTTTAACACAGTAGCCGAAGCGGTTGAAAAAGCCGGAGCGGATGTTTCTATTATTTTTGTTCCAGCAGCTTTTGCTGCAGATGCCATTATGGAAGCTGCGGATGCTGGCATTAAAGTCATTGTCTGCATAACAGAGGGAATCCCTGTAAAGGACATGATTTACGCAAAAGAGTACATCAAAAATAAAACTTGTCGTCTCATCGGACCAAATTGTCCCGGTGTCATCACTGCTGGAGAAGCGAAAGTGGGTATTATGCCCGGCTTCGTTTTCAAAAAAGGAAAAATTGGAATCGTTTCGAAATCAGGTACACTGACTTATGAAGCAGCAGATCAGATTGCAAAAGCGGGTCTGGGTGTGACTACTGCAATTGGTATCGGTGGTGACCCAATTATTGGAACACCAACCAAAGATGCTGTTGAATTATTGATGAACGATCCGGAAACGGAAGCGATTGTGATGATCGGCGAAATTGGAGGAAGCTATGAAGCGGACGCTGCTCGCTGGATTAAGGCAAATGGGAATAAAAAACCGGTTGTTGGATTTATCGCCGGTCAAACCGCTCCGAAAGGGCGCACGATGGGTCACGCCGGTGCGATTGTTGGTGGTGCGGAAGATACGGCCCAGGCTAAAATGCAAATCATGCGCGAATGTGGTATCCACGTCTGCGAAAGTCCAGCCGAAATAGGTAAAACAATGGCTGCCGTTTTGAGAGGCGAAAAAGTAGTTTGATAAAATTAGGATACTAGATCTAATAGAAAGCCAGGCTCTGTCCTGGCTTTTTTCGTTCTCATCCCAGACCCCGTAAGCAGGCCATTCCGCAATCAGAGTTTCTAAAAAGGGCTGGGGATCACTCTGCCGGATATTTTGAAAGGTCCTCACACCTTTTGAAGGTCTTTGGCAGTAGCTGTATCCGAGTGGTTCAGGAGGTTAAATAGGAAAGAAAAAATCCGCTTTCCGTTCTGGAAAGCGGATTTTGTGTTAAAATAATTATTAATTTATCTACTGTTGGTGTTTAGCGGCTGCTTTTGGGCACCCACGCTGATTTGACCCTGCTGCGCTTGCAGGTTCTGATTACACATTGGTAACACACGTTTGACTTCAGCGTAATTCGGATTTAGCTGCAGGGCGCGATCCCAGCTCTTTTTCGCAAGCGCATAGCGCCCGCTATTAAAATAAGCCCCACCTAAATTATACCAGGCTTCAGGATCATTCGGAGTCAGCAAGGTCCACTTATTATAAGCAATTGCGGCTGAATCCATACGACCGCGGTTGAAGGACATGGCGCCACGGTTTTTCAGATCATTGCTATATACCTGATAGTAATTGCGCAGGTAAGGATTGTTTGGATACAATCTTTCTGCATTTTTCCAGTAATAAAGTGCTTCAAAATCTTTCCTGAGTTTAAAACTCGCGAGACCAAGATTTAGGTAGCCGTTTACGTAACGCGGATGCAGATCCACCGCATGTTTCAGAAAGCCAATTCCTTTATACAGGGCAGCCTCACGACGGTCTTTGTATCCGCCTTCCTTCATCTCTTCGTCCGTAATCTTTAACGTTCCATTGTAGTCATTGTAGCGAGTAGAATCCTGTCCTGGGATGTTTTTACCCGTTACTTCTTTTGTATCCGCCAAATCTACCCAGCGTGCACCGGCATTTCCTAATACCAGTACCGAGTGCGGCATGGTCTTCACATCTTTAAGGAATAGTGTTACGTCATTTTTCCAGTCGAAGTTCCGTTCCCAAGTTTTGCAGCCAAACAGGAAGCCAACAATCAGCAGAATCGCCACCAGCGAAGTCCGTTTCATATTAAAGCTGATGGCTGAGAGCTTGTCGAAGCCGCGCAGTATATAATAGGCCGCCGCAATACAGAATCCAATAGAGGAATGGAAAATCAGACGTTCACCCATGGTCGCACCTACATCCATTAACACGTTACCAATCAACAAGGCAAATAAAATATACGTGATGATCGCGAAGCCGACAATGTGCCGACGCAGACTGAGCACTACTCCAAAGAATAAGATACCCAGGTGTAGGATGAAGGACAGAATAAAATCTAAATCCTTAAACTGACGGTACTGAATCGTGCTGTACGAATAATCAGAGGACAGCGGGTGCGGGAACAATTGCAAGGTCAAATATTTCAACAAGACAAAAGTCTTCGTAGCAAAACGTTCCTGCTCGTTGGCCAACAGGTAAGGATTGTTCAGGATTTCTGTATCCGGCACTCCTGGCTTTAACTTTACAGCGATTAAACGCATACCGAGGTACACCAGCATTACAAATCCGGACCAACCCATCAGTGCTGTAAATTTATTTTCCTTCATCGACTTACTCAGGAACATGACAATCAGAATCGCATAAGCGAACGGAAACATCCAGTAGGCCTTCGAAGGTTTCGGCGGCTGTGGTACTTTGATGTCAAACAGGTATTTGATCAAAACCATCATGCCCGCACAGAAAATGAAGAAAATAGCGACCAATAAAATACCGCGAACTTCGGTTCCGAACGAGAATTTTTTTAGACCCGTATTCCGCTTGTCAATCATCGGGAAGATGAAGGAATAATTAATAAAAATCAAGAAAATTACACTAATACCTCTGGTCACCATCTTATTTTCTGTCCCAATAAGAGGGTTCACAATGCCTTTGTGGACAAAGACAACAGCGATGCCGCTGAGAAGGACGGCAATAATTTTTTTCATCAGAACGGTGTTGACCACGTTCTCATAAACATCGTTCTCAGTAAAAGTATAAACTGCTAGAGGCACTAGCACCAGGAGCATAATGGCATATTCTTTTGATAGCAGGGCAAGAAGGAACATGACGCAAGTCCAGAACAAGTCCTTGCCTCGCTTGGTCTCCAGATATTTGAAGGAATATAAAAAGGTCAGCGAGACGAAAATAAGGGAGAAAATCTCGTCACGACTCTTCACATTCGCAATGGCTTCGGAGTGAATCGGATGCATGGTGAATAACAAAGCGGCAAGGAATGCCAGATCCTGGTTCGTCCGGAAAAAATAACGAGAAAAGACAAGGAACAGAAACATACAACCTAAAGCAAAGGTCCAGATATTGTTAAAGTGACGGAGTTTAGCACCGTACACCTGACAATCTACTTCATTAAAAACCCCATCCACATTCAGGTCTTCATCCCATTCGTTCTGAAAGTTCTTGTTTAAATCCCAGCAATTATAACACTCGTTGGGTTGAGCCTGACCGTCGTTGTTCACATCAACAAAATCATTGTATTCGAAGTTCGTCTCGGGACGACCGCAGGGCGAGGTATAATTCACGAGGCCCTTGTCGAGCACGCCGTTGTGATTACTGTCCTCCACCTTCATATAAAGACCAGTCCGGTAACTGCCTATTAATTCCTGCTCTAAGGCAAAACTAACAACTGAGAGGGGACGGTAACGACCACCGGCCAACTGATCCGTGGCGCACATCCGGCGATAAAAACTTTCGTAGGCGTCACGCGTCATAATATCCTTAATCCCTCGCACACCCTTAATTACGTGGTCATTCTGGTGGATAATGATTCCGTCATCCAGCGCATATTCCCCATTGATGGAGGTGATATAGAATACAAAACCAACAATGCCGACAATGATCATTGCCAGTTTTTGATTTAGAAATGTAAAATACTTAAAGGTTGTACTCAAAGGCGGTAAGCTGGGTGCTTTGAGAGCTGTCTTATTTACAATGGCCATAGATAAAAAATGTCCTGCAAAGTACAAATATTAACGGAAAATCGGGGCCAGATGCCTAAATTTTTTACCGTGTTCACTAGATAATTCCCCTTTCTGCCTCACAGACCCCTGTGCATGGGCAGCTGGTTGAATAATAAATAGCGATTTAATGAAGAAATACCTTTATTTTGCTTTAAGAAATGCGCAGTCTTCCTTTTTTTCGCAAACTGTTATTCGTCTCGCTGATTGCGCTGCTCGCTCCTGTATTGCTGGATTTGGTGGGGGCACGTCGGCTGCCTGAACTTGCCAGAGAGGTCAGTTCACTTTTGGAAGAGCAAGCATCACAATTTGAAAAAAGTGATTTTAGTAACCAGAAAGAACTGCGCCTTTTTTACCAGCGGCAAAAAGGAGGAATCTACTTGTTCCAAAACGATTCCCTGCTTTTCTGGAACAATAGCCGCATCCCATTTCAGCAGCAATTGAAGGACTTTACGGGTAATTCTGGATTAATAAGCTTGCGTCACGGCCATTATTTCTACCTCCGGCTGCCGCTTGGGGGACAAAAAACAGCCCTGCTGCTCAGTCTTATCCAACCGCGCTACGAATTACAAAATAATTATCTGGCCAATGATTTTGAAAAGTGGACCGAGATTCCTAATGATGTCAGTCTTGAAACGGTAGGTTCAGCGGGAGAAGCTATTTTATTTAGGGGACAAGAGCTTTTTCGGCTCAGTGGTCCCGAAAGTCTTTACCACAGTAAAAGTATGGACCTGCTTTGCACGCTGCTCTTTTTTGCGGGCTTCGTGCTGCTTGCCATAGCACTGCTGCTCGGTGCCGAAGGTTACCGCTTCTGGTTGGCCCTGATTCTAATCTGGCTGCTCCGCGGACTGCTCATGTATTTTCATCTGCCTGATTTTTTATACCGCACTGTCTGGTACGATGTTCGGGTTTTTGGAGAT
>CALPON020000094.1 GCA_943325195.2 Sphingobacterium thalpophilum | reverse complement strand
CCGGGCTGATAATAAATAAAGTTACTGAAGGCATAATGGTAGGCGGTCAAGCTGCTTTGCCACTTGGCCGATTGAAAGACTGCTGTCATAATCACATTCAGACATTTTTCCTTTTCCAAAGCACTATTTCCGCGTTCGATGGCACCTACGCCGTGATGCAGACCATTGCTGTACAGTTCATTCGCGGCAGGAGCCCGCCAGCCATTCCCGCCATGCAGACTTATTCTGAGTCTCTGAAGCGGTTTTAATAAAATACCCAACTGAAAGGACTGATTAGTAAAAGTCAGTTCCGGTGATTTTAAAAGGCCTTGGTCGTAGAAAAAAGATTGCAGGTGTTTATAATCCATTCTCAAACCAGCTTCGAGTTCAAAGGCTGGTCGCACAAAACGCTCCATTGCAAAAATGCCAGCCGATTCACTGTCATAATTGGGGATGAAGAACTTCTGTGTATAGCGGTTGTTTTGCAAAGCAGCCTGAACGCCAAACATGCCCCTGAATGATTTTATATAATCATGCTCCCAGATTAACTCCAATGTCTGCGTTTGTAATTTGTAATGCGCTGCTGGCAAATTTAAAGTAGCCAGCTGCTGATTGCGGGGTAGGTTCTTATCAAATTCCTGTCGATCATTTTCCTGCCACGAATACAAAAAATTAAATCGCGAACGCGGCCCGGTATGCACATCGGCGGCCACTTTCAGCAGATCATGTTGAATTAACTGTTTAGGCCGATCGATGACATAGGAAAATGGAGCCAGGCTGTCCTGTGGTTTATTGCTATTAAATGCCGCAGATAAATCACTCAGGTTGCCAATGTGTGAGCCACTGAAAACGCCCACTGTGGATGTAAATCGGGCATAATAAATCTGGACACCAAGGTTTTTTCGGTGGTAATCTACTAGTCCTGAAAAGTTACGCTCGGAACTTCCCGTATTTTTAAGAAAATAGTCAGGGCTGCGGATCGAACCATGTTCTTTCATGGAAGCCTGCATCCGCCAGCTTAGGTAGTTTACTTTTTCACTCTTGCCTTGCAACCACAGGGAGGATGTGCCACCCCGACCATTTGTGAATCCGGAGGTACTCAACTCGCCCGATAGATCGGGATTGCTTGGCAAGTCAGCCGGTGCACTGAGAATGACCCCACCAATGGCATCACTGCCATAGCGGACGGCCGAAGCGCCCCTGAGTAAGGTGATTCTACCGGCAGTATAGGGGTCTAGTTCCGGAGCATGCTCATTGCCCCATTGCTGTCCCTCTAGTCGGACTCCGTTGTTTAGAATCAGCACGCGGTATCCCTGCATCCCATTAATCATAGGTTTAGAGATGGTGGGCCCTGTGTTCAGGGTGGTGACGCCATTGAGTTGTTTGAGTTGATCGGCCAGACTCTGCCCTGCCACTTTGTCCAGCGCCTTTTTGTCCAGCACCTGCACATTTTGTGTTTCAGCTGGCGCTTCATGTCTGGTAATAATCTCTATGTCCCTTAATTCATTGAGGGCATGGGGAAGGGTATACTGAACCCGCTTATCCTTTTCTATTTTCAGGATAAAAAAAGTATCACGGCAACCAAGGTGTTGGAGGAACAAGGTATAAGTTCCGGAACACAGGCCTTTATAATGAAACTTCCCTTGCTCATCCGTTTGCAGCAACTGTGCTCCCGGTTGTAGTTTGATGTAGGCATATGCAAGTCCCTCCCGATTGTCGGCATCACTGACGGTCCCTTTTAGCTCAAGTAAACAGGACTGCGAGGATAAAGTGAAAGGAAGTAAGCATAGCAAAAAATGTATCAGATTTCGCATATGAATGAGGAGCGGATCTTACCGCCATTGATTTTTAAAAAAGAAAATGCTAAAAATTAGCAGGAAGGAGGGCCACGCAGAAAGCGGGTAGGGGATCGACTAAAATAGATTTTGACTATTTCGGGCGTCTGGTAAGCGGCAATTGCAGTCAGAAATAGTGGTTCCAGCTCTGGTGCCATGGACAATTGAGCGGCGCCGGAGGACACGTAATCACAGATGGGACAATGGTGTTCCGCTTCGCAAAAATGCAAGCTGTTATCGCTACAGTGCGTTTGCTGCAAATGCGACCATTCATCAACTGTCTTATCGATGATCGGGATGCTGATTAACAGCACCAAGAGCAGAGAAAAGTAGAGACGCAAACACTTCATTCCCACAAATATAGAAAATCCTTTTGAAATTAATTTTATGAAAGTAGGGGGGACTTTCCTTATTTCTAACTGTAAACTAATCTTGGAAAAAGGCAATAAAAGGAAAGGTTTACCGTAGAGTTGCTATCTTCGTTTTTGTAATTCAAGCTATGAAACAATTAATCTTCTTACTGTCCTTTTTCTTTACAAGCCTTTTAAGTGCACAGAAATATACCATCAGTGGTTTTGTGAGTGATAAATTGACGCAGGAGAAGCTCATTGGCGCCCTGGTAGCCGATACAAAAAGCAGGTTAGGCACTACTACCAATTCTTATGGCTTTTATAGCTTGACACTTCCCGCTGATAGTGTGACTTTAGTGTATTCCTACGTGGGATTCAAGCCTGTAAAAAAGCGGATTTTACTAAAAGAGAATGTCACCATTAATATCGATCTGCTGTTTGATAATGAACTAAAAACAATTGATGTAATAGCAGGAGAAGGGGACCGGATAGAAGAAAAAAGTGGGATGAGCACAATCAATATTCCCGTTGAGCAAATGAAAAAGGTGCCGGCATTTTTTGGGGAAGTGGATATTATTAAAGTTCTTCAGTTGCTACCGGGCGTAAAGTCGGGTGGGGAGGGTAGTTCCGGCATTTATGTGCGTGGCGGTGGTCCCGACCAGAACTTAATATTACTCGATGGGGCCCCCATTTATAATGCCTCCCATCTCTTTGGATTTTTCTCGACATTTAACAGTGATGCTGTTAAAAATGTGGATTTAATTAAAGGTGGTTTTCCGGCGCGCTATGGAGGACGATTGTCTTCGGTTATTGATATTAACATGAAGGAAGGAAACATGCGCCGCTACAATGTAGAGGGCAGTATTGGAATTATAAGTAGCAAATTATTAATCGAAGGTCCCATCTGGAAAAACAAAACTTCCTTTATTGTGACAGCCCGGCGCACCTATTTATTTGATAAGATTCTGGCTCCTTTAGTTGGAGCAGCAAGCGGCGGGGCGAATACCGGATCGTATTATTTTTATGACCTCAATGCAAAAGTGAATCATAAATTTTCGGACAATGATCGCCTCTTTCTCAGTCTTTATAATGGAATCGACAAGTTTGCATTCAAAACTGGAAGCGGCGGTTTTTCAGACATCTCTTACAGTGGTAATCTGAATTGGGGCAACACCATTGCCGCGCTGCGGTGGAATCATGTATTTAACAGTAAACTTTTCTGTAATACCAATGTCTCTTATACCCGTTACAAGTTTGGAGTCGGCAGTGCGGTGTCCGACTTAAAAAATGACACAAAACAAAGTTCTAATTATTTTAGTGGGATTAAAGACTGGTCTGCCCGCGTCAATTTTGACTACATCCCCGCTCCCAATCATTATATAAAATATGGTGTCAATTACATTTACCATACTTTTGAAACCGGCGCGCAACAGTATAAAGCAACGGGCTTTGCCAGAGATAGCAATTCAGTTATTGGGAATCCCACAATATATGCAACTGAATTTAATGTTTATGCGGAGGATGACTGGAAAATTACTCCCCGTATAAAAATAAATATAGGTGTGCACGCAGCAGGTTTTCTGGTGCAGGATAATTTTTACCGCTCCCTCCAGCCTCGGTTTAGCGGCCGATTTTTACTTCCCCGCAATTGGAGTCTGAAAGCCTCCTATGCCAGTATGATGCAGTTTATTCATTTACTGAGTAATTCTTCCGTGGGCCTGCCGACCGACCTGTGGGTGCCAGCCACCAAGCTAATTAAGCCACAGCAGTCTTTTCAGGGGGCCTTTGGGATAGCCAAAAGTTTGAAGCAGAATAGTTATGAAATTAGTCTGGAAGGGTATTACAAAGAGATGAAAGATATTATTGATTATCTGGATGGCGCTAATTTTATCGGACAAGCGACTAACTGGGAAAAGAAAGTGGCGCAGGGCAGGGGTTGGAGTTATGGTGCGGAGTTTTTTCTTCAGAAGAAAAAGGGAAAATACACGGGGTGGGTTGGCTATACGCTGAGTTGGACAAACCGCCAGTTTGCGGAAATTAATTTTGGCAATGCGTATCCCTACAAGTACGACCGTCGGCACGATATTTCGATCGTGAATTTGTATAAAATCAGTAACAAAGCGGATATCGGTGTCACTTGGGTCTATGGCACGGGTAACGCTATCAGTCTCCCATTGCAGAGTTATCAGGTGGTTGCGGGAACAAGTTCCTATTTTAATGATGTGCAGTATTATGGTTCGCGTAATAATTATCGGATGGCAGCTTATCATCGGCTAGATTTGAGCATCAACCGTCACAAAAAGAAGAAGTGGGGGCGTGTCACATGGAGTTTCGGCGCTTACAATGCCTATGGTCGGAAGAATCCCTATTTCCTTTATTTTTCAAACAATGAGTTTAATCGCAGGCAATTAAAGCAAGTGAGTTTATTCTCTTTTGTTCCGAGTATCAGCTACAATTTTAAATTCGATTTCCGTAATATTCATGAAATCTTTAAGGATGATGAAGAATTAGCAGAATTTGAAGAACTGGAAAAACAAAATTAATCATGAAAAAGTTAAGTATTCTCCTATCGGCTCTTGTTATTTTTTCTGCGTGTGAAAAAATAATTGAGCCAAAAGACTTGCCAGATCAAGATCCGCGACTTGTCCTAAATGCGATTGTAGAAAACGATTCGGTTTTTACAGCTTACTTGAGTTCCAGTAAAAGCATTATTAGCGGCAAGGAATATAAGTCCATTGATAAATCCTATTGCGCGGTGTATGAGGACGGTAAGTTTTTAGAGCAACTTACATTTAGTTCAAAAGGCAAGTACACGGGGACCAAAAAGCCAGTAGCTGGGAAATTTTATGAATTTGTAGCCCGAGCCAGTGGTTTTACTGATGTGAATGCCAAAAGTGATTTACCAGTCCTGCCCGAGTTGGTGAGCGCGCTTGCTTATGATACCGTACTCACGGTTTTTAGTGCTAGCGGACCAAAAGGAAAACCTTTTGAAAGTGTTTTTGGTGGTATGAAATTTAAAATTTCTTTAAAAGAACGCAGCGGAGTTGCAGATTATTTTGAGTTAAGGCCCATACTTGTCCTTGTTGATTCTTTCGGCATGCCTTTGGACATTTTGCCGCCTTTATTAGCGCAAGGTGGAACGGATGACGGTTCGGGTTCTAGTTTCTATACCTCGACGGGCGTCGGCGGTTCTGATGCAGATGGCGTCGTAGCAGGGTTAAAAACATTCGATACCTATTTGTTTTGCAATGCCAGCATCAGCGATCCGGATGCGGCAGGTATAGAAATCTATATGATTGCTTCGCGGCTGAGTGAAGCCTATTATAAGTATTTACAAACCAGCTATCAGCAGGCTAATACTTCGGGATCCTTCTTTGCGGAACCTACATTTGTATATTCTAATTGCAGTAACGGAATGGGAATTGTGGGAGGAAAAAGCAGTAAGCTTTATTTTATTAAGTCTGTCTTATTCAAGCGCTGAAGTGCTCCGTTCTGTTATTCGGCAAAGGAGTCGGAATGCCAGTGGATAGTTTTTCAGCGAAAAACAAGTAAAGACTAAGCAGTAGTACGCAACTGCGAGTTTGTGGGATTTATCTGGGCAGGTCTGTTACAGGCGCAGGTATTATTCGGGAAATCCATTGTTAAGCCAGCAATTGATTTTATTATAATCAGATGTGCTGAGCGAGGATCCTTTAGGCATTGTTTTTTTTGTGATGACTTCCCGTTTAAAAGCACCGTTGCTAAGCACGGTTTTTAAGCCCGCATAGCTGGTAAAATCCCCCAGATAGGAGTTTGCACCATGGCAGCCCGAGCCCATGCAAGTATTATCAATGATTGATTTAATTCCTGAGGTATAGGCTTCCGAACTATTACAGGAAGTTGTAGAACTGTTTTTTTTACAAGCAAGGAAACCGCTGAAAAGCGCGATGCACAGAATGTAGGTAGCATACTTCATAATTTGTAAAATTATAAATTTTGCAGGAATACTTGACAATGAAAATCCTCCTTCGTTTAAAAAAGATTATTTTTATTTTAGAGGACGGCTATGCCTGAAAGACTGTTTTTACTAAGTTTTTTCCCAATAAGCGGGTGGAGCGTTCAGGATAAATTGGGATTGCAGGACCAGAATGTTGTTTTTTAAGAAATAATTTTACAATATTGTTAAAGAATGAGAAAGATGAAGCTATATCAGTTTGTTTTGCCGCTATTATTAATGGTGCTAAGTTATGGTGCCAGTGCACAAATTTCTTCCGTTGAGGAGCTAGAGTTTGAGGAAGAGAGTACTAAATCTGTCTACAAGCCGCGTTCACGCAATTTTGTGTACATGAAATCAAAAAAGGGGGAAGGCGGAGTGCCAAAAATTCAGCGCGCTGATTCCATCCTCACTACACCAGTTACTGAGCTTGTGCTAGTTTATACAGAACTAACTGAAGAAGCCAGTGAGGACAGGGAACAGGGAAATATAGAACGGTGGACGAATCTCTTTGAAACCTATCCTGAATTCTTTCAGCACAATGGGACCATCTTTCGCAATCTTTGTCAATGCAATGCTCAGG
Source organism: Sphingobacterium thalpophilum (assembly GCA_943325195.2). GTDB lineage: Bacteria > Bacteroidota > Bacteroidia > B-17B0 > Aurantibacillaceae > Aurantibacillus. Next base: position 4,040 of record CALPON020000094.1, on the reverse strand, counting down.
GAGACGCAGAAGCCTTTAAAGCGGGGCAGGGTTTTTATATTTTTTACAAAGCACCAGAACCTATAAAAGAAGTTGCTAAAGCCGTACCACCTCCGGAAGCCCCGAAGGTACCGGTGGCAGAAAAAAAGGTGACAGAGGAACCGAAAACTGCCTCAGTTGCAAAGACAAAAGAGGAGCCGAAGGCAAAAGAAGAAGTTAAGAAGACTGAAGTGGAAACACCGAAGGCAGAGGAAAAGGTGGCGAAGGAAGTCCCGGCTCCTGTTGTGCAGGAAAAAGTAGAGGAACCGGTTGAAGTGGACGAGCCGGTGGTCGTTAAAACTCCCAAGCCAATTAAAAGTGGCGCGTCAAAAAAGCGACCTGGTTATGAAAAACCGCGCCGTGCTAAGGATTCCAAGGCCTGTCGCCAGCCCTGCTATGAAAATGGAGATGAAGATCTCGTTCTGTTCTGGAAGAACAGCGTGACGCTGACAAAGAAGCAAAAGAAAAAAGGAAAGAAGATCAATGTCCTGGTAAAACTGCAATTAAACTATGATGGCAGCATAAAGAAAGCCTTTGTTACGGGTGAGGATGAAGTGCTGAACCAGCAAGTGCAGTCAGCTGTTGATCAGATGGGATATTGGAATCCAGCTGTCAAGGCTGGTCTGACGGTTCGTTCAGAGGTAAAGTTCACTTTGAAATATGATAAGCCTTCAAAATCGGTTCGTCCTATGGATTTTGTAATTAACCCCCGTCCGGGACTAAAGTGTCCTTGTATCAGTGATTCTGAATTATTTGGTGACTAGTCCGGTTTTTTGGAGGCAGCGCTTATTTTTTTACATCAAATAACAATTAAGGACTAAGATCCTGTCGAAAGTCTGCGATTAGCAGGTTAAAATTTCGTACTTTTGCTGCTCATCTGCGATTGACCGAGTGTGGCCATTTAAAAACAGAAGAGTCAGGAATGGCTAAATCAAAACAAACCTTTAGTAAAAAAGAAAAAGAAGCAAAGCGTCTGAAGAAGCGCAAGGAAAAAGACGAAAAGCGCGAGGAACGCAAAACGACCGGTAAACGGAGTTTTGAGGACATGATTGCGTATGTGGATGAATTTGGGCAGTTATCGTCTGCGCCACCGGATCCAAAAGATCGTGTTGAATTAAAGTTGGAAGATATTCAGCTTGGCGCACGAATTGAACGTGAAGATCTGGAGCCTGAATTACCTTCAGGAAGAGTAACATATTTTAATGATGAAAAAGGTTACGGTTTCATCAAAAATCAAAGAACAAAAGAAAGTATATTTTTCCACTCTCAGCAAGTCACTGGTACTGTCGCGGTAGGGGATATGGTAACTTTTCAAATGTCAATGGGGAATCGCGGACCAGCGGCCTCAGGTGTTGTTAAAATCTAAACTTACGGTTAAAGTCATAATAAAAAGCAAGCCGCAACTGGTTTGCTTTTTTTGCGTTTAGACTAGACTAGATTAGGGGGGGGGCGGCTCTTTTTGATTCTTCAATTATAGTTATAAAAAAAAGCAAACCCCTAAAGGTTTGCTTTTTGTGATATAGGTGCTTGATGAATTACGCGATACTTACGTTCACTGCATTCAGACCTTTCTTTCCTTTTTCAAGGTCGAAAGTTACCACGTCATTTTCTCTGATTTCATCACGGAGACCTGAAACGTGTACGAAGATTTCTTCACCATCTTCTGCTTTAATAAATCCGAAACCTTTGGTTTCGTTGAAGAATTTTACTGTGCCTTTTTTCATTGTATTGTTTGTTTTGTTGTTGTTTTACTTGTCCCGCTTAAGTGCGGAACGAAAGTAGCCTTGTTAAATCTTAAGAAGCGATTGATACATTTACTGCATTCAGTCCCTTTTTACCTTTTTCAAGGTCAAAAGTTACTACATCGTTTTCTCTGATTTCATCACGCAGACCGGATACGTGTACAAAAATTTCTTCTCCGTCTTCTGCTTTAATAAATCCAAATCCTTTGGTTTCGTTAAAGAATTTCACTGTGCCTTTTTTCATTGTATTGTTTTTTGTTATTGTTTATTGGCTCTATAAATTGCTGTCTTAGCAATAAGGATGTGCAGCCACCACATCAATGTTTTTCTTAATTAATTTATTAATGTCACGCAGACTTCCCATTTCCTCGCGGGTACAGAAAGACATTGCAATTCCTGTACTTCCGGCGCGACCTGTCCGGCCAATACGGTGGACATAAGTTTCCGGCTGCTCAGGAATTTCGAAGTTAATCACGTGTGATAGCTTATCAACATCTATGCCACGGGAGGCAATATCTGTTGCTACCAAAATACGGATGGTCCGGCTTTTAAATCCCTTCAAGGCGCGTTCTCTTGCCCCTTGTGATTTGTTACCATGGATTGCTTCCGCACTGATACCACTTCCATTCAGATCTTTTACCACTTGGTCCGCGCCGCGCTTGGTGCGGGTGAAGACCAGTGCATGCTCAATGTTCTGATTTTTAAGGACGTGTTTTAGAAGTAATTTCTTGTTCTCTCTTGCCACGTAGTAAACACTCTGCTCTACCAGGGGTTGCGCAGAGGAAATAGGAGCGACACTGATGCGTTCCGGATTCTTCAGCAACTTCTCAGAAAGCGCTATGATGTCTTTTGCAGCTGTTGCAGAGAAAAATAAAGTCTGTCTGCGTGCCGGTAATTTGGCGATAATTTTATTAATGTCGTTGATAAAGCCCATGTCCAGCATACGATCTGCTTCGTCAAGGACGAAAAACTCGATGGACTGAAGGTTTATAAAACCCTGATTCATTAAATCCAATAGACGACCCGGTGTTGCTACCAGAAGGTCGACACCACGACGGAGATCCTGAACCTGACGGTTCTGCGAAACGCCGCCAAAAACGGTGGTGTGAGAGAGGTTAAGGTGACGACCATACTCGGTCATGTTTTCACTAATTTGTAAAGCCAATTCGCGGGTAGGGGCAAGAATTAGTGCGCGGATTACCCGACGCTCCACTTTCTTTGCATCCAGTTTCTGAAGAATTGGAAGCACGAAGGCTGCCGTTTTTCCTGTACCTGTTTGTGCGCAACCAAAAATATCGCGTCCGCTTAAAACAATTGGAATAGCTTGTTGTTGGATCGGTGTTGGTTCTGTGTACCCTTTTTTTTCTAGAGCCCCGATTAAGGGCTTAATGATCTTAAGATCGGTAAATGTCATTTATTTAATAGTTTTACATTTTATCTCTGTAGTGAGACAAGCCGTGTGACCTGCAAAAATTGTAAAGCTTAAACATTGAATGACGTCTGGGTGGTCATCAAGATTGTGATACAATCCTTAATAGGAGATACAAATGTACAACAAATTCAGCCATTGTTACTATCTTTTTTGAGAATTGTGATTTTTTGGTTACTTCCACTTTATCTTTAGGTTCCGATGTTAAGTCTTAAAGTGTTGTTATACAGATGTTTATAATTTATATAAAGCGCGTAGGTAGGAGCTTCTTTTTAATTAATTTTTAACATGCCCCGAGTGACATCGCCTTTTTATGTTGAAAAAGGGAGCAATTGCGGCCTCAGGAATTGTCGCGATTCCGCTTTTTTCCTCTCTATAAAAAAGAAAAGTGGCCGCTTCGGAAAAGCAGCGGGTCCTTTTATACAAGGTCTTGACACGCCAAGCACCCCGCAATTTGGGCAGTGCAGCAGAGCTGAATTTTTATAATGTTGAAAAGTAATTTGCTGGTTGATTAAGGATTGTCTATATTTGCACTCCGATTTGAAAACGTTCAAAGCGCTGAAGTAAAAAGTTGACATTCTTAAAGTAGCATTATAAAATATAGTGCGGGATAGAGCAGGGGTAGCTCGTTGGGCTCATAACCCAAAGGTCGTTGGTTCGAATCCATCTCCCGCTACTAAATTAGAAAAGCTGTCCTTCGGGATGGCTTTTTCATTTTTACCCCAGTTCATACCCCTTATAAACAAAGGGATTCTGCGGAAAAAATCATTAACATTTCGAGTTAGATAACCCCTTGTTGAAGGGATAATGACTAAGCCCTTTGGGAAGACTGTTTTCTGTAATTTCAACTT
>CALPON020000093.1 GCA_943325195.2 Sphingobacterium thalpophilum | reverse complement strand
TTAGTTTTATTTTTTCTTTGAAAAAATTCTGAAACCGAAGGAAACACTAAATAAACTGAGCGGCTGAAAAAACATGAATGGTAATTCACTAGGTAGGAGTGAACCACTTAGGACACTGAAGGTTTATGGATGCACTCAAAAAATGAAGTGCCGCAGAGATAGAAAACAAGCTGATGAGGGAGCGCTTAGTTTTATTTTTTCTTTGAAAAAATTCTGAAACCGAAGGAAACACTAAATAAACTGAGCGCCTGAAAAACATGAAGGGTAATTCACCAGGTAGGAGTGAACCACTTAGGACACTGAAGGTTTATGGATGCACTCAAAAAATGAAGTGCCGCAGAGATTGAAAACGAGCTGATGAGGGAGCGCTTGGTTTAATTTTTTCTTCGAAATATTCCAGAACCACAGGCCCCAAACACCGGAGAACAGGTAACAATACCTACATGTTCTCCAAATACCTCCTCAATTTCTCCACCGCTATTGCCCGATGGCTGATGGTGTTCTTGAGCTCTGGTCCCAGTTCTGCGAAGGTACTGCGATAGCCGGTCGGGATAAATAAAGGGTCATAACCAAATCCAGTGTTGCCTCTTGGTTCATGCGCGATAGTCCCGCTCACTTCGCCTTCAAAGACATGTTGGGTGCCCTGCACAATTAAGGTGATAACGGTGACAAAGCGGGCTTTGCGGCTGCTCACATTTTTTAATGACTCCAGTAATTTTTTATTGTTTGCGGAGTCATCTTTGGGCTCTCCTGCATAACGCGCGCTATAAACACCAGGCGCCCCATTCAGGGCTTCCACTTCCAAACCACTGTCATCAGAAAACACCAATTCATGCGGAAGTTTTCTGTTTAGTAAATCATCTAAAAACTTAGCTTTGATTAAAGAGTTTTCCGCAATGGTTGAACCAGTCTCTGGGATCTCGTCCATGAATCCAATATCTCTTAGCCCTTTTATTTTAAAATGTTTAGGAAGAATGCCTCTTAGTTCTTCCAGTTTATGTGCGTTGGAAGAAGCAAAAACGACAGATAAGGTTTCGAGCATGGGCTATTTTCTTAATTCAAAATTTTCACCGAGATACACTTTACGGACTTGCTCATCATTCGCGAGATCTTCTGCTGATCCGCTTTTTATCACACTTCCTGAATACAGCAAGTAAGCCCGATCGGTGATACTGAGCGTTTCATGCACATTATGGTCAGTAATCAGAATGCCAATGTTTTTATCTTTTAATTTACGGACCACCTGCTGAATGTCCTCTACGGCAATGGGGTCAACACCCGCAAATGGCTCATCGAGCAAAATAAATTTTGGATCTGTTGCCAAAGCACGCGCTATCTCTGTCCGCCGCCGCTCACCACCACTTAACTGATCACCGAGATTTTTGCGGACATGGTGGAGTGAAAATTCATCCAGCAAAGTCTCTGCTTTCATCTGTTGCTCTTTTTTAGTCAGCTTCGTCATTTCGAGAATTGCGTAGAGATTGTCCTCAATGCTGAGTTTACGGAATACAGAGGCTTCCTGCGGTAGATAACCAATACCCAATTGTGCGCGACGGTACATCGGTTCTTTGGTGATGTCAAGATCATCGAGGAAAATTTTTCCGCTGTTGGGTTTAACCATCCCCACAATCATGTAAAAGGACGTGGTTTTGCCGGCACCATTTGGACCAAGCAGCCCAACGATTTCACCCTGTTGTACCTGAACCGATACGTTGTTTGCAACGGTACGGCTTTTGTATTTTTTGACGAGATTTTCGCTTCTTAATATCATGGTGTTATAATGCCAATTGAAAGCCGACTTTAAATCCAAAATTATCAATAGCCCTTGGCAGCTGATAATTCAGGCGCCAGAAGGCATCAATACGAAATACTTTAAAAATATTTTCTACCCCTACACTGGCTTCCGCGTATGGCCCTCTGTTTAGAGCGGACAGAGAAGTTGGAAACAAAAGCGTGCGGCGGTTGTCTTCATTCACCGTTCCCCAAACACTTTTTATGGTCACCACTTCCCGCCATTTTAATTTACGGAGCAGTGGGATTTTATTTAGAAACAAGCCTTCAAAGTGATGGAACACCGAAAGAGACACAAACTGATCGCTGACAAATTCGTAATAGTTCATCATATTAAAGGACAAATAATCGTACAAATAGGTTTCATTTCCGCCATGCAGTTCCATCAGGGGATAAGGCAGATTCCCCCATATTTTACCACCCTCCAGCACATAATCTGTATATCCCAGAATTGGCGTGATACGTAAACGGTCACTCACATTCACAACGACCTTCTGATAATCATATTGTCCCCTGAAGGCATTTTGTAAGCTCTTGGCGTAATTTACCTGAACTACAGGAAAAGTAGTGCCGATGGAAACACGTGAAAAACCTTCCCCCACATATTTTTCTTTCCACGCAAACCGGACATTGAGGCGGATCTCGGTCGTGTTAATGCTGGGTTTGGATTTCACATTGCCTTCGCGGTCAAATTCATAATAATGATTTGTCCCCAGTGGCGTGAATTGACGGCCAACCAGAATGACTTTGCTAATTAAGCCAGGAAACCATTCCCGCTGGTACCACGCCTCCGTCCCATTTACCCGAGTCAGATTCGTGAGCGGTGAGGTTCTGAAAAAAGAGGCTAGCACATTGTCCTGAGAAAAACCATTGGTACTCTGTCCCAGAATTTCATAGTCACTGCGGTAATTCATGCCCACAATCTGCCGGTGCGGTTTTTTAGTAATAAAGCTCTTAAAGCCAAGACTGTATTTCCAACGTTCGTCAAGCAGGCCATAAGCGACGTAACCGTTGAGCTCATACCACTTACTAAACGCCTCACTGGTGCGGCCCCCAAAACGCAGACGCATGCCTTCTACGCGATTGTAGGAAACGAGATTAGAATACGGTCCAATTTCAAAATTATTGACCGTTCGGTAACCCGCTACAAACAGATAAAAGAGATCGACCCAAGTATGGTAAATCGGTAATGACTGAATCGTGTCAATCATTTTAAACACTTTCCGTTCACGCTGGGTGAGACTGTCATGCCGGTTCGCATCCCAAAACTCATCCGACTTTTTTAATGCATTTTCATCGACTTCTATTCGGTCCGCAAATTCATAGAATTGTTGTTCCTTTGGCTGTCCCAGCACTATTTTTTTATAGCTCGTGGTTTTCCTTCCGTAGAAACCGGTGACGGCTTTGCTGGGTGAAAAGTCAATTACCAGCCGGTCTTTCTGCAGAAACCAGGTCGAATCAAGGAAGACGAACTCCTGAATAATATTGGCCGCATTGATAAAGTTCAGGTTCGCCTCTTTCGGGAGACTCATCTCTAGTCGTTTCACACCCCAGGTAGTATCAGCAATCCAGATGTTTCCGGTGAAACTCAACTCCTGCGTTCGCTTTGGCTTAAAACTAATGTGGTAGATGTACTGGTTGTTTTCAAAAGCACTGTCCTGCAAAAAATATTTATAATAAAAGAGTCCGTTTTCACTGATGGGACTCGGCAACTGTTTATTTAGAACCAGAATATTGTTGTCATAAATATTAACGTTTTGATACATGTCTCCGAGCACCTGCGAAATACTGGCGTTTTCAATCCCTGTCACCTTGCTAGCCACAACCACCTCTTTTTTTCGTTTAGGGTCTTTTCGGTAATAAATATGAGAGAGGTTTTCAATTATGAAAAACGGGAGAGAAGGTTTTTCCCCGCTAAAAGTGCTGTCGACATTTTCGAAGATAAAAGCAATTGGCTTTAGTATTTTTTTATTCCGCATTTCTTTGGGGATGCGGTTAAGATCAAATTCCAGTTTGTTATAGGCTTCGTATTCATAAGCCGCGAGATTTTCACGGTTATTATTCACTTTTTTCCGCACACAATTGCGAATGATGCGGTGCGCTGGGTTTTCACCGGCATTGACGGTCACCTCATTCAGTGCAATGCCACCTTCATTGCTGAGGGGAAAATTGAGTACTTGTTCCTTCTGACTTTTATCAAGGGCTCTGGCCAAACGCTTATAGCCCACATATTGGGCAATAATCGAATCAGGTAAACGATCTGTTTTCAGACTATAATTTCCGTCAAAATCAGTTTGCACCGCCACATTTAAGCCTTTCAGGACTACCGGTACAAAAGGCAGCGCTTCCTTATCCCCTTCGGAGTATACTTTGCCCCTAATTGTATATTGTGCCTGGAGCCAAATAGGCACAAGGAGTATAAAAAAAATGACGACTCGCTTCAAGGTCATACGCTAAGTCCTAAAAGTACAAAAAAACACTGCTGACAATCAAAAAGTAATTACCTAAGCGCTGTCAATAAATCTTTAAGTGGTAAGTCGGGACAAAAGGATCAAAAAAGTTAAGACTCTTTCTAAAAGCGTGCTTCTCGCGCTTTCTTTTATTTTGTAAATCGAATTTAAGGTCATACTATTGTATTGTAAAACCCCGACCAACTATTAAACAGCTCCCCATTATACTGCTTTTTTTCTTCTGCCAGTTGCGACTGATTGGCCAAAGTGGAATTATTGTTCTAGAAGGTCACTATCAAGGTAAAGTGCTCTATGTGCAAAATCCCTCCGGACTCGGCAGCGTGGGTTTTTGCGTGACAGAGGTAAAAGTAAATGGTCGCATTGCTTTGGATGAAACCAACTCGAGTGCCTTTGAAGTCGATCTGAAGTCTTATGACCTGAGCATAGGAGACAAGGTTGAAATTCAGATCTTTCACAAAGAGGGCTGTATACCCAAAGTCCTGAACCCTGAAGTCCTCAAACCAAAAAGTACCTACGAAATCATCGCAATGTCCGCCGATAAGGAAGGGACCTTAAAGTGGACAACAAAGGCGGAAACGGGTAAACTAAGTTTTTACATCGAACAATTCCGCTGGAACAAATGGGTCAGGGTCGGCGAACTAGAAGGTGCTGGCAAAGCAGTGACGAATGAGTATGTGTTTAAGGTTAGTCCCCACAGTGGCAAAAACCAGCTACGGCTGCGCCAGACCGATTACACCAGCATTCCGCGACTGAGCAAAACTCTTGAATTCACAAGCGATGCTCCAGAAGTCGATTTTTCACCTATTAAGGCGAGTAAAGAAATTACCTTTTTCATGAAAGGAAAAGATCCTTCAAAGAGCCCTACCGAAACCATGTACGAGGTTTATGACCAATATGGAAATATTGTTAAAAAAGGGTCTGGGGTCCGCCTAGATGTCAGCAATCTGCCAAAAGGCAGTTACTTCATCAACTTTGACAATAAAATGGGGGAATTTGTCAAAAAATAAAAAAGAAATGGCATTCCAACCCTTCCTCTTCAGGGAGGGTTTTTTTGTGGGATTTAAGCGTAAATTTGTCACATGTTTAAGGTCACAGTAAATGGAAAAGCGCCCGTAGCGGCCGACTTAAAAATTAAAAATAATCAGTTCGAAGGCACGCTTGGTGAAGCGCTAGTAAAAGGTGATTTGCTGCGAATTAATGAGCAGCAGTTCAATCTGATTTATAACAACTCTTCCTTCAATATTGAGGTCCTTAAACTTTCTGCAGAAGAAAAATCAATTACCCTGCGCGTTAATGCCAGAAAATTTACTGTGCAATTGCAAGATAAATATGATCTGCTGCTGCACTCGCTGGGGATGGATAATTTGGCGACTAAAAAAGTAAATGAAGTAAAAGCCCCAATGCCGGGCATGGTTCTTAAAATTCTAATTACTGAAGGTGATCAGGTAAAGAAAGGTGATGCCCTTCTGGTGCTCGAAGCCATGAAAATGGAAAATATTATAAAATCACCAGCAGACGGTCTCGTCAAGAAAATAAATGCGGTACAGGGTACTGCAGTAGAAAAAAATCAGGTACTAATTCAATTTTAAATGAGCAACAGAAGAGATTTTTTGAAGAACAGCGCGTTATTAGGACTCAGCGCTGCTGCCAGTTCATTGTTAGCGGGAGGAGATCTGAAGCGTGTCGAACACTTTTTACAGGCCGATCCTCTAAAACTTTCTCTGCCAGCACTGCCTTATGCCCTCAATGAACTAGAACCATTTATTGATGCAGAAACGATGAGAATTCATCACGGTAAGCACCACCAGGCATACATCGATAAACTCAATACCGTGCCGACAGATCAGTTTGATGCAAACCTACCATTGGCAGAGAGCTGTAAAAAAATAACTGCTGCCAGTTCAGCGCTACTGAGAAATAATCTGGGAGGGCATTATAACCACTCCCTCTTCTGGACACTATTAAAACCAAATCCCTCTAAAAAAGAAAATAAACCTTCTGCAAAATTAGCGCAAGCCATTGAAAAAAAATTCGGCAGTCTAGAAAGCTTCAATAAAGAGTTTTCAGAAAAAGCACTAAAAGTTTTTGGCAGCGGCTGGTGCTGGCTCCTTGTCACCAAAGAACTGGAATTAAAAATTACCACAACGGCAAATCAGGATAATCCTCTAATGCCAGTAGTAACCGAAATAGGAACGCCGGTATTAGCATTAGACGTATGGGAACACGCTTATTATTTAAAATATCAAAATAAGCGAGCAGACTATATCAGCAATTGGTGGAACATCGTCAATTGGGAAAAAGCAGAAGAACTGTATTCAAACGCAAAATAAATCCTTCGCGTATTCATGACACACAAAAATTTTAAAAATATTGACCGCGTAACTTATGGTCGGGGTTCTTTTTCTCAACTGGGTGAAACGATTGCACCGATTCGCTCCGAAAATAACCACTATTTCGTCTACATTATTGATCAGTATTTCCACGGAAAGGATTTGCAGGCGCGTTTGCAAAATCAACCGGAAGATTTGATTTATTATATTGATGTTGATCCGCATGAACCAACAACGGAGCAGATTGATCAGTTGCGTGACGAGATTCTTGCAGAAAAAGGACTACCGAGCGGTGTGATCGGAATCGGTGGGGGAAGTATCATGGACATTGCGAAGGCACTTTCTTTGATGCTGACTAATGAAGGTTCGTCTACTTTATATCAGGGACTTAATCTTATTAAGAAAGCAGGTGTTTATCATCTTGGTGTTCCCACTATCAGTGGTACCGGAGCAGAAGTATCGATGACCGCTGTCTTAACGGGACCGGAAAAAAAACTTGGTCTAAAATGTGACTGGACTGTTTTTAATCAAGTGATTTTAGATCCTGAACTCATTGCCTCCGTGCCGACAGACTGGTGGTTTTATACAGGGATGGACACTTATATTCACTGCATTGAATCACACAATGGCATTCGCAATAACGCCTTTAGCTTGGCCTACGGCGATCAGGCGCTGCATTTGTGCAGAGAAGTTTATTTGAATGAAAAAGCAGGACAGTCCCCCGATAACGATGATATTCTCATGGTCGCCTCTTTAATGGGTGGACTGAGTTTAACCTATAGCGAAGTCGGCGTTTGTCATGCACTCAGCTATGGTCTATCTAAAATTCACGGCACGCGGCATTGTTATGCCAACTGCTTAATCTTTCAACATCTCGAAGACATTTACCCACAAGGCGTCCAAGAGTTTAAAGAAATGATTCGCAAGCACAAGATTGAATTGCCACAGAACGTCAGCAAGGACTGGGATGAAGCCACGCTCGATAAAATGGCAACGGTTAGTTATAACCTTCCGTTTATGTGGCAGCATGCCTTCGGCGACAATTACAAGGAAATTGCGACAATGGATTACATTAAGGATTTGTTCCGGAGACTCTGAGAAGTTAAGATGACTTAGTGTTCTACCGACTTACCCTTCAAGCATTACAAGCGATCTTAAGGCCCGTGCATGATCCGCTGCGAAAAGTCGCAGTGAATGCCCACCGGGGTGCTCATTTGAATGGGATCGACGACCTGATGAAAAACCCAACTACCTTACTTTTTTATCCTTTCATCGATACCTGCCCATGCTCGATAAAAAGCAGCGGTAACTTTCTTCATGCGTTACTTCTGTCTTTATATACTCCTTAGCATTCATTCAATTCCAGCCATACAAGCACAAGGTATCTTTCCTTCCAATACTTATGTTCGGACCTGCCTAAACGACGTGGAGTGCGCCTCCATGAATAGTTCGTCCCTTCTCTTTTTCGACGAGGCAAGGGGCCGCTTTTATATGAAGCTGGACTTTAATGCGATGAAAACGGGCATCGATTCCGTAGACTTCTGGCTTGAAGATCTTAACGACACCTACCTCTATTTCCGCGCGCCAATGAGCCGCGATAAACTTCCCAACCTTAGCGCTTACGGAAGTACCACCCTAAAAATAGATGGTCAACTCTTTATAAACAATATCTGGCGGCCTCTGCACATCGATCTCGCCCTTTACAAGGCAGAAAGTGATTTGATCTCCAATTCCGCCAACGGAAATCGCATCGATGCGTATAAAGCAAATCTCAGTTTTTCCTTTCTACCGTCACAGTATAACATTCATAAAAAGCCTGGGCGCCTCAGAAATGTAATATTTATAGGGATTGCAGGAGGTCACATCAATTTATTAACTCCGGGTCAGGAGAAGGAATTGGGCGAAGCTTATGAGCAATAGCTCAAAATAATTAAGGCTACGAAAAAACCTAAGCGTCCGGATACTTATAAATCGAATAACGGCCCGCTCGTTCCACCCACCCATTAAAATTCAGGTAATTAAACCAATCGGGAAAATTACAGTATACTTTATAAAAGACGCGGTCACCAATAATTTTGTAAAGCGGCTGTTGATCTGATTCAGAAAAAAGATACAGGTTCTGGCGCTGCAGAGCGGATAGGTCGGCAGGTATATAATCGGTTCGAACACTTGCTTTGCGAAAATAATGCAGTGAGCCGAGCTCATAAGGATTGTCCTTGTCAAATAATAGCAAAGCGGAATCTCCCTCTGCATGCGTGTAAATCTTTTCAAGTCGCTGGGTGGAAGAATCCGCTGGCTTCAGACAAATAAAAAGTAAGGCCAGTGTATTAAAGATTACTGCAAACCTTAAAAAACCCGGCGAGCGAATAAACTTTAAGACGAGGTGCTCAGTTTCAGAAAGCGATTCAAAATAATAGATTGCCATAAATGGCATAAATGCCAGCAGGGGCATTAGAAAACGAATCTCTTTGTGTGCAACGGGGAGATGCAATAACAAAAAAGGCAAGGTCATCCATGTAATCACATGACGCGGAAAGCGCCACCAAAATAAAACAATGCTCCCTATGAGCACTAGACTAAAAGGCGGAATCAATTGCAGAATCCCTTCCGTGAAAAAATAATACAGCGGCTCCTTGCCAAAGTGGCTTGCTTTACCTTCAAACAAATTTTGCTCCAGATACTGCCACCAGCTCAGTGTCCACTCACCATACAACCAAAAATCAATCAAACAGCCCAGAGCAATGGCAGTGCAGATTCCTACAAGAAAAGAACCAATTTTTATCAGGGACTGCCGCTCAATGAAAAGCATCCATAAGAAATAACCGGCAATCATAAAACTCATTTGAAATCGCGCTTCGAAAGCAAGTCCCGCGAGAATACCCGCCATTGGGAAACGCCCCCAGCCGAGCTTGTTAGTCCCCCCGCGAATAATAATAAACGCGCCGAGAAACAATAAAGTTGAAAAACTTTCGGACGAGAAGCGGACATGAAAATACGGCAATAACCAGAATAGTATATTAAAGTAAACGAAGGTCTGGCGATAGGCTTCCAATTTGAATTCCTTGTCAAGCAGCCGCATCAGTCGCAAAGAGATATAAAATCCAATCAGTCCATACAGGAGTCTCAGCAGTGTCGCCAGCACAAAAGGATTGAGGACACTCAAAAAATTCAGAAGGCGGGTAAATCCAAAAACAATCAGTGGCTGCAGACCGGAGCGCATGCGCTCATGAAACTCCCAGGGCAGTTCGGCAGCAGTGTTAATGCCGAGTTTATACCCTGCGAATTCAAAAATCTGATAGATTTCATCAGCGTGATGTGCGCCAATGCTAAAGATAGCGGCGATGACATGCGCCACAAGTGCAAACAGAATTAAACGGCGTTCTGAAAATTTCAAGTTAAAAAGCAAACATCTCTGCAATCACACCTGGCACAATACCGAGCACGACCGTAATAACTGTCGCCAATGCAATCACCACGGTGTTTGATTTTTCAATCGTTACCGGTTCAGTTTGCGCAGGCTCTTTAAAATACATGGCGATGACCACTTTTAAATAATAGAAAGCTCCTACTGCTGAAGTAATCACTGCGAGGATCAATAACCATTTATAGGGTGTGCCAATCATAGTCGTAAAGACAAAATATTTCGCAAAAAATCCGGCAGTCACCGGTATACCCGCCAACGATAACATGGCCACCGTCATGCAGAGCGCCAGTAAAGGATTGCGTTTGCCAAGACCATTAAAAGCTTCGAAAGTTTCATTACCAGATTTTCCAACATTGTACAGCACACCAAAGGCCGCAATACTTCCGATGGAATACGCCAAGGAATAATAAATTAATGCATCTACTGACATGTTGGTGCGGACATTGGCAAGAATGACCATGAGCATAAAACCAGCGTGACTAATACTAGAGTAAGCCAACATACGTTTTACTGAACTTTGCATGGCTGCGCTGAAATTTGCAATAATCAGTGAAAGGGCAATCATCAGGGCTAATAAGCTGTTCCACAATGCATCGGTGCTACCAAAGCCAAGCATGAATAAACGCAGAAAAGCAGCGAAGGCGGCTGTCTTCACCACCGTGCTCATCAGCGCCGTCACTAATGTTGGCGACCCTTCATAGACATCCGGTGCCCAGAAGTGGAAAGGAGCCGCAGAAACTTTAAAGCACATGGCCACTAGGATCATGACCACCCCAGCATAAAAGAACATAGGAGCA
>CALPON020000092.1 GCA_943325195.2 Sphingobacterium thalpophilum | reverse complement strand
TAAGGCATTAACAGCTGGTTGATATAAGAAATTAGTCATCTTCGTTTATAACGCCAAGGTACTCATTTTGCTGGAAAAAATTCGCAATTATTCCTTCAGAAAATACCACTCGACTTCTATTAGAGAGAAAACAGCCGAGGGATAAGGAGAGTAAGGTTTGGGCACAATTACTGCGCATTGGCCTGCACTATAATTAACGGAAACATGACTGATTGTACCCACACTATCAGCATGAATAACCCGACCATTGCTTAAAAACAAAAGGTGCTGCAGAAGTAAATTATGCACCCGCATTGTTCGCGCACTGCCACAAGGCATTGCCATGAACACTTGCTGTCACTGCAGAAAACGGTAGAATAAAAGAAAAAAACTTTCAGGGCACCGAATTATAACTAATCGGACTAGAAAATTTACCACTAATAAATCATCAAGTCCTTCCCAATATCCCGGCGGTAATATTTACCATCGTACTGGACTTTTTCTGCCATCGCAAAACTTTTAGTGGAAGCTTCGGCAATGCTATCACCAAAGGAAGTAATGGCCAGCACTCTGCCCCCATTGGTTCTTACGGTTTCATCCTGCGCACTTGTCCCAGAATGAAAGACCACTGAATCAGGATGCGTGCCAGGTTCTGGCAGCGTCATCACCTTTCCTTTTTCAAAAACGCCGGGATAACCGCCACTCACTGTCACAACGGTGACCGCTGTTTTCGGAGAGGTTTCGTACGCTCTTTCATGGAGTGTTTGTGTGGCAACACCTTCTAGGAGGTCCAGCAGATCGGATGAAATACGAGGGATCACCACCTCTGTCTCGGGATCGCCCATGCGACAATTGTACTCGATTACTTTTGGGGAGCCATTGTCGTTCATTAAACCGATAAAAATAAAGCCTCGGTAATCAATTTGCTCCTTATTCAAACCCGCAATGGTCGGCTTCACCACTTCCTCCTCCACTTTTTTGAGGAAAGCTGCGTCCGCAAATGGCACGGGACTCACGGCGCCCATTCCTCCCGTATTGAGTCCGGTATCGCCTTCCCCAATGCGTTTATAGTCCTTAGCGGCTGGTAATAATTTATACGATTTCCCGTCGGTCAACACAAAGACCGACAATTCAATCCCTTTTAAAAACTCTTCAATCACCACACGGGCGCTGGCTGCACCAAATTTGGCATCCAGCAGCATCTCCCGCAGGTCGGCTTTTGCTTGTAACAAGTCATCCACAATCAAAACCCCTTTTCCGGCAGCAAGGCCGTCGGCTTTCAGCACATAAGGAGGCTGCAGCGTCTCTAGAAAACGTTCGCCTTCTTCAACCGTCTCCTTCGTGAAAGTGGCATATGCCGCAGTGGGCACCCCATGGCGAATCATAAATTGCTTGCTAAAATCCTTGCTACCTTCTAGCTGTGCGCCATCCATTTTAGGACCAATGACCGGAATCTCGCGGAGCACCTCATCCTGCAGAAAATAGTCATGAATGCCCTTCACAAGAGGGTCTTCAGGACCCACCAAAACTAGGTCAATGTCCTTTTCCCAAACTAATTTTTTTATGCTCTCAAAATCATTCACCGACAGGTTGACATTGGTACCACAATGCGCTGTACCGGCATTCCCCGGGGCTATGTAAAGGTTTTGTAATTTCTTACTCTGCGCAATCTTCCAAGCGAAAGCATGTTCGCGACCTCCCGATCCAAGAATTAATACGTTCATCAGCAACAAAGGTACAATAAAAGGGATTGTTAAAAAAAGGGGCAACGGGAAAGAGATTTCTTAGGGCGGACCTACCGTTCTTCGGATTGACCCGCAGAGGTTAGACCATTTATCTCAGCGACCGTGTTTTTTACGCGTAAAACTGGCATTGCCACGATCCCGCTTTTGCTCTCGGCGGGTATTCTGTTTCTCCAGATTGCGAGAGTTTGTAATATTCCCCGGCGTACGGTGCCGAGTATAAAGGAAGCGATTCTCCTTCCAGTTTTTTTTAGGATCGCCGGTTTGCCGGTTTACCCAGCTAGGTCTCTGCTTTTTAAAAAGCCGGGCAAAAATACCTTTTCGTCCTGTGCTGCGTGCAAACTTATCCGCATGCCCCGCACTGCGGGTTCCCCCGGTGTTAAATCTTTTTTTTGCTTTGGCACCGCCACTTTCACGACGCTTTCCTCCCGATTGCGCTTCCAGCGATGTACTGAACCCAACGCAAAGAAGGAAAATTACAAATAAGATTCTTTTTAGCGTTTTATTCACGTCTATTAGCCAACCTATCAGCGGTATCAGGACAAAAATACAAAATATTCAGGTTTTACTGAAGCCGGACCGATTTAATAACATTCTTGATTTAAAAAATTAAGAATGTTTAGAGAAATGCAGTGAAAATAAAACTTAAATTTAATCGTTAATGTAAGGCCAGGGGGCAACAGCCATGCGAAGCGGAGCGTTTTATCGTTTTTTTATGAAGTCGGGGCTTGGCCTCCTACTCTTCTTCGTATCGTGCCCCTCCCGCGCCCAGCTTAGCGCTCCTGAACTCCGCTGCCTGTCCGTTATCAATGCAGCCGGCGATTTAAAAATCAGCTGGATTCCCCCCAGCGATCCAAGCAACAGCTTTTACGGTTATGAAATCTCTGTGAGTAATGGCTTCAACGGTCCCTACAGCATTGTGTCGGCAACACCTGGAGCGAGGACCGCTGCGTCATATATCCACACCGGCACGGTGACTTTGGTACAGCCCCTTTATGTGTTTGTTCGCAGTTTATCGGGACCCACGGGAAGTAATAAATCTGCACCGTCCGACACCCTGGCCAGCATTTTTCTGAACATCAACACTTCCATTAGTGAAACGTATCGGTTAAGTTGGAATGAGATGCATGCGCCGCGCCTGAGCTCTGCTGGCGCCACCATGAGCATTGCCCGTGAATATCCACCCGGTGTGTGGACCCCCGTCGCCAATACCGCTCAGCTCAAGTACAACGACACGCTAAGTATCTGTAATTCGGGGGGATTGTCGATGAGTTATAGCATTGGGCTTGCGGATAACAGTGGTTGCCTCAGCAGCTCTAACTGGCAAGTCGGTAAGTATAAGGATAAACACCAGCCTTACCTGGTGTTTCTGGACTCCATCAGTGTGTTGCCGAGTGGACAGGTCGCTATCAGCTGGCCCTTGCCCCATGACAAGGATGTGACGCAGTATCAGATTCAACAGGACCTTCAGGGTCTCAACACAGGCATCGCCACGATTCGCGGATATACCACTACAAATTTTGTATTGAATTCTACAGCCGCCAACACCGGTACCGTCGCACTTTTTGTGGCTGCCATCGACAGCTGCGGCAGCGGCGGGGAAGTAGACTATCAGCCAGTGAGCATGTTTCTGAAGCTGAGCTATGATTATTGCAATTTCAGCACAGATTTGCAGTGGACACCATACCGCTGGGCCAAACGTAATGGTTTGCCGATAGATGAAGTTCAGGAGTATCGTGTTTATTTTTCAGAAGACAGCGGCGCCACCTGGTCCCGCCTCGCAAGTACCAATCAGCTCAGTTATCGTCATACCAATGTGGCGGTGGACAAACAGGTACTCTATTTTATACGCGTTGTCAATAAGCGCCAGACCATGACGGCCTCATCCAATAGAAAAGGTTTCTATTCCGGGCGGGTACCTTCACCCGCTTTTGCCTACATTAAAACGGCAGGTATTATCAGTAAAAATACAATTGAGCTGCAGGTTTATATTGACAATAAAAAAAGTTTTCGTCGTCTCTTAATTTACCGCTCTGAGGACGGACTGCGCTTTGATACGATTGGCGCGCTTACTTACAGCGCGCTCAGCAATTATACCTTCAAAGACGAGAGGGCGGGGACTGACCATAAAGCCTACTATTATTATGTCTGGCTGTTGGACAGCTGTGGCAATGCAAGGCTAAAAAGTAATACCGTCCGTACCATTTTACTGCGGGTGCAAGAAGATCAGGAGCAAGTTTTTCAGCGTCACCTCAGTTGGAACGCCTATGAAGGCTTTGATAATGGCGTGAAGCTTTACGAAATCTACCGCTATGTCAACGATATTCGTTCCGAGGAATTGATTGGTAAAACCGTGCAGGATTTTAATTTCACTGATAATCTGGAAGGAGTCGCCACCGAGGGTGCGCGGATTGAATACCTGATAAAGGCAGTGGAAGATTATGGCAACAAATATGGTATTCAGGAAATCAGCAATAGTAATTTTGCGGGTGCTTACATGGAAGGCCGTCTATTTATTCCCAATGCGTTTGCACCGGGTGGCGAGAATCGCACTTGGAAACCCATCACGCAGTTTATTGAAAATAGAGAGTATCAGGTCACAGTGATGAACCGTTTCGGACAAGTAGTATTTGAAACCAACAACACAAGGGACAGCTGGACCGGTGAAAATTGCACGAATGACGTTTATGCCTATATTGTAACCTACCGCAATTCCAGAGGTGAGTACCAACAGGTAACAGGCAGTGTGATGCTGATTCGTTAGCAGGCGAGATTCGGTTTAAAAAAATACTAAAAATAAACAGCAGTAGTCCTTGCCATGCACCCAGGGATGTTAACTTTGAAACATGGGGAAGGCTTTCCAATTACTAAAAAAGTATGTGGTGCCAGCGGGATATTTTTTCCTGTTGTTATTCCCTATCTCCTCAGCGGCGCAGCTCGCGAGGAAAAACACACCAAAACCGACACGCATCCTTTTTATTTTTGACGCGAGTAAATCGATGGTCGCGAAGCATCAGGGACAAACCCGGATGGACGGTGCAAAAACGCTTTTTTTTAAATTTATTGATAGCCTGAGCCAAGATAAGTCCTATCAATTTGCCTTACGCATTTATGGCCTTACCGTTAAATATCCGCCAGGGGACTGTAAAGATAGTAAGTTGGTTGTACCATTTGCCGCCGGGAACAGTAGTCTCATTAAACAAAAAGTTTTGGAAGCAAAACCTACCGGGATTACGCCCATTGAGCATTCCATGACCGAGGCAGCGAATGATTTTAAGGACAATAAGAGTAATAACATCGTTATTCTCATTACAGACGGCATTGAAGAATGTGGCGGTGATCCCTGCAAAGCCAGACAGAAGCTAATGGAGAAAGGTATTTTATTCAAGCCCTTTATCATTGGCATTGGATTGAGTCCCGAGCAAATAAAAACGTTTGAATGCGTGGGGACATTTTATAATTACGATGATGCTGCCACCTTTGGGACCATTAGTTCGGTGATTCAAGAACAGAAACTTAACAAGAGTACCACACAAGTCAATCTGCTGAATACCATGCAGCAGCCGCTGGAGACGGATGTTAACATGACTTTTGTGGATGTAAAGAATAAGACTTACAAATACAATTACATTCACACGCTGAATTACCTAAATAATCCCGACACCCTGTTGCTCGATGACTATCCGACCTATAAAGTCATTGCCCATACGATACCTCCGGTTGAAAGTAAGGAAACCCGACTTGCTGCAGGAAAGCACACGATAATCGCGATCGATGCACCGCAGGGGCAATTACAGATTAAAAGGAATGAAGGCGCCTATAACTTTAACGAGAAGGTCAAGTGCATTGTCCGCAAAAAAGAAGACGCTAACACCTTAAATGTGCAACCCTTAAACACAACCGAGAAGTACATCATTGGGAACTATGATTTAGAAATACTGACACTTCCCCGCACACTTCTATCCGACCTGCGCATTGAACAATCGCAGAAAAAAACAGTAGAAATAGCCAATGCGGGAATTTTAAAGATACGTTGTCTGGAAGCGGGCGATGGCAGCATTCTAGTCCGTCGTAACGACAAACTGGAATGGGTCTGTAACCTCAGCCAGCAGACCCAACAGACTTATTATCTGCAACCTGGCAATTACGTCACCGCTTGGAGAGCCCGCTCCCTGAGAGGCAGTATCTACACAATCGAAAAGTCTTTTACTATTTTGTCGGATCAGCAGACCGAGGTCGACTTTTTTCGATGAGTGTTGGAAGGTCCAGTATTGAGAATTTTTGGATTCGACTGCAAGGGTGACGACTGGCTCGTTCAAAAAAATATCGGGCCGTTTGTATCAGGCAGACAGCGCAAGCCACCTCTCTCTCTACCTGCTGGCACATTAATTTTAACGCGGAATGCGCACAAGAATGTGCTTTGCCCCTGGATCAAGATACGATTAGGTTTCGACAAGAATTAAAATCCATTTCGCGGTCTTTATTGGCGCTCGGGCAGAAGTGCCTAGGCCCACCTAATTTTAAATAACTTGTTATATCTCATTTATTATTTAGGTTGACCTAAATAATTTTTTTGGCTAGCTTAATTCACTATCTTTGCTTAGTATGCAGTTAAGTTATACCGAAGAAAATTACCTCAAGGCCATCTGGTCGCTATCTGCAGAAGCGGGGGAAGTTACCACAAGTCACCTTTCTCTGCAGCTGAAGAACAAGGCGGCATCTGTGACAGAGATGTTGAAGCGACTGGCGCAAAAAAAACTCATTCATTATGAAAAATACAAGGGCGTCCGTTTAAGTACAAAGGGACAAAAGATAGCGGTGGGTATTGTCCGCAAGCACCGTCTCTGGGAAGTTTTCCTGATGCAGGAATTAAAGTTTAACTGGGATGAGGTTCATGATATTGCCGAGCAATTAGAGCATATTCGCAGTGAAGAGCTTATTGAACGCCTCGACGCTTTTCTGGGTCATCCCCGCCGAGATCCGCATGGAGATCCTATCCCGGACATTCACGGCCATTTTAAACCGAATAAGATGCTAGCTCTTGATAAAGCAGAGCCTAAAAAAGTCTATGTTTTCACCGGCGTCCGTGAACACAGCCCGGCCTTTCTTCAGCACCTCACTGCACTGGGCTTGAGAATTGGAGATGAGCTGCGTATTATGGAGCGCGTTGTTTTTGACAACTCCTTGAAGGTCCGTGTTAATAAAGCACCTTCCCAATTTATTAGTGAAAAAGTTACGGCAGGAATTTTAGTAGAAATAGCCCAATGAGTCAGACTGGAAAATCACTCGGTGAAGTCAACGCCAGCGTCAGCACAAACAAAACAACTTCCTGGCGGCGCTTGTTAGCGTTCTTTGGTCCCGCCTACATGATCAGTGTGGGCTATATGGATCCCGGTAATTGGGCAACGGACATTGCCGGCGGTAGTAAATTTGGCTACAGTCTACTCTGGGTGTTGCTGATGAGCAACCTCATTGCTCTATTATTGCAAAGTCATTGTGTGCGTCTCGGCGTGGTCACTGGCAAGGACCTTGCGCAGGCCTCCCGGGAAAATTATCCCCGTTTGGTTAATCTTTTTTTGTACGTCCTCGCAGAAATTGCGATCGCCGCCTGCGACCTCGCTGAAGTGATCGGCATGGCCATTGGCCTGCATTTATTATTTCCCGGCATTAGTATTCTCATGGGTGTTTGCATCACGGTGTTCGATAGTTTTGTCCTCCTGTTCCTCCTCAACAAAGGCATTCGTAAACTCGAAGCCTTTATCATTAGCCTAGTCGTACTCATTGGCATCTCGTTCTTTATTCAACTGATGATTGCGCAACCGGCGATAAAAGATATTGCAGGTGGCTTTGTCCCCTTTATTGAAAATGACCAGGCCCTCTACATCGCCATTGGCATTATTGGTGCTACGGTGATGCCTCATAATCTCTATCTGCACAGTTCATTGGTGCAAACCAGGACCTTTGAGCGCAGTCCCGCTGGCATAAAAAAAGCCATTCGTTATAACACCATCGACAGCACCATTGCCCTCAACCTAGCCTTGTTTGTCAACGGCGCCATTTTGATTCTTGCCGCGACTACCTTTTTCAAACAAGGCCGCCACGATGTCGTAGAAATTCAGGACGCCCATATGTTATTGGCTCCAATGCT
Organism: Sphingobacterium thalpophilum; assembly: GCA_943325195.2. Lineage (GTDB taxonomy): Bacteria > Bacteroidota > Bacteroidia > B-17B0 > Aurantibacillaceae > Aurantibacillus. Next base: position 3,074 of record CALPON020000092.1, on the reverse strand, counting down.
GGGAAGTGCGCTGGCACCCATCTTGTTTGCCATTGCGCTGATTGCAGCGGGACAATCGAGTACCATTACGGGAACTCTGGCAGGACAAGTGGTGATGGAAGGTTATTTAAACCTTCGACTTCAACCCTGGATTCGGCGCCTGTTGACACGGTTGATTGCCATTATTCCTGCTTTTTTAACTATTTTGATACTAGGAGATTCGGCAACTGGACGACTCCTGATTTTCTCACAGGTAGTGCTGAGTTTACAATTAGGCTTTGCCATCATTCCCCTCATTCACTTCGTCAGCGACCGATCCAAAATGGGAGATTTTGTAATACCTGCCTGGCAAAAAATACTATCCTGGCTGGCGGCGCTCATTATTATTGCTTTAAACCTCAAACTCGTCTATGCAGAGATTACAGATCTTATCACCAGCAGCGATTATCCGGTGTTAATTAGCTTTACGCTGGTGCCCCTGTGCATCTTCTGTTTCCTCATGCTTATTTATATTCTGCTCGTGCCGGTGCTGGTAAAAGACCGGGTGAAACCAGTAGATGGTGTTCACGGTGCCTTCATTCCACTGCACCTTCAGGCAGCCACAGTCATGGAGCGAATCGCTGTAACGGTGGACTTTAGTACTAGTGATAACAAAGCCATCAACAAGGCGGTGCAACTCGGGGGGACAAGGGTTCGGCTGATATTAATTCATGTTCTTGAAAGCACGAATGCCGTCGTGTATGGCGAAAACGCCTATGACCACGAACGAGAGCTAGATTATCAAAATCTCGTCCGCTATCAGCAAAGTCTCAGTGAAAAAGGCATTCCTTCTGAAATTCATCTGGGATTCGGCAACCCTAAATTTGTAATTCCGGAACTTCTGAAAAAAAATAACTGTGATGCCCTAGTCATGGGAACGCATGGTCATCGTACCATTAAGGATCTTTTGCTCGGCTCAACGATCGAGAATGTCCGCCACTCCGTCTCTGTCCCCTTAATTCTTGTTTAATCAGTAAACACACTCTTAAGCAGAATCAGGATATTTGTCTGATTACTGAAGTTCCGTGTCATCTTTTCGCGTTCTCTTCCTAATTCCAGGGTAAATTCTTTGTACAGGCATTCGTTGATGCAAGCAATAAATTTTTCGGGTGAATTGCAGACAAAGAGCGACTGGTCGGCATTGATTTCTGTCCCTGCCAGCATATTGGGATTACAAACTACAAAACGCCCTTTAAAAAGCACATTGAGTAATTTTAATTTTAGACCGGTGGGCTGCGATGTCCACAGCACATGCAGTTGCGCATTGCGAATTAGCTGGGTCATTTCGTCTTCGTTAGGACTTGCTTTTACCTGAATATTTGGAAACTTCGCCAGTTCTTCAAGCAGAAAAGCAGGCGGACGAAGACCGGCAACCACCACCTTAAAATTGATGGCTGAGAAGACATAGCGGGCCAGCCATATGACCGCTTCATAGTTTTCGGAGATGGCGAGATTACCATGAAACAAAATATAATCACTACTGCCTGTTTTATTGGTACTGGTACTATTGGCATGAAAACTCGGTAAGTACTCAGTCCGCACCTTTGGAAATTTATTCCGGAAGTAGGCCGTATCCGTCTGGTTTACTGCTAGAATCAAATCCGCATTGCTCAGGATGGATTCAAAGCGTTTTAATTTAGCCGCTTCAATCTTTAAATATAATTTTTTAATTAGATTTTTTTCGGAGCGCGCCAATTCCCGGTAATAATCATGTTCAATATTGCTATGGCGGTAAATTTTTTTGCGGTTCTTAAAACGGGCATCATCCAGCAGGTAGCAGGTGTGCAATACTTCGAACAGAATCGGAAAATCATTACTTAAAAGGTTTTTCTCCAGCTCGACTGACTGCCGAGAGCGCACCGTGTAAGGATCAAGTGACAGGTTCGCTTGGATGCCCGTCTGTCGCTGGTAATAATATACTTTTTCGCAGAGTTCTTCAAGCTGCGGTGCGGGTTGGCGACCATATACAAATGCATGCAGGTAGATTTTCACACCCGCGTCGCGCAGGGCAACCAGTTTATAATACACGTCAATCACCCCGCCATAATTCGGAGGAAAAGGGACATCGAAAGAAACAACATTCAGCGCAAGGCTCATAAAGCCAAATATGGGATTATTTAATCAAAATAAAAACCACCCGTATTGATTCCCGCTTTGATACTTTTTTTCAACGTTCCATCTTTTGACAAAATGCTAATTGTAGAAGCCTGGGAATAATCCATGGCATCGGAAACAAACAGGTTGCCTGTTGCAGGATCCACCGCCAATCCGTAAAAATTGGAAGAGGCCTCGCCATAAATCTTTACCGCAAGTTTCTCTTTAATTTTAAAATGATAAAGTCCTGCATTTAGAAAGTACAAATCGGTGCCGCTCCCATCCACACATAAATTAAAAGGGGAGCCCTCTAATTCTATTTTTTGAAGGATTACTTGGGTCACCGGATCAATTTGTACTAACCGGGCTTTTTCCTTTAGCGCTATATCGCCGCGGCAGAGCACCCACAACTTATCGCCTGCATCCGTCACCAAACTGCCCGCCCCTGCTCCTACCTCAATACTATCGATGACCTGGTCAGTCATGCTATTAATAATGCTGAGATACCGTGAAGATAAATTGGTCACAAACACTTTGTTGTAAATCAAGCACATCTGCTCGGTCCAACCCCTGCAAGGAATACTTCCTTTCAGCGCTGACTCCTTGAGATTCACGATGCTGATTTTATTAGCTTGCAGGTCGCTGACATAAGCTTTTGCATCCGTCACTTGCAGAATATATCGGGGAGAAGCTAAACCGTTAATTTCACCAGTTTTTTTAAACTCTTGGTCCGTCACAATAATTTTCCCAGAATTATTCATGACCAGAAAATAGTTTTTGTTGATGTGGAGTAGCGATTGCAGGACATCACCACAAGATTTGCCATTCACAGCTTGGTACACATCACCGCTAGCGCGGTCACTTACCTGATCCCAGACAAAGACCGAGGCATTGCCACTTCCGTAATTTCCCTCTGCTGTAATCACCACGCGATTTGTGGCCGTATTGACGATTGGCGGCAC
>CALPON020000091.1 GCA_943325195.2 Sphingobacterium thalpophilum | reverse complement strand
TGAGTCGAGTACAGGTGTCCGCTCTCGCTCTCCACTCTCACTCTGATTTTGTAGCTTGAATTTTGGGGTTTAGTGTGTGTGAGGGTCAGAGCGAGTATTGAGTCGAGGGCAAGGGTGAGCGTCAGAGCGAGTATTGAGTCGAGTACAGGTGTCCGCTCTCGCTCTCCACTCTCACTCTGATTTTGTAGCTTGAATTTTGGGGTTTAGTGTGTGTGAGGGTCAGAGCGAGTATTGAGTAGAGTGCATGGGTGAGTGTGAGAGCGAGTAGTGAGTCGAGTACAGGGTGAGCGAGTATTGAGTCGAGGGCAGGCAACCGCTCTCGCTCTCCACTCTCACTCTCATTTTGTACCTCGGGCGGGATTTGAACCCGCAAGCCCGTAAAGGCAAAGGATTTTAAGTCCTTCGTGTATACCGTTCCACCACCGAGGCATCTGTGCTCCTGACGAACACATCATAAAAAAAGCCCTGTGAGGGCTTCCTTCAGAGCGAAAGACGGGTCTCGAACCCGCGACCTTAACCTTGGCAAGGTTACGCTCTACCAACTGAGCTACTTTCGCTTTTTTCCCGATTAACGGGGCCATACTTTTAAGACATTAAGTCTCAGAACGGGTGGCAAAAATAAGTAATTTTTTTGTTCCGAACAAAAAAAAATAAAAATACCTGCAAAATCGCATGAACCCTCCTTTTTTCTCCTGACTGCAAATTGAGTATACTTGCAGTGAATGACTACTTCCACTTTTTTTTCCGTCTTTCAGTCCAACAAAGTTCGACGGATTTTTATATTTTTCTGCTGCCTCTGTGGTTTTACCGCTAGTTTATTTCTTTTTTACCCGGGATTTATTTCGCCCGATTCGCTGGATCAGTTTACTCAGGCATTGCATGGCCAGTATGGCAATTGGCACCCGCCCGTTATGGCTGGTTTCTGGCATCTGCTATTAAATTTTTATGTAGGACCTCAACCCATGCTCATCTTTCAACAGCTGCTGCTCTGGGTCGGGGCCGGTTTTTTGGCCGAGGTTATTTTTAAGCGTCTGCCCTTGCTTTCTCCACTTCTCTTTCTGCTGCTCGCCGCACCCTATGTCCAAAATGTGGCGGGCAATATCTGGAAAGACCTCCACATGAGCTTGAGTTGGTTTCTGGCCATTAGTTTGCTGATCTTTTTTTATTTCGAAAAAACCCGACCAAATCCATGGCAGCGGGTCTTGATTTTGCTTCTTATTTTTTACGGAACCTGGGTACGCGTCAGCGGTGTCCCAGGCAGTATTCCACTTTTATTTTTCTGGTTTCGACTTTCTTTTCCTTCTGCTTTCGGCTCCAAAAGACGAATAGCAGCGGGCATCGCTCTGGTTCTCGCTTTTTCCGCTCTTCAATTAGAAAAAATAATTAGCCGTTTTGTCCTTCAGGCGAATGATGACCATATTGAATATAAATTAATTGCGCATGATCTTACCGGACTATCCATGCGCTCCGGACAATTACTCTTCCCAACCGAAATAACGAGCTGGAAAGGTTTTGATACGGCCTACCTTTTTAGTCACTACCAGCTAATGAGCTTTGACAATATTTGGTGGAATCCTGATCATAAACAGATTCTTCCGGGTTTGACCGAGTTAGAGCACAAGTCTCTGCAGGCCTACTGGCGTGCAGCTATACTCAGCCATCTGCCGCAGTATCTGAAAATGAAATACGAGGGTTCTCTTTATTTTACTAAAATAAGAGAGAGTGGAAATGGGATGATGATTATGTATCCTTACATCAAGCCTAATAATTTTGGTTTTAAACTGGAGCCGAATTCTTTACGGGATAAGTTTTTCTATAAAATCGAGGTCCGACAATATGCGTGGTACATGGTTCCCTGGTATTGGATAATTATCAATCTCCTTTTCTTGCTGCTCGCTTTTTTGCCTAAACTCCGCCCGCACAGAGAACTACTAATGGTGCTGGCATGCTCTGCGCTCTTTTATTTAATCATCCATTTCTTTGTCTATCCTGCTGACACAGAATTACGTTACTTTTACTGGTACAGCCTCTGTACCTCACTTTCCTTGGTATTCACAGTCTTCTGCTGGTTTTTACGAAGGGAAAAAGCGCCCGACTAATTCAAAAAAAAGCCCTGCACTAGCAGGGCTTTTTTATTTTTTGTTGGTTATCTTTTTTATTTCTGGATAATAAGTTTCTGCTGAAAGAGACCATCCTCCGTGCTCTGCTTAACGCTGTAGATGCCCTCGGCAAGATCCTGGATTTGCTCTTCAAAATTTGTTTTGGCATCTAAGCTCAGTTGCAGCACTAATTGGCCGCTCATGGAGTAGATCGCGATCTCACTTGCCTTGTTGGCTTTAATAAGAAGTCGACCGGATGAAGGATTTGGATAAAGTTTCAGTGAAGGATGTTCTGAGAGCTCCCCGATTCCAGTGCAGATAATTACTTTGACACTATACTGTACCGTGCTTTCGCAACCATTGGCATCCGTGCCCGTTAAAGAATAGGTTCGGGTCGTGGTGGGATTTACGAGAATACTGGATGTGCTGACACCAGTGCTCCAGAGATAAGTCAATGCGCCGCTGCCTGTTAGGCGCAGGGGTTCGCCACTGCAGACAACGGTACTGCTGCGGTTACTGCTGATGGTCACAACCGGATTGCTATTGACTGTTACTTGCACGCTGTTGGAGGCGGGACAAGTAATTTGACCTGGTCCATACACGAGTGCATTGACACTGTAAATAGTGGTCGCCAGCGGCGTGATCTGCACAAATTGCTGAGGTGGTAAACCGTTGGTCCAGCTATAATTGCTGGCCGCCCCCGCAGAGAGGACGAGACTACCGCCAGGACAAATGGACGTGTTTGCCGTTATGGAAAGGGTTGGGATATAAACACTGAGTAACACGGTGGCTGTTCCGAAACAGCCCGTTGACAAGGCGCCCATTACCGTGTAGACCGCAGTGGCGAGGGGATTAAGAATTTGTGTCGCAGTTCCACTGATTTGATTCCAGGAATATGTGGTGGCGCCTGTCGCAATAACCGTCGCAGGTCCGCCGATACAGACGGTTGGATTGATGCTTGAAACATAGATAGTCGGATTAGGATTGACAAATACCGCCTGTTGCGCATTGGAAATGCAGTTAACTGAATTAGTTCCCGAAATGGTGTAAAGTGTCAACTGGTTTGGGCGCGCGTAAATCGACGTACTGTTCTGTCCCCCTGGTGACCAAGTATAGGTGATGGCATTGCCAGAGCCAGTCAAAAGAATGGAGTCCCCCTGACAGATGGCTGCTGAAGCGGGACTGATGGTTAAGGTTGGATTTGGTTTCACTGCCAGGGCGAGGGTCGTGGCACCATTGCAGCCACCTATTTTACCTAGTAGTGTATAGGTAGTTGTAACGGTGGGATTTACCACGGCATTGCCCACCTGCAGATTCACAGGAAGCCAGGTATAGGTCGCTGCACCACTGGCACTTAAGGTCACGGCTGCACCAGAACAAACATTCGGAGTAGCGGTGCTTGCTGAAACAATTAAAGGAGACACTGCTACTGCATACGTCTGTGTATTCACACCACAGCCATTAGCACCCGTGATCGTGTAAACAGCGCTTGCCGTGGGTGTAAAGGGAACATTGTTGGCTAGTGCATTACTGAGCGTGTAATTTAGTGCGCCACTGGCACTGATGGTCGCCGCAGCTCCCAGACACACAGTTGGTGTGGAGCCGCTGAATGCCAGAACGGGTGAGCCATTGCTAACCACAATGGTTGTGGTTGCGTAGGCCGGACAACCACTGCTAGTGCCGATCAAGGTATAGGTGGTGCTGGTATTTGGTGTCACCACGACGCTACTGCTTGTTGATCCCGTAAAATTATTGACCGGCAGCCACGTATAACTGGTTAGGCCGACAGCGGATAAGGTGCCAGTGGCGCCTGAGCAGAGAGACGCCGGCGTTGAACTGATGGAGTAGGAGGGGAGTCCCCCCGAAACAGCCATCACGCAAATCTGTGACGAAGCACTGTTATTTTTTATTTTGATGGACTTGACTGCTTTGCCTTGATTGGCGCAAGCAATGCCTAGATCAAAAGCGAAAAATTTGGGATTGCCCAGTGCGCCCACAAGAGCGGGCGCACCCGTTGTGCGAAGTGCCCGATCAAAGCCGCTGTAGACCGCGGGTGAGGTACCAAACCAATCGTCCATGGTTAGAGGTGTAAATACCTGGGTGGTATTATCGGTAAAGCGCAGGGTGATACTGGCGGTAGCAGCGCCTTGTGTCCCAAAACCTAGCAAACTGATGACCGGGTAAGGCTGGGGATTCAGAACATTGATGGAATCTTGTCCCCCTGCGAATAAACGAACGGTATTAAAGCCAGTATAAGGCTGTAACTGATAGGTACGGGTTCCACTTGCAATTGTCCCATTATTTGGAAGTCCCGTGGCACCGCCGCCGTATAAGGTGCCGTAAAATTGAGAATAGAGTACAAAGTCACTGGCATCCAATGCACCGCCTGTTGTGGAAATAGCCGTCGTATTTTCTGCGACGCCGTCTAGTGAATAACCTGTTGTGGTCAAAGGGACAAACGTCTGTGCCGCGATGCATCCCGCTGTCAGTAGCAGGAGAAGGGCTAAGTGTATTCTGTTTTTTTTCATAGGTAAATGGTTTTTATTCCGCTGCTGTTCTTACTAAAAAGACGTTCCGGCAAAAAGTATAAGGTGCGAAACCGGAAGGCGCCTGGGCCTTAGAAGAACTCTACAAACAAAGTTACAAAAGATAGTGTAGCTGGAAAATCTTTCTTTTTTTCTGAGGTTAAACACTTATCCCCCCACCAGTTTTTTAATTTCGTTCAGTCGCAACAAAGCTTCCACTGGGGTGAGGGTGTTGATGTCGATTTGTAGAATCTCTTCTTTTATTTGCTGCAGGATGGGATCGTTCAGCTGAAAAAAGCTGAGCTGCATGTCGCTCTTGCTGCGGTCATTGATGCGGGTACTGCCATCTACCACCAACTGATCATCGCCTTCCATCTGAAATTCATGCTCCTTTTCCAGTTTTTTGAGAATGATATTAGCACGGTCTAACACATACGTTGGCATACCTGCCATCCGCGCCACGTGAATCCCGAAACTATGCTCGCTGCCGCCTTCTGCCAGCTTGCGGAGAAAAATAATTTTCTTTCCACTTTCTTTCACCGAGACATTGAAGTTTTTTATGCGCGGAAATAAATTCGTCATGTCATTTAACTCATGATAATGCGTGGCAAAAAGTGTTTTCGCTTTGTGAACCTGTTGGTTGTGGATGTATTCCGCAATGCTCCAAGCAATGCTAATACCATCGTAGGTAGAAGTACCACGGCCAATTTCATCGAGAAGGACGAGACTGCGGTTGCTCAGATTGTTCAGAATGCTGGCTGTTTCATTCATCTCCACCATAAAAGTTGATTCGCCACTACTAATGTTATCGGTGGCGCCTACCCTGGTAAAGATTTTGTCGACAATGCTGAGGTCTGCAGCTTTCGCTGGAACATAGCAGCCTATCTGAGCCAGTAAGACAATCAGCGCTGTTTGGCGCAGGAGTGCAGACTTACCGCTCATGTTGGGACCGGTAATCATCATGATTTGTGTAGCATCGTTATCGAGGAAGACATTATTGCTGACATATTCAGTGCCGACCGGTAATTGTTTTTCAATCACGGGGTGTCTGCCTTCGGTAATGTTTAAGGCAAAGCCTTCGTTGAAGCGGGGACGACAGTAGCGGTTTTCACGCGCGAGTGTCGCGAATCCACAGAGCACGTCCAGTCGTGCGAGCAGGGCCGCATTTACCTGGATTGGTTCGATGTAGGCAGCAAGATCACGCACCAGTTGTTCAAATAACCGTTGTTCAATAGCCGTAATTTTCTCTTCTGCCCCGAGAATTTTCTCTTCGTAGGTTTTTAGCTCAGGTGTGATATAACGTTCTGCGGTAGTGAGGGTTTGTTTGCGTATCCATTCCTGCGGCACCTTGTCCTTGTGCACATGCGTCACTTCTAGATAATAACCGAAGACATTATTAAAAGCAACTTTCAGCGAGGTGATACCGGTTCGCTCCACTTCGCGCATTTGAATTTGTAATAAATAATCTTTTCCATTAAAAGCAATCTCCCGCAATTCATCCAGCTCCGTGTGAATGCCTTTACTGATCACATTCCCTTTCAGAACATTCACCGGCGCTTCTTCGTTCAGCTCCCGATCGAGTCGTTCAAACATGAGCTGGCAGGGATTGAGTTGGTCGGCAATCATGCGCAGGGTGCTGTTATCTGATTGGGCCATCTGATCTTTGATGGCGGAAATCGTTTCCAGCGAACGTTTCAGATGAATTAATTCTCGGGGATTTGCGCGGATAGCGGAAACCTTTGAAATGAGTCGTTCGAGGTCACCAATTACTTTTAATAAGTCGAGTAATGAACTTGTTTCTTCGGAATGGGCGGTGAAATAGGAAACCGCCTCATGCCGTTCTTCAATCGCTTGAATATCTTTCAGCGGTAATGCCAGCCAGCGCTTTAACAGCCGGGACCCCATCGGAGAAACGGTCTTGTCAATGACATCTATCAGGCTTTTTCCATTCTCATGGTTACTGTTATACAATTCAAGATTGCGGATGGTAAATTTATCGAGCCAGACATAATTTTCTTCATCAATTCGGTTCACCCGTTTGATGTGCTGCAAACGGTCATGCTTGGTTTCGTTCAGGTAGTGTAATAAAGCACCACAGGCAGGAATGGCAAGTTTTTGTTCCTCAATTCCGAATCCTTTCAGTGAGGTAATCTCAAACTGTTTGCAGAGACTCTCGTTACCATAATCGTAACTAAAAGCCCAGTCATCCAGACCAAAGGAATAAAAACGGTCACCAACCAACTCATCAAGCGCAGCACGTTTTGATTTTTCAAATAAGAGTTCGTTGGGTTTAAAATTCTGAATTAGTTTTTCGATATAAGTGACATTGCCCTGCGCCACCATGAACTCACCGGTAGAAATATCACACAGTGCCAGGCCCGCCTGAGTGCCATCAAAATGGACCGATGCAAGAAAATTATTTTGCTGATGATTGAGGATTTTATCATTAAAACTTACCCCCGGGGTGACCAACTCCGTTATGCCCCGCTTGACAATGCCTTTGACTGTTTTTGGATCTTCCAGCTGATCACAAATGGCCACCCGGTAGCCGGCACGGACTAATTTAGGTAAGTAGGAGTCCAGACTGTGGTGCGGAAACCCGGCCAGTTCAATATAGGCTGCGGCACCATTGGCGCGGCGGGTCTGAACAATACCAAGAATCTTTGCAGCGCGAATGGCATCTTCACCAAAGGTTTCGTAAAAGTCGCCCACACGGAACAATAAAATAGCATCAGGGTACTTGGATTTAATACTATTGTATTGTTTCATTAAAGGTGTCTCTTTCACTTCTCCGCTCTTACTCATCCTCCTAATTTACTCTTTTGTGACGGCTCTGTTTTACACTTTTTTTAAACAATCTCTGCTCTTTTATTAAATAAAGTCTGAACCTTGTCACCACTTATTCTGCGGGGAATAACGGTAGAAGGACTTTAAAGTTTTAACTTTGAATCCAATCGCTAATTTTTGGTGGAAAAGGTTGAAATTATAAGCGCCTGCAGGGCATTACTACAGTCACGTCTGGATGAACTTTCAGAGGGTATCGCGGAGCTGGATCTCGCGATGGAGTCAGAGACAAAATCGTCGGCTGGTGATAAGCACGAAACAGCAAGAGCGCGCTTGCAGACAGAACATGAAAATCTGCAACGACAAAGGCGGGAGATACAGGTTCAGTTTCAGGAACTGTCGGAACCGTCTTTTGCACTCCCCAGGCAAACGGTGCTTGCTGGGGCATGGGTTCAAACCAGTATCGGTAATTTTCTCATCGGTCCCCCTGTTGGAAGACTGAAAGTAGGGGCTTCAGAACTGGTGGTTGTTTCCCTTCGATCCCCGCTGGGCCAGCAATTGCAGGGCAAGCGGGCAGGCGCGTGTTTTGAATTGAACGGAAAGGAGCACCAAATCCATTCGGTAGCCTGAAAAAAAAAATCCCGGACCAGCCGGGATTTTTTAAAGAATGGAAAGGTAGAGATCGCTTAGAGTTCCTGCGCAAAGCCGACTTTGATTTTCTCAGCTGCGTATTCGCCGCCATATAAGCGATCCTTGATTTTACTAAAGCTTTCAATTGTATAATGAACGTCTTCTAGGGTATGCACCGCAGTTGGAATAAGGCGCAAAATAATCATGCCTTTTGGTACTACTGGATAAACCACCATGGAGCAAAAAATGCCGTAATTTTCACGGAGGTCAATGACCATATTCGTCGCTTCTGGTATAGATCCACGCATGTAGACCGGAGTCACCATCGTATTTGTTACACCAATATCAAAGCCAGCATCCACCAGACCTTTTTGTAGGGTTTTAGCAATGGTCCATAATTGGTGACGGTATTCGGGGTGTTTATTTAATAATTCGAGACGTTTTAATAAACCAAATACCAATGGTAAGGGTAGTGATTTTGCGAAAATCTGCGAACGCATATTATAGCGCAGGAAGGTGATTACTTCTTTTGTGGAAGAGACAAAGCCACCGATGAGTGCAAATGATTTTGCAAAGGTACCGAAGTAGATATCCACGCCGTCCTGACAGTTTTGTTCTTCTCCTGTTCCACCACCATTTGGACCCATTGTACCGATACCATGCGCATCATCGACAAATAGACGGAAGGAGTATTTTTTCTTTAATTCAACAATCTCTTTCAAAGTACCCTGATCACCGCGCATGCCGAAGACGCCTTCGGTAATCACGAGTATCGCGCCACCTGTTTCTTCTGCGAGTTTCGTCGCGCGCACCATTTGTTTTTCAAAATCTTCAACGTCATTGTGCTTGAAGACATAACGTTTACCCATATGAAGACGCACACCATCAAGAATGCAGGCGTGACTTTCAGCATCGTATACAATCACATCGTGGCGGTCCACAATCGCATCAATGGCACTGATTACAGCCTGATAACCGAAGTTACAAAGAATGGTATCTTCTTTTTTAACGAGTTGTGACAGACCTTTTTCAAGTGCTTCGTGATAATCGGTATTACCGCTCATCATGCGCGCTCCCATTGGCGCAGCAAGTCCAAATTGTTTTGCTCCCTCCACGTCTGCTTCGCGGACTTCTGGATGGTTGGCTAATCCCAAATAATTATTCAGACTCCAGTTTAGCAATTTTTTTCCCCGAAAATCCATGTGTGGATTAATGTCTCCAGTCAGTTTTGGGAAAGTAAAATAACCATGTGATTCTTTTGCATGCTCGCCAATCGGACCCAGATTGCTTGTGATCTTCTCGAAAATGTCTTTCATTTATTTTGCGCTTAAGATCGTAAAGATAGGCATTTTAAAAAACTTTGAAAGCACTCCTAAGGGCAAGTTTTCAGCTTTTCAACCAAGCAAATGTCAGGTTCTCGCAAGCAGAATTTATTAAATGAGAGGAAGGGACCATTACCAGCGTCTATACAGCTCGAATCGGCATCAACAGTCTGCAAAGCTGTCACAATGACACTATGAAAATTGAAAAAGTCCGGCATAAATAGGCACTTATTTCTTATATTTGTTTTTAGATATCTTCTTTAGCCTGAGAAAAATAAGTTTTTTATGAAGTCAATTCGTACGTTTATTGTGCTAGCCACCCTTTTATCAGGGTTTTCGGCGAAGTCACAAATTGTTTACTCTAACAACTTTGCCACGAGTTTAGGGACAGCCACGGCCAGTGGGGGTTCTTCCGGCAACTGGCTTTGGAACAGTACCTGTGCCCAGGTCAATACACTGGGCCATTCAACTGGAGGTGTTGCTACTTTTTCAGGTAGTTCTTGTCAGTTTGGCAATGGCAGTAATACCGTGAGCGGGGACTTGACGACAGCGCCAATTACTATTGGCGCGTCTGGTGCTGTTCTTACTTTTAATTATTTTTTAAATACCGAATGCCAGAGTGCTGGCTTTACTTGCACTTATGATGTGCTGACGCTCCAGATTTCGAGTAACGGCGGTACGACCTGGACCAATATCATGGCATCGAACGGAACACCTCCCGGTTTGGTGCATACTTCTTCTTGGCAGCCCATTATCTATAGTCTGAATACGTATAGTAACCAGACGGTCCTAATTCGCTTTAATTTTAATTCGATTGATGGCATTGGTAATGCCTACGATGGGGCTTATGTTGATGACATTATTGTGACTAATAACTGCTTTGTCAGTTTGACGAGTTTACCCGGCAATAGCACAGTGACGCCTGTAATTTGTGCCGGGCAATCCCTCACATTAACTACCAATGCAGTCAGCAATTATAGTTGGAGTAGCGGCGCAACGACGCAATCAATTGTTGTCTCTCCCACGGTGAATACGCAGTATGGCATTGTCGCCACCAGCTCAGCTAATTGTAGTACCAGCAATACCTTAAATGTCATTGTTAATCCCGCCTTACCAACCTTAACCGTAGTGAATACAGCCAGCTTGGGCAGCGGATCGTGTCCCAACTCTACCGTGATGCTCACTGCTAGTGGTTCCAACACCTATACCTGGGTAACCACATCGCTACCTGTCACTAACGGGGTCGCATTTTCACCCACAACAACTGCCGGTTATACCGTCACAGGTGGTAACGCTTGTGGCACAAGCAGCGCAGCTTTGTCTATTTCTATACATCCTGTTCCCACAGTGAGTGCAATTGTGAGTCAGCCAACAGTTTGTTCGGGGAATCCTGTCACCCTCACTGGACTTGGTTCCGCCATCAGTTATACTTGGAATGGAAACGTGGCCAACGGTTCCAATATCTTCCCTTCTGCTACTCAGAATCACACGGTAGTGGGATCGAGTGCATTAGGTTGCACTGCATCGGCCATTGCGCCGGTAACTGTCGTCACCACTCCGATTGCTCCTATTGTCCCGAGCCCGCCGTTAATTTGTATTGGTAGTTCTGCCACCCTTTCCTCTAGTGGC
>CALPON020000090.1 GCA_943325195.2 Sphingobacterium thalpophilum | reverse complement strand
CGAACTGGAAATCTTCTCCCGCTTCAGACAGACTTATTTTTTCGTCTTTGAGTACGGAGGTAATTAATTTAGAAGTATTGGTACCAGGCTCTTTGTATCGAAACTTGACGGTCATAATCTCATCGCTAAAAGTAGCTGGGGATTTTGTTGTCTGGTATTTGAGGGCATCACTACCCGGCACAGTTTCATCGGAGCCTGTAGGAATGATTTCATAAAGTGCCGTCACGGTATGGCCAGAGCCCAGCTCGCCTGCATCTTTTTTGTCATCATTAAAATCCTCTGCATTTAGTAAACGATTTTCGTAGCCCACAAGGCGATAGGCTTTTACCTTTGCCGGATTAAATTCCACTTGAATTTTAACATCAGATGCAATCGTTACGAGTGTACCGCCCATTTCGTGGACGAGGACTTTTTTGGCTTCCAGCAGATTATCAATGTAGGCGTAATTACCATTCCCTTTATCAGCGAGTTGTTCCATCACAGCATCATTTAGATTGCCGGTTCCAAAACCGAGAACGGTCAAGAACACGCCACTTGCCCGTTCTTTTTCGATGAGGCGCACCAATTCCCCTTCACTGCTGATGCCCACATTGAAGTCCCCATCTGTGGCAAGGATAATTCGGTTGTTGCCTTCCTGCAGAAACTGCTCACGGGCTACTTTATACGCCAGCGTAATGCCCGCACCGCCTGCTGTGGAACCACCCGACTCGAGACGTTCAAGCGCTTCGAGAATCTGATCTTTATGCTTTCCATCCGTTGGTGGCAGCACCATTCCTGCCGCGCCTGCATAGGCGACCAGAGTTATACGGTCTTCCGCCTGCATCTGATCGACAAGTAAACGCAGTCCGCTTTTGAGAAGAGGCAGCTTGTCCGAACTGGACATAGAACCCGACACATCCACTAGGAAAACAAGATTATTGGTCTTCCTATTTTTGACTTCTATATCTTTTCCTTTTATACCAATTCGAATCAGTTGGTGTTTGTCGTTCCAGGGACAATCGCTTAGTTGGCGGGTGATCGAAAAAACATCACCATTTTTTGGAGCAGGATAAGTATAGGGGAAATAATTGATGAGTTCTTCAACACGCACAGCATCTGCAGGTGGCAATTGCCGGTTGTGGAGGAAGCGTCTAACATTGCTGTAGGAAGCACGGTCCACATCGATGCTAAGGGTAGAGAGTGCTTGCTGGACGGCTTCTTTGTATCCATTATCAGAGCGGTGCTGATAATTTTCGGTATTATAATCCGTCATGGGCATTTGGTAATTGGCATAGAGTTGCCTTGGTCCACACGCCATGGCACTCATGGCCTCTTCCTTTCTAAAGCCGGTCAGTTTTGCTTTTTGTTCATACAGCGGTTGTATTTGGTCTTGCCGTACTTCTGTTTCGGCGACTGCTGCCGAGCCTTTAATTTGTAGTGTTAGAGAAGGACTTTTTGCACTGAGGAGTAGGCGGCGCTGATAGGGAAGGGATTGGGGAGTCCTGACCGTGAGAAGGTAAGGACCCGGCGGCAATCCCTGAAAGGCGAAGTAGCCGGTACTGTCGCTGCGACTTTGAAAACGCTTTCCTTCTTTATTTTGTAAAAGAAGAACTTGGCGGGGGAGGGGACGGTGACTGGCGCTATCCAGCAGACGACCTTGGAGACGAATCTGAGCGGCTGCGGAGGCGCTGAAGAAACTAATGAGCAGAAACAAACTGCTTCGGAGGAGGAGATGCGTTTTCATCGTTTTTAGTTTTAATGTTTTCATTGAGATGCTGCTCAACAAAAAATTCCACAAAAACGAGAAACAATTTTTTTAAGGACTTTACTTACTGGACAAAATAGCTCGCAAAAAGTCCCTGCTGGCGCTTAATTCAGCGAAAAAAGCGGTTGAATAAATAATAAAAAAGAATGAGTCCGCCGAGTGAAGTGAGGAGAATCAGGGCGGAGGTCATCGTATCCGGTCTCTTGTTACGGTTTTGGGAAACTTCCTGTTTTACCAGTGTACGGTGTAAGCCAAGTTTTTGTCGCAGGAAACTGAGTTCATCGTCGTAATCGTTTCCATACAAAACCGAATAATAATCTTCCTTATCCGTGTTGAAGTGTTTACGACTGCGGCTACACCAGTTCATCTCGGCATTATCGATTTGTTTGTAACGGGTGTAGATAATCCATTCCTCTCCGGGCTTAAACAGCCGTGCGCAGGCTTCCCTGCAGGCAAAGAGCACCTTAAATTCGGGAGTGGCATTGCCTTTGTAGAGTTCCAGTATTTCAAACATGGCTTCCCCCGGTTTTAGCTCGCAGGGTTTTACCTTTAGAACTTTGCCTCTGAAGATCAGTTCGTATTTATTGCACTCTTCAAGGCTGAGCAGAGAAGGAGGACACTGACAGGAAATGCCATGCAGCCAAAGTGTCACGAAGGCGTAGATCAGACTTTTTCTAAACATGAAAATAATCTTTTACAAACTGTTCCGAGGCCTGCATGTATAAAAAGAGTATATCGTCCTGACGCATAAACGCCACTTTTTTCCGGTAAGCACTGAGGAGGTCTTCCAATACCGGCGAGGTTTTTTGTGGTCTCCGGAATTCAATTGCCTGGGCGGCATTTAATAATTCAATAGCGAGCACCTTTGCTGTATTTTCTGCTACCCTGAAACACTTGGTAGCGGCATTGGCGCCCATACTCACGTGATCTTCCTGCCCGTTACTGCTCACAATGCTATCCACACTTGCAGGCGTACACAATTGTTTACTTTGACTCACGATACTAGCGGCTGTATATTGCGGAATCATAAAACCGGAATTAAGTCCTGGCTCTGGCGTCAGAAAAGGAGGCAATCCCCGCTGTCCGCTGATTAAAAGATAAGTGCGACGCTCTGAAATACTGCCCAGTTCAGCCAGCGCAATGCAAAGAAAATCGAGTGCAAGGGCCAGTGGCTGACCGTGAAAATTTCCCCCGCTGAGTATTTCATTTTCCTCCGGAAAGACGGTGGGATTATCGGTGACCGAGTTGATTTCCGTTTCAAATACGCCACTCACATAGGCAATGGCATCTTTACTGGCCCCATGCACCTGTGGCACACAGCGGAACGAATAAGGATCCTGCACCTGTTCTTTATGACGGGCAATAATTTCACTGTCTTGTAATACACTGGTAATTTTTCTGGCCGTCTGCAACTGTCCAGCATGTGGACGAATGGTATGAAGATGATCTTTAAACGGATCAATGCGTGCATCAAATGCGTCTATCGATAGGGCGGTAATCATGTCCGCGGCATCTGAAAGGGCCTGTGCCTGCAACAAGCAATAAACGCCATAGGCACCCATGAACTGAGTGCCATTGAGGAGAGCGAGACCTTCTTTAGATTGAAGTCGGACTGCTTTTATATTTTTCTTTGCAAAAACTTCTGCTGTCTCTTGTTTTTGTCCTTCATGGTAAACTGTTCCCATGCCGAGCAAAGGCAGACAGAGATGTGCTAGAGGAGCGAGGTCTCCGCTCGCGCCGAGTGAGCCTTGCTGATAAACCACTGGCCAGATTTTCTGATTGATGAGCGCGCAAAGCATTTGAACCGTCTGTAACTGAACCCCACTTTTTCCATAAGAAAGCGAGCGGATTTTTAGCAGGAGCATTAGTTTAACGAGCGGCTGAGGGACCTCCTCGCCTGCGCCACAGGCATGACTTTTAACTAGATTTTCCTGCAGCTGTTCCAGATCTGCATCGGGGACAATCACATTGCAGAGCGAACCAAAACCTGTGTTGATGCCGTAGATGGGACCCTCATTGGATTTCATTTTCTGATCGAGCCAGGCCCGGCAATCGGATATTGCTTTTTGGGAAACAGCACTTAACTCGACTTCCGCCTGTTCATCTGCTAAAAAATGACGGAGATCTTCAAGCCTCAGTGCTTTGGTATGATCAATTATAAATTTCATGCGTTTAATCGGATATAGTCAATAAGGTCTTTATGATTTAGTTTTTGCTGAACACCATTCTCCATGTTTTTCAGATTAAAAACGCCCGTCTCCATTTCTTCAGACCCCACGGTGCAGACAAAAGGAATTGACTTTTTATTGGCGTACTCAAATTGTTTGCCTAGTTTTTTTCCCGCCTCGTGGTAGACTTCAGAGGCGATGCCATTTCTGCGCAAGTCCGCCGCGAGTTCCATACAAAAAAACTGGGAGGCCTCGTCGAAATGTGTAAAGAGTAATTGCGTGGAAACAGCGCGCAGTACAGCAGCTGGAAAAAGCTGCAGTTCTTCGAGTACATCATAAATGCGATCAATGCCAAAACTGATGCCCACACCACTCATGTTGGCGAGTCCAAATATTCCAGTAAGATCATCATAACGACCACCGCCAAGAATACTGGAACTTAAAGTACCTGATTTGGCTTTGACTTCAAAAATTGTTCCCGTATAATAGTTCAATCCTCTTGCTAGCGTGATATCCAGTTCAATGGTCACATGCGAAATCTTCAGTTTTTCACAACCAGCGAGTAGATAAGAAATTTCTTCTAGGCCTTTTTGGCCTTCCGGCAAGTGACCGACCAGTTGCGTCAGGACGGTCAATTTCTCCGCATTGCTGCCACTAAAATCCAAGAGAGGTGACACTTTATCGATGGCCGCAGGTGACAGGCCCTTATTACTGAGTTCAAGCAGGACCTTTTCTTTCCCTATCTTGTCCAGCTTATCAATCGCCACGGTGAGGTCTACTATTTTTTCAGGCGCTTCTATCAGACTTGCAATAGCACTCAGTATTTTGCGATTATTAAATTTAAGGAGAACCGGCAACTGCAATTCCTGAAACGACTTATCCATCAGGGAAATTAAATCCAGTTCCTGCGTCAGGGAGGTCGACCCGATGACATCTGCATCGCACTGATAAAATTCTCGGTAGCGACCCTTCTGCGGTTTGTCGGCCCGCCAGACGGACTGAATTTGATACCGCTTAAAAGGGAAGCTGAGTAAGTGCTGATTCATCACCACGTAACGGGCAAAAGGCACGGTGAGATCATACCGCAATGCTTTTTCTGTTAAGGCATCGGTGTTACGGGAAGACTGAAGTGAGTTTTCAAACTCTTTCCGCATGAGGTCTTTATCGGCATCCTTGGCTTCGTGAATGCGGCTGTTCAGAATTTTAAAAATAAGCTGATCCCCTTCTTCCCCATACTTTCCGGTTAAAGTATTGATGTTCTCCATGGCCGGAGTTTCAATTGGGGCAAAACCAAATAATTCAAAGTTCCGCCGAAGCAGATTCAGAATGTATTGGCGCTTCTGCATTTCTGCAGGTCCAAAGTCACGGGTTCCCCGAGGAATAGATGGTTTCATAACAATAAGGTACAAACTTACTAAAAAGCACGCAATATGGGAGTAGAGGGGCTGCCCTGATTTGCCGAACAATCTGTATTTTTACCGAATAACAGATGCTGCAGCGGTCAAAAAACTTTCTTATTTTTTCAGGACTGATCCTGCTTTTTATTCTCATCATTGAAAATGTGAATCAGCGTTTCTGGCTCAATGACTTTAAAGTCTATTATTTAGCAGCAGAAGCTTTCTTGACGCATCAACCCGTCTATGGGGAGGTGTTCGGCGAAAGTACTGGCTTTTATAAGTATTCCCCTGTCTTGCTATATCTCTTTGCACCCGCCACCGCATTTGGTTTTTTTACAGCTGCAATTGTGCATTACCTCATCACTTGCGTGGCTTTGTGCACGGGATTGCTGGTGACGGTCAGACTTATTTCTGAAGAAACGAACTGGAAAATTAAAAATCCTACATGGGTGCTGACTTTTTCATTTATCGCCCTGTTAAATCACTTTTTCAGGGAATTGCACCTTGGAAATGTGAATGCCATACTCGTGTCTGTTTTGGTCTCCGCTTTTTATCTTTATCGCCGGAAGCAAGCAGCTAGCGCCGCATTTGGCTTTGCACTTTGCCTGCTCTTTAAACCCTATTTTATTCTCCTTTTGATACCCTTCCTCATCACGCGACAGTGGCGATTGATCCTATACGGACTGGCTTGGCTGGCTGGGCTGATTGCACTATTCCTTGTGGTCAGAGGTCCCGCCGAAGCCCTTAGTCTTCACAAAGCGTGGTTCGCCTCCATGCTGGATCACAATGTCATGCTTCAAAGTGCGAATACCGTTCCTTTTTTAATAGGTTTACTGGTGGGCGCTCCCGTCCCAGCTCTCCTCGTATCGGGGATTACTTTTGTACTCTTACTCAGTTGTTGGTATTTTCTCAGCAAAAAGCTGTCCTCCACCTTTTCAGAATTTTTTCTTTTTGTCAGCCTCTTAGCCCTGCTGCCAAATTTATTGATTACAGATACGGAGCATTTTTTATTTTCCTATCCCTTGATTGTCTTCCTGATTTTTTACGGACAAAATGCGGATAGAGTTTTTCGTTTGGCTTTAATTGGTGTTTTAGTGATGTACGGAGCGAATTCACCTGAAATTTTCGGGACGGAAGTATCTGATGCCCTTGAACACCATGGTATGCTGGGTGCGGCAAACCTTTTGTTGGTCATTATGAGTTTTTGGGTCATGCGAAAAGGTGAATTTAAAATGGGAGGGCTACATGAGTAAGAAAGCACAACTTGTTTCAGTACTAACGATCGTATTGGCCGCTCTTCTTTTGTTTCTGCCGTTTTTGGGAAGTGTGCATTTGTTTGACTGGGACGAGATTAATTTTGCGGAATGCGCTAGAGAAATGTTGGTCTCCGGCAATTATTTTAATCTGCAGATGAATTTTTATCCCTTTTGGGAAAAGCCTCCTTTGTTCATTTGGTTCCAAGCACTCAGTATGAAGCTTTTTGGCGTGAATGAGTTTGCAGCACGTTTTCCGAATGCGCTAGCAGGAGTGCTCACCTTGTTGGTCCTCTTTCGTGCAGGAAAAAAAATGAAGGATCTCCAAACCGGCTGGTTATGGGTTATTTGTTATGCTGGCAGCACCTTGCCACAATTTTACTTTCGCTCCGGCATTATCGATCCCTGGTTTAATCTTTTTATTTTCCTGGCTTTCTTTTCCTTTCTTCAATACCTCTCCTCAGAAAAAGCCCTTTTTAGGCAGGTGCTGAAAGCAGGACTTTATGCTGGATTGGCAGTGCTCACAAAAGGTCCCGCAGCGGTGATCATACTTGGTATTTGTTTACTCTACTTTTTAGTTCGCCGCTCGACACGTTCAAAAATGCAGTTGCGCCATTTGATGATGCTGTGCTTCACCGTCATCATTACAGGAGGTCTTTGGTTTTTATTACTCCTACTCAATGGTCAGGACGAGATTATCAAAAACTTTGTCTCGTATCAGTACCATCTTTTTCACGCAGAAGATAGCGGCCACGGCGGGCCGTTTTATTATCACTTTCTTGTCCTTCTAATCGGTTGTTTCCCGGCCAGTGTATTTGCCCTACCTGCTCTGTTCGGCAAAGGAGAGGGAACGGAGAAGGAGATTTTTTTTCGCCAAAGTATGCAGGTCCTGTTTTGGGTCGTGCTCCTGCTCTTCTCAGTGGTGCAGACAAAAATTATTCATTATTCCTCCCTGTGTTATTTTCCGCTTACCTATCTGGCTGCAATTACGATTCAGGACTATCTGAATAAAAAATCTATTCTGTCATTTAAGATTAGAGCCGTTCTAATCAGCCTGTCTTCTTTGATGGCTCTGCTCCTGATCGCGCTGCCGGTTCTTGCAATGAACAAAGAGTGGTTGATGGCAAAAAACTGGATTCAGGATGAGGTGGCGATTGGTAATCTGCAGGCACCTGTGCATTGGTCGGGAATTGAACTCCTGCCGGGTATGCTTCTGCTGATTTTGACCATCTTACTTATTTTTTCAGAAAGGGCAGCACACAGCGCACGCATCATTTTCTCTACCTTGCTTATTAATTTATTTTCCACACAGCTGGCAGCACTCGTTCTTGCGCCTCGCATCGAAGGCTATACCCAAAAAGCAGTCATTGATTTTTATGAGGATTTACAGAAAAAGGACTGCTATGCTGAATCATTGAACTACCTCAGTTATGCCCCTTATTTTTATGCACGTCAACTGCCGCCCCCAATGGAGGAAAAAGCAGTGCGGACTTGGATGCTAAAAGGAAAGATTGATAAAGACTGTTACTTTGTTTCTAAAATCACCGATGCAGAAGACAATAAGCGAGACTTTCCTGACTTAATTGAATTGGAGCGGAAAAATGGCTTTGTATTTTATCTCCGTAAAGCGGCAAATTAACAATATTTAAGTTTCGATTCTCGACGTCACTATGGGAGCCCCTCCTGCGAGGGGCTTTCAGGACCATTGTAAATTACATGAAAGGCGTAAATCCCGTTTGGAAACTTGTTTGACCAAAATAGTTTCCATAGTTTTGCCCCGCGAAAGGCCCATGCAACGCGAACAAGCGACATTTATGAAATTAAACTATCTTTTTCTTTTTTTATTACTAACGTTCCTCGTTCCGGCACAGGAGAAATTCAGTGTCAGCGGGTATGTCAAAGATGTCAAAAACGGCGAGTCTCTTATTGGCGCCACTGTGTTTAAGTCCGGCTCCACGCTGGGTGCGGTCGCTAATGAATACGGTTTTTATGCACTCACGCTTGCAAAAGGTGCGCACACCATTGAGGTGACACTGGTGGGCTATAAGTCATTTACAACCGCCATTCAACTCGAAAAGAGCATGACGCTGAACATTGAATTGCAGGAAGATGGCCGTGAACTGGATGAAGTGGTTGTGACCGGCGAAGCCGCTGATAAAAACATAAGCAGTGTGGAAATGAGTGTTGCCAAACTGGACATTAAGCAAATCAATAAAATACCAGCTTTATTAGGTGAAGTCGATGTGGTGAGGGCCATTCAATTATTACCTGGTGTTACTACTGTTGGCGAAGGAGCGAGTGGCTTTAATGTGCGCGGTGGTAATATTGATCAGAATTTGATTTTACTGGATGAGGCGCCGGTCTACAACTCCTCACATCTCTTCGGTTTCTTTTCTGTTTTTAATCCCGATGCCGTTAAAGATGTAAAATTAATTAAAGGCGGTATCCCCGCGCAATATGGCGGGCGGGTATCCTCCATTCTCGATGTCCGCATGAAAGAAGGGAACAGTAAAAAGACCGCCGTTAGCGGAGGTATTGGCACCATCTTCAGTCGTTTTGCTGTCGAAGCTCCGATTGTAAAAGACAAGATCAGTTTTATTGTTGCTGGCCGACGCAGTTATGTGGATGCCCTCGTGAAACCTTTTCTTAAGTCCACTAACGCATTGAAGAATGCAGACTTTTACTTTTATGACCTCACCGCCAAAGTGAACTGGCGGGTGAATGATAAGAATACTATTTTTCTCAGCAGTTATCTCGGGCGTGATGTATTTGGTGTTTCTGTTTTTAAATTCAACTGGGGAAATGCAACGGCAACGGCCCGCTGGAATCACATTTTTAATAAACGTGTATTTTTTAACCTCAGCACGTTCTACAGTAATTATGCCTACATGTTGGAATTTAAGTCGCCCAATGGCCAGGCTTTTATTTGGAACAGTAATATTGTGAATTATAGCGTAAAGCCAGATTTTACTTTTTATATGAATTCCCGCAATACCGTTCGCTTTGGAGCGCAAGCCCTTTATTACGATTTTTTGCCTTACGATGCTGTCGGAAAATTTACGAATGGAGATGTGAAGTTTTTAGCGGATAAACGCTACGGATTGGAATCATCCGTTTACATTAGCAATGAGCAAAAAATTGCGCAGAAGCTCACGGTTGAATACGGTCTCCGCGTGAGTGCCTTCTCTTATATGGGAAAAGGAAAGGCTTACTATTTCCGCGACACTATCCCCAACACCACGCTTCCGCTTGCTCAAACTAAATCATTTACAAGCGGTGAAATTATTAAGAATTATATTAATCCCGAGCCTCGTTTTTCACTCAATTATATCGTAAACAAAAAGAGTTCTATCAAAGCCAGTTATAACCGGATGGCGCAGTATCTTCAGCTAATTAGCAATACAGCGGCAAGTACACCGCTAGATGTCTACACCATTGCCAGCAATAATCTTAAACCTTTAATTGCGGATCAGGGTTCCGTTGGCTATTTCCGTAATTTTAAAGATAATGCCATCGAAACTTCCGTGGAGGTCTATTACAAATACCTACAAAATCAGCTGGACTATATTGACAATGCCGATCTTTTTATTAATCCCACCGTCGAAAATCAATTGGTGCAGGGGCTGGGAAGGGCTTATGGCGCGGAGTTCTATGTCCGCAAATCACAGGGACGCTGGCAGGGTTGGGTGAGTTATACGCTCAGCCAAACTAAACGTCTGGTGCGCGGCATAAGTAACGATGATTGGTTTTATAGTCGCTATGACCGCACACACGTGCTCAATACCAGCGTTAATTACGACCTCACCAAGTACTGGAATGTTGCCGTGAATTTTGTTTTTCTGAGCGGAGTGCCAGGTACTTTTCCAAATTCGAAAGTACAAGTACAAGGACTTAGTATTCCCTACAACACAGATAACATCCGTAACAATTACCGAATTACCCCTTATCACCGGATGGATGTGGGCGCTACCTATAAATTTCATGGCAAAATGAGCAAAAAAGGATACAACAGCAATCTGGTACTCAGCGTCTATAATGTGTACAACCGAAGAAATGCGTTTAGTATTTATTTCCGGGCCAAAGAGGGGCAGCCTTATTCTACTGAAGCGGTCCGTTTTTCAATGATTGGCTCCTTTGTCCCAGCCGTTACCTATAATTTTAATTTTTAATTGCGATGAAAAAAATTATTCCAAGCACTCTTATCCTCGCTGTTCTTGTCTTGTTTTCTTCGTGTGAAGATGTGGTGCAGATTAAATTAGATCAGGGTTCAAAAATTCATGTGATTGATGCCTTTCTCACGGATGGCACCTATAATAGTGTTCATATCACCACAAATGACTCTTATTTTAGTGAGGGATCGGCGCCGTTTGTTTCCGGTGCGCTGGTTACATTAAAAGATCTGACGGCGGGCACAAGCTATACATTCAGCTACAGTGGAAATGGCAATTATTTTTATGCGACCAACGATAATTCGGTCAT
>CALPON020000089.1 GCA_943325195.2 Sphingobacterium thalpophilum | reverse complement strand
GATGTGCTGAATTGTTTATTGGTATAGAGTCCGGTTCACCAACGATACTTAAGAAAATTCATAAAGTAAACGATATAGATAAGATAAAAACCAACATAGAACTGTTATTAAAAAACGGCATCAGTGTAAAGGGGTATTTTATCTACGGTTTTCCTGGAGAGACCGAGGTGGATTTTGAAATGACATATAAGCTTGCGGAGCATCTAAAGGCTGTCAGCATTGAGTTTGGCACTGTATTCCGCACCAGTGTATTCCAATACAGGCCGTATCACGGCACGGAACTTTTCCACCAGATTGTGCAAAATCAAAAAGATGGTGTTAATAAGATACAATCTGTAGAGCCTAATCCAGAACTATCGGATTTAGTGGGAAGACTGCAATTTAACTTTCATAGCGGAAACCTGTCATCCGCGTCAATAGAGGTGGTTCGGGACTATATCTATCGAACTACCAATATTAACAGCTCTTTGATTATCTTTGGCTCAAATGAGAAGCCAAAACGCAATTCTAACACAAATTAAGAGATGTCAGGGGTGTCCGCTATTCCAAAATCAGGCTCCCCTCCTTGATACGAATACTGAAGCTGATGTATTTTGGGTCGGTTTATCGGCAGTGAAAGTTGACGGTAGTAAAAAAGAAACACCCCTTTCGGCGACAACTAATTCGGGTAAACTCATTTCTGAAATCGAACAAAAAAACAAACGTTTAGATTTTTATAAAACCAATCTTGTAAAATGCTTACCGCTGGAAGAAGGAAAGATCCGTTATCCAAATAAGAGTGAAATGCGGGCGTGTTGCAAGCATCTTAATGCCGAAATATCTGAATTTAAGCCGAAGCTAGTATTTTTACTTGGTAAGCAAGTGTCTGATTTTGTTATCGAAGAAAAAAGCATAAAATATTCTGAAGAGTTTAACTATGATGTTATTGTAAAAGGCAACACTACTTATGTACCAGTTCATCACCCTTCATATATCCTCGTGTACAAACGGAAGCAAGTGGATGCCTATATTGGTGGGATTACTCAAGTGATTAATCAGTTTTTAAGTCGCCGAAGGTCGGTTGCTTAAAACAGCTTCCCTCCTTTCTAAAACCTCTTTCAGTTAACTTCAAGAAAAAAACGCCCTTTCTTCGCTGCTAGTGGAAAACCGGCGAGGTAAAATGCTTACTATCTGGAACAGCCTTCTCTTGTTTCAATTCTTCCCAATTAGACATTTTATACTTTTCAAGAATGCTTTTTGTAAAATCGTCCAAATTTACTAAAGCATTTTCCCCTATTTTATAATTCACCAACCGATAGGTAATATATGTCTTATACCCTTGATTATATGACTTGTAAATTATCCCATAATCCTTAGCATATAAAAAAGTGTTTGAATATTCCATTACGTTGGCGGTTTCATTTATCCAAGTTATTTTGTAAACAGTAATTTTTTTTGAATCAAACTCTAAAGACGCATTAATTTTTTCGCAATTAAATCCGAAACTCGATACTATATAATTTTGTCCGTCTGTAGTAAAATTGGTGTTATCGATCAAGCTATCTATTGAGTATTTATTTATTTGAATAGAATCCGTGAGTTTTATTTTGTCCGAAGTTGTCTTCTCTGAAAATTCAGAAATCCCAGTAGTCAATTGATTTTCTGATTTTTTCCAATTGAGATTTAGCCTTTCTACCTTTTTTTCTTCTTTACAAAATGAAAAAAGAATGCACGAAAATAATATTAGATGTTTTAGCATGTTCTTCATTAAATTAATTTACAAATTTTAGTTAGCACTTTTCAATTGACTTCCAGTAGGAGCATATGGATTTTGCTTTTGATCAATATATCCACTACCAAGGCCAGGACGCATTATCTGCCAAAATATTTGATCCTGCGAATATTGAGTTGAACCTAATTGCTTTAAAAGAGGGTGTGACTGTAAAGATTCTAAAACTTTAGCTCCAACCTTAAAGTAAAGTGAAGCATCTGCCACGGAATTACCGTGATCTGGCCCTTGAATTTTACTTCTATCACGTTCACCAGCCATATATCTTATTGATTGTTCAAATACATGAAGAAAGGACTCATGTACAAAAGCATCGATTTCGTCAAGTGCACCCAAAAGGCCTCTTTTCTGAGGGTTTTGTACTGTAGTCAACATTGAAACTTCTATTCTAAGGCGACCTGACTTAGCATCTACAAAGGGACTAGTGTAAGGTGTATTTATACCTTGTTTAGCATATTTATAGGTTAAATCAATTCCTTTTTCATAAAAGAAGCCATTTTTTTCAGCTTTAATATGTAAATCCTTAACGATCTCTCCCTTAAGTTCAAAACCCTTTTTTGCATACATAAGTAAAAATTCCTTCCCTGCTTTTGTTGAGGCAAATAATTCGAAAGATTTAACTTTATCTTTGTAAAGTAAATTTCCATTTTTGTCTTTGGCATACAATTGACTGACATCTAAACCAGGTGCGGGGTCTTTATCGACCCAAGCACCTTTACCATCTGCCGCATTTTTATCCCAATAATCTGTACACCCATTTATTGTTCTACTTTCCCCTTGTTTTGGTGGTTCTTTTTCTCCAGTCCCCATTCCATTATGATCAACTTTGTTAATCGGATTATTATCTGCATGAACATAAGAACTTTGCCAGACGTATTTCCCCGCCAGTGGATCTACAGAAATAAACCTGCAGGTCCAAGCTGCATAGTAGCGTGCTCCGTAATAATAGAGGCCGGATTCAGCATCTCGCTCTTTGCCCACATACCGGTAGCGCTTGTAAGTAAAAGTTCTTAAAGAAGAATCTCCAAATGGATAATATTCTTCTTCATCAATCACGGTGCCAGTATCACTAAGTCGAGTTACCGAAGAACCGATGTTGTCTTCAAGCACGTACACTACATCATCTGTAATGTCTCCAGGAAACACATCACCAACTCTGAGTTCTGCGATGCGACTCTTATCGTCCATTATGTGTAGATAGTTCTTTTCATACACAGTTCCATTCTCAAGCTTCACATATTCAAAAATGCCGTCAATGTAAATGGTACGTTCGTAAATTGGTCTGCCTGCGGTTCCTGTCCTTACTAATTTACTTACGCGGTCTTGCCCCGCATAGTCATATTGCGTATAAACAGTTGGACCACCACCAGCATCGTTATAATAACTCAGTAATTGATCAGAGTGATTCCATACATAATAGCGATTCAGATTAGTTGTAAGTGTATTTCCGCAATTGTCGTAAGTATAACTTTCTAAAACAGTAGTGCCTGGGTCTGCAATAAATTTGAGCGTGTTAGTGCCAGCATTGTATGTGTAATTCCTCGTAAAGCCGTCTGTACCGCCTTGAATTACGCTTTCAATATTGCCAAGTTTATCGTAACTATAATTCCGTTCGTAATACCGCACACGAGTGGGGTCAAAAGATCCCACCGGAGCATCTTCGTACAAATAATCATTTGCATTTTGAGTATCACTCTCTCTGCCATTAGCATATAACAATCGGTAAATTGAGTCATACTCAAAATCACGATCAAGCTCATTGTTGGTCGGTGTTATCCCTTGAATGCCACAATTGGTAACACGTTCAAAGATTTTGACAATATTGCCGATTAAATCGTAATTAAATCCATCATCTTGCTTGTTGGTGCCGCTGGTGTAAGCATAGGTAACAATACTGCCAGCAGTACTTTTTGTGTACCCTTCTGTGCGCTGACGTAGAAGCCTAAATGTTTTTGTATCATAAGCGTATCGTGTCATGCGGCTATTACCAAATGCTATCAGCAAGCGCTGGCCTTTGGCATTGTATGCAATAGTCTCAACATAGTTTGTTGTTGTGCCACCACCTGCAGGACTATAGAGATCAACTTTCTCTAATGCCCCTGCAGTGTTGTATGTAGGAATGATCTTTTTTCGTTCAACATCAAGGTCTTCTGGTAATTCCAATTCTGTTAGCCGATTGAGTGCATCGTAATTCATATCTGTCTGAAAAACGGTACTATCCAAAATACTCGGCAAACCAGTCCAATCAACAATGAAATTGGTGTAGCTGTTTAAATAGCCTTGCAGCGTAGTGCTGTCAATGACCTGACGTTGCTTGGTAATTAAATTTCCTTTAAAATCATACAAGGGCGTTTGTATGAGTCCTGCTTCATCATAGTTTTTGTATGGTTTTCCGTTCAGGTTGTCGGTTTTAGGATTAGTTAATCCAGCACTGTCTCCGTAGATCAGATAATCTCTAAGTGTACAAATAGTAAAACCAGAGTCGTTTTTTGCCCAGCTGTATACTGGCCGACTAATAACATCGTAAGCGCTTAATTTCTGTGCTCCTTTGGCATCAAAGCTCTCGATACCCTTGCCAACTGCGTCAAACAATACAGTGCTTTCTCCTTTATCAATATGTTTGGTCCAAAGTGGAGGCAGCGGTTGTTGTTTGCCGTCCTCGTCTTTTTGGGGCGGACGCAGATCGTACAGATGTGCAAATACTTTACGCGCGTATGGATCGGTTACCAACAATAGATTCCCACGAATGTCATACTGGTAACGCATTTCGATGGTGTTGGTAGTGTAGGCAGCATTGTCAAAGAACTCTGTAGTTTTAATGGTTCTACCTAAGGCATCTATGGTCGTACTTTTGGGTGTAAAATAATGTGTAGTAGGTACATTGCTGCCAACAGGATTTGTAACTGAGGCAAGGTCATTGGCATCATAGCTAAAGCTAACCCAAGGGCTATTAATTGTTTTGTTGCCGGTAATTCTTGCAGGTAATAACGGATCGAATGGATCATTAAGAGAAACTGGTTGCCCGTAAATCACCCATTGTTCACTTTTATCAGGATTTTGTGTTTTCACAACACGCCCAAGTGCATCATAAAACAGATTGATCTTTTGGCCTGATTCGCCCGGTAACAGAAAATCAAAACCACGATCGAAAAATGGTTCGTACTGTTCAACCACTTTACCTTTGTTATTATAGATCTTCCAACCACTCACTACTACATTTAAAGCATCAGCAGTGCCACGTTTTACACCTACAGCATTTTCATTGGGAGTGCCTTGCACGGCAGGCAATCCTGAATCGCCGAATAAATTAGGCATAGTTCCTCCGGGGGAGGCTCCAAATACCGTGTCCTCTGCCTGTACACGGGTTTGCAACAAGCGCCCGAATCCATCGCTATATTCACATTTGGTGATGGTTGGGCTAATGGCACTAGTAACATAATGTAATTCACGACTAATCGTTTTCACCCACACGGGATCGTTATTGTTTTTAAACGCAAAGAAGTCATAGGTCATTCTTACAGATGGCTCGTACAAGTCGTAATAGCCTGTGCCAGGTCCGCCTTTGTAATCACCCTCTGTTCCCTTTCCAATAAGAGCTGTAGCCCGCAGTAAGCCCAAGGGCGAAAAATCGAACACGGATATATTGTCATTAACGTCCGTGACCTTATAGGGCTGCATTACCCGGTAGTCGTAATCCGCCTTCGTTTCAAGCTTTGCAGTGTTTGTCGGAAAAAGAGTAAGATATTGCCTCGATACAATCGGAAGTATAAAATAATTGTCATACTCAAGTTCCGTCCAAGCATCAAATACGTCACGGCTCTGCATTACTAAACCTAACTGTTGCCCAATAGGCAAAGCGGGCAGTGTTTGAAAATCATATAATACTCTTGTACTCTCGGCATACCACCCCGGCACATGCCCAGTGGTTCCACTTCTAAAATCTTTATAGCCCAGACGCAGGTCACCATTTTGAAGTGTTGAGGGAAAAGCCGTGGGATAATTCGTTGTCCAGTTAGGTGACGATTTAAAGCACTGAGGTGTGTTTGTCCCATAAGCAGCGCTAATAATATCATCTGTAATCACTAGTGTTTCACTGCGTACCAATGCCCCCTGATCACCTATCTGTCCGTAAGGCAGCCCCTTGAATTGTGTTGTGCTGCTTCCGTTCCAATCATAATAATTCAACGTGCAGCCTATTACTGGAAAAGTAATACTTAAAGGATTATCGGTGTATTGATCAAAAATATCGTCTCTCAACAAAAAGACAGATTTATTCCCGGTGCTTTGAGTGAGATCCCAGCTCAGGCTGCGCTTAACTCTATTCACCATATACTGGCTGGAGTTATCGGCGTATATGAACTCACTTAACGAATAAGAGGCTAGGTAACTAATAGGTGGTGTTCTGTCAGGACCCGTGTAAAGCGGCACACCCTGTACCGGAGAAAAATTACGAGGAACACCAATGCTTAACTGCCCCAATGCCTGACCATAGTTATCATATTCTTTGGTGAAACTAAAGCTGTGCATCGGGTCAGTACCGCGTTCGTATTGTGTAGTACGCTGACTGATGTTGAATGGAAAAAATACACAGTGAGAACTAACGGCCGTATTTTGTTCTGCAGATGTCGATCCGAACACGTTGTGCGTGATGGTTTCAACTGTTGTTGAAATTTCTGTTTCAATCGGAAATGTAAGTTTAAAGCTCATACAACTTTCCGTAACTGTATATGGCCGATCTTGCAGATCAGAGCTATCTAATGCGTATAATTCTGATCGTAATAGACTACCGCGCAGCGTTCTCAATGCTTCACGCTGCGCCCAGCGTGGATATTTCTTCAGTAGTTTCTGATGGTTTGCTTTATTCTCCTCGTGCAGAACTTGCACATCTCCTGCCCAGTATTCATCGCTAAAATCCGGTTCGTGCCAGCGGCTATAGCCATCACCAACGGGGCCCACATAAAACCAACTTTTGGTTACTACGGGTGGGGAATAATGTTTTGGCCCAACTGTATTTACTTTTGTGTCAAACTCTGATTCCGATTCAACAAAAAGATCCTGAATATTATAATTAGTAAATGATTCCGTATCGAAACTATCTACATGTGCAAAGCCTCGAAACTCTCGTTCTACGCCATCCCAATATCCATTGTGATAATTGTATTCTGTAACCAGCTTTCCACCCGAAAGAATATCCAACACTTCCACCCTGTTGACTACTTGCACGGGAAAGGGAAGATCGGTTTTCCATTTTGTATCAGGTTTCTTTTCGTCTAGCAAATAGTGAGTAATCGATGAACCATAACTCACACGGGTAATACTTCCCATGTTATTGTCCATCTGTTGAAGTACGTATGGTTTATTACCGTGGGTAAAATCAAGAAAATACATTTTCCCTGGTGTTGCGCTCCCTAATCCGAAACTCCAGAGAATACCAGCCTGACCGTTGCCCATCATATCAATAATGCGCAGGGCTTTCGGATCAGTGACACGCGGTGTGCCAGGGATCTTTACGCCTTTACTAAAGCTATTGGCCGATTGGTTGACAAAGAGTGTGATGCCGCTACTATCCACGAATACAATATCCGCCTGTCCATCTCCATCCAGATCACCAAGAAGTACCTGTGAAGGATCGTATTGGTCTGGGAATACAGGGGCATTCTTCATTGTTACTTTTGCACCAAAGCATCCGTAACCCATATTCGGCCAGTATTGCACACGACCAGAGCTAACAAGAACAATATCTTGCAAGCCATCACCGGTCATATCTGCAAAACGGATACGAGGATCTGCAAAACTGAAATCCGCGAAAGTCTTTATTGCTGTGCGAACTTTATTGAAGCCAGACTGAGGATTGTTTAAAAAGCATTCAAAGCGGCTTCCGTTGCGTAGCACATCGGTGACACCATCTCCATCCAGATCAATTAACTGAACTTCGGGATCTGAAAAACTAAAAGAAGGTATTTGCTTGTAAGGAACAAATCCCTTGCTATCCCATAATTGATGAAAAGCACCGGGAAAATAGCCAGCCACAATGCCATTGTTCACTAATAAATCAGTTCTTCCATCACCATTTGCATCAAAAAAACGTACACCAGGCGTATCTAAATGAACCGAAGGTGATATATCCAAATTCTTGGGTTGGCTGAACTCGCCGTTGCCCTTATTGGTCCAATACCTTGCCACGCCGTTGAGTTGAAGTAGATCAGGAAGCCCGTTGCCTGTAAGATCAACAAACTCGTAACCAGGCTCGCCAACGGAAATTGCAGGAAAAGGTCCTTTTATTTCCTTTAGATTCTTAGCCGCCGGATCGAAAACCGAGTACTCAAATACAAGCGGCGGCATAAATTCGCTCTCATTACCATCATGCCCTTCAACGGATATTGATTCTAAAAGCGAAGTACCGTTGAGTGGTAGATCAGTCAGATAATTGAAGTGATAAGTTTTTGTTTTGATCTGAGAAACGGCATCAGTAAAAGACTCTATACTTATGCAGCGTTGATTTGTACGTATCTCAAAACCTTGCCGATAATTTGAAAATGGGTCAGGACGCTCTTGGTAGTTGAACCGAAGCTCACAAAGATATTTGAGTCCCGCAATACTCGGATATTGGCAATATTGGATCTGTGTTAGATAAACTTGATCGTAACTTCTGCCATCCTTTTGTATAACCAAATCGCGGGAGTAATTATAGATGATTACATTTCCAAAACGATCTTGTGTTTTTGTTAGATGC
Source organism: Sphingobacterium thalpophilum (assembly GCA_943325195.2). Lineage (GTDB taxonomy): Bacteria > Bacteroidota > Bacteroidia > B-17B0 > Aurantibacillaceae > Aurantibacillus. The sequence continues at coordinate 2,552 of CALPON020000089.1, read as the reverse complement.
CATGCGAAGACAGATTTACGATTCTCAGGGTCGGCAATAACAGCAGGATCAGATGAGACTGCTTCAGGGGTCCCATACCAGCTGATTAATCCGTCTTTACTACAAACCTCCCAATAATGCTCACCCGTTGTTTTTTTATGACGGATAATCCTTGCGAAAAGCCCCTCTGTCCTTGGTCTGTAATAGGTTTTTTCCCAGCCAATGCCAGAGCTTACTCCCTTTTCAAAATCAACAGGCACCAAATCCTCCGCTCCCGACAAAACAAATACATCCTTGTGATCGTCGTACACCGGAATACCTTTGGATGTTTTACGCATTACGCCCGGAATACCAAGCGCCCATCCCATTCCGAAAACACCGTTTCCATTCCCTGAGCTGTAGCCTAATGTCAACTCCGGCTGAAAACCATTGCGTCCAGTTGGTACCGCAATAGGTACCGAAAAATTTCCAGTGCCGGTAAAAAGATCGGGTGAGAACTTTTCTCCCAGTCCCTGTTGTGCCCCCCCGCCCTGTGGATTTGATATAACAGATGTTCCTTTTGTATTTGCCATTCAGCAATATTTTTTTTGAGTGTACTGGCTATTTACAAACTACATCGGGTAATCCTTCAGTTCTACTTTGCAAGGTACTACCAACAATATATCTGTAATTTCTAATGTGATAATTTCTAAAACCAATCCTTTAATTTTTTAATACCAGAATTCGTTGAGTTCAATTGCTGAATTTTATCAAACAAAACTAAATTACTACTGCTAACTATTAAAATAAAAAACGAATATGTATGTCTCAGTTTTTTTACGTTCTACTAATCTATATTTTATTAACTGATAGCTATTAAGCTCTCGATGGAAAGACTGGGCGAAAAAGCACAAACAACCTGAAAATTCATACACTTGAATGAACCCAGGGTTGAAATACCTTAGTGCGTTTTTCAAGCTTCTCAAAAAAACAAGAGGCATTACGTTTATAAGTATCTGCAACCTTATTCATTTTTCCGCTCGAGTCTTTGAACACTAGAACGTATTCTATTTTTATTAACTTATTTTTGCGATAAAATCCATTTTCGATGATTTCATTAGATAAATACTGTTGAACTATTGATAAGTAATGATCTATATCTTCAGCATTATAAACGGTATCACTTTCAAACATATCATCACTATTGCCAATTAAAAAGGATAATCGATTGTCAGTCCCCAAAATATTTTCATACCAAACTCGTATTACAAAATCACAACAGAAACCATTTTTCGATTTCAACTCAACATATAATTCACTATTATTATATCTTAAAATGGAAGTACTTTCATTTGCATGGCTTAAATCAAGTTCCAAAATAGCATCCAAAATCCGCTTAACGACAGTTGCATTGTTAAATCCTTCAGCACCTGAAATGCTTGATCTTATATTTTTTATTTCGTTGTAAATCACAATCTAACTGTTTAATTTTTAGGAAAGTGCCCTCCACCTATTGAACGAAGGAACGTATTTATTTTTACTACCCAATTAGGCATTTTTGCAGCCCACTTTTGATATTGTTTACTTTTAGGATTACCTCCCCAAGCAAACCTCCAAATGTCTTTTTGTCGACTGTAACTAAATTCTTTTTTGAATCGAAGCCATTGCCCATTTTTTAGCCAATTAATAATTTTTGGGCCTGAATTTCTAATGCCTTTGAGTATTTTAGGCAAATTCTTTAACCCAGTTACAAGTTTACCCACTTTCGAAAATCCAATGTCAGGCCCTGTACCTCCAATTGGAGCTAAGCGTGTTGGATTTCCTTCGATATCATGATACCAACCATTTTCAATTCCGCTAGTCAAAAAATACTTTATTTTTCCCAAAATACCAGAATAGTCTTGCCTTTCAATTGGCTTCGGTGGACTATATTTTGCAAGAATATCTGCTAATGCAGGAGGCAGTGGTTGTTCCTTTTTTAATTCAGGCTCTTCGGAATTTGTAGGGATTTTAGTAATCACCTTGGGCTCTAAATTATCAGGAACAACTACCGGATCCTTTTGCTTTTCTGGTATTTTTGGTTGAGAATCATTAACAGGTGGGTTTAGTTTAACAATCGTGGTTATATCTGGATCATTTATCGGAGTACCTTTTCCTTTCTGATTTTCCCCTCCATTTGTTGGCTCGGTTTTTGGCACAGCTATTCCACTATTGGGATTACTTTGAGGTATAGGAGTCGTATTATTTGTTGGTGCAGCGGGGGTATTATTATCCTGCATTCCATCAATATCAAAATCATTAATCGGGTTCTGATCCGCATAATTATATGGCGTTATTTGTGGATAATCCCCCGCCAACGGATCAACGGATATAAACCTGCAGGTCCAAGCTGCGTAGTAGCGTGCTCCGTAATAATAGAGGCCGGATTCAGCATCTCGCTCTTTGCCCACATACCGGTAGCGCTTGTAAGTAAAAGTTCTCAATGAAGAATCTCCAAATGGATAATATTCTTCTTCATCAATCACGGTGCCAGTATCACTAAGTCGAGTTACCGAAGAACCGATGTTGTCTTCAAGCACGTACACTACATCATC
>CALPON020000088.1 GCA_943325195.2 Sphingobacterium thalpophilum | reverse complement strand
GGGATTAGTGGTGGAACGACGGTAAATATACTTGGAGGCTACACAGAGACCGTTACCGTGGGAGGTTTGAGTCTGACAGCAACTGGAACTGCAGCTAATAACCTCCTATTTAGGAAGGATGGCTTCGGCGTAAATCCCCGGTTAATGGCCTATACGGGAGGAACTGCCACGCCAATCAGTTCCCAACAGGATGGAATTTTCAGATTAATAGGTTGTGATTTTGTGACTATTGACGGGCTTGACCTCCAGGATGTCAATACCAGTAATCCCGCAACGATGGAGTTTGGCTATGGTTTTTTCAAGGCATCTGCAGCAGACGGATGTAACAACAATATTATAAGGAATTGCACAATTACACTTAACAAAATCAATAACACGCTAGGAGTTCTTCCAGCTGCTGATGGCAGCAGGGGGATCGATCTTGTGAATGCATTATCTGCTACACACACGATTGCCTTGACACCCACGGTGACTTCCGGCGCAAGCAGCGATAATCGTTTTTACGGAAACCGCATTGAGAATTGTAATATTGGTATTGCGCTCATCGGTTTTTCAGCGCTCACGCCTTACCTTTTAACGGATTTGAATAATGAGGTCGGCGGACCGTTAGCTGTTCAAGGTAATACCATTGTAAACTTCGGAGGTGGCGGTAATTCAGCTGCAGCAGCGGGTGTTATGACGCAAATGCAGACACATCTCATGATCAGGAACAATTTAATTATCAGTAATGATGGAAATGGCATTAGCCATGCTGCAGCTCTTCGGGGCATCTACATGACCGGTGCACACAGTGGGACGACTTCGGTCCTTAATAATACAGTGACGCTGAGCAGCGGAGGAACAACGGCTTTACAACATCCGATTGAAAATACAGCGGGCGTTAATTCAGTTTCTACAAGCATTAGTATTAATAATAATCTGATCGCCAATTGCACGTATAGCACTGCTACATCTGGCGTCTTCCGGGGCGTCTACAACCTGGGTCAGCCTTCTGTTTTTTCCGTCAGCAACAATACCTTTATCAATAACTCAACAGCTGCCACTTCAGGGACTTTCGCAAGTATTTTTAATTTGGGTCAGATTGCCTCAAGTGCAAGCTATAACAACAATCAAATTCACGGTGGGACATTTAATGCGAATAGTACTTCTCTTACTTTTTTCGGCATTTTCAGTCAGGCCGGATTGGCAACCTGCAGTCTAGTGATTAATCAAAATAGTTTTCAAAACATCAATTACACTGGAGCTATCGGAGGAACTGGCTTAGGCTATATGATTTATAGTTCCGCCACTTCATTGGTGGAGACCATCAGTGGAAATACCTTCAATAATCTGAATTTAAAAACGAGCGGGGGCATCGGGTTGATTTATAATAATCATAGTACTCCATTAATTGCAGTGACAAATAATTCGGTTGTGGGAGGATTTACCAAAACAGTTGCGGGCGGACAAGTTCTTTGCTACACCAGCGGCCTTAGTCCGGTCCCTTCTGGAAGCCTCACATTTGCCAATAACAACTTTTCTAACTTTACACTAACAGCAGGTACAGGTTTTTATGGCACGCAGAGTAATAGTTCGGGTGTCGTGTTGAAAATTGAAAACAACATTTTTAATAATATCAATACAGGTAATGCTTTTTGTTACGGCATTAAAAATTCTCTTGGTAATTCAGGCAGTACTATTCTGTACAACACCATTACGAATTTTTCAATCACAGGCGGTGTCAGGGCTATTGATTGTGGAGGTATAACCGGATCTTTGTCGGTAGAGGGAAATACAGTGTCGGGCCTCACTTCAGCAACTGGCTTAATGTATGGAATGGATTTAGGCGCCTCACACCTGTTAATTTCAAAAAATAAAATAGCGAATTTGGCCGCTAACGGATCTGCCTCTCAGCTATATGGCATCTATCTGAGTGGCGGCAGCGCTCTGTCGAATACAACACGTATTTACAATAATATTTTAGGAGATTTTCGGGTGACGTCCGCAAACGGTCCCAACCCCGTTATGGGCATTTCATTGAACAACAATGGTTCTTTTGATGTGGCTCATAATACTGTATGTTTTGCTGCCAGCAGCAGCGCTGCAACATTTGGTTCTTGTATTATTTATATTAATTCGCAGTTGCCGCACACCCTTCGAAATAATATATTTATCAATAACAGTGTTGCTTCCGGTACTGGACGAACCATGGTCTTATATCGGAGTAATCCAAATCTGCCGAATTTCAGTGGCGCGAGTAACAATAATATTTATTATGCAGGCGCAACTCCTGGTCCGAATAACGTGGTCATGTTTAATGGCACTACCGCCTATCCAACCTTAGCGGCTTATCAAAGTTTGGTCGCTCCGCGTGAAACGGCCTCCTATTATGAGAATACAGTCTTCTCCAGTACCCTCGCCTCTAGTCCTGGATTTTTACGCATCAGTAATTCCCCGGCTTCTTTTGCTGAAAGTAACGGTCTTTCTTTGACAGAGGTTACTGATGATATTGACCAAGACATTCGCTTTGGAAATTTTGGATACACAGGCACTGGGCTTGGCGTGGATATTGGAGCGGATGAGTACAATGGTACAGTGCTCGATTCCATTGGTCCCGCAATTGCAATAGCCTCAATCGGTTTAGTATGTACAGTATCAGATCGCACCCTTACAGCCTCCTTTTCAGATATTTCCGGAGTCGGCTCAGGTTCAGTAGCACCACGCATCTACTTCAGAAAAAATAACAATCCCTATCTTTCAGCAGTTGGTGTTTTTGCCAGTGGAACAGCAAGTAATAGTATCTGGAATTTTACAATCAGTGCAGCAGCGATGGGAGGACTCAGCAACAGCGATGTCGTTTCTTACTTCATTGTGGCCCAGGATAATCGGCCGGTACCGAATGTGATCTCTTATCCTTTTGGAGGCTTAGTAGCCAGCAGTGTCAATTCAATATCTACAATTCCACTTAGTCCTGACACCTACACGATTGCCTACCTGGGTGGCGTGTATACTGTTGGATCAGGGGGATACTTTCCAACATTGACGAGCGCGGCACAAGTTTATAATGCCAGCTGTCTGATCTCATCGGTCGATTTTGTTCTGCTGGATTTACTTTATTCACCTGCTGAAAGTTTTCCAGTGACCTTTCAAAATAACGTCTATGCCAGTGCCATTAACTCGCTCGCAATTTACCCTGCCAATGGTGTCAGTGCTGTCATTGCACCAAGCACTAATTCGGAGGTTGCCGTAATCAAACTCCTGGATGCACGTTTTATTTCCTTGGATGGAAAAAACACCTCCGGTCGAGCAATTAGTATTGTTAACTCAAATACGACTACAACGCATGCAGGCGTCTGGCTCGCAAGCAGCGTGACCGGATGTTCTAATATTAATTTACAAAACCTCAGTCTCACCGGCGGCAGTAATACCATTACAGCTGGATCTCACGGTGTCATAGCCTGCTCAAATGTATCTTCGCCACTGGGAGGAAATGGAAGTAACAACGATAATATTACATTGTCAGGACTCCGCATCGAACGCTATACCAATGGAATAAGCAGTATTGGTAACGCTTCAGTAACTGCAGATGGAAACAATAACTGGACAATTAGTAACTGTCAGATTGGACCGGTTATTCCTAACACATCAACTAATCTGCGCGTTGCGGGAATTATTTTGCAAAACACTCAGTTGTCTGTGGTGAGAAATAATACCGTGTCCAATGTGACCGGTAATACGACACAGTCCTTTTATAATTACGGCATCGCGCTCTATGTAGGGACGAATACTTCTACGATTACGGCGAATCGAATAGCGGGAATTAACTATACTGGTTTCTCGGCTTATGGCGCAGTAGGATTGGAGATTCAGGTCAATAATCTTAACGCAAATATTCTGATTTCAAATAATATGATCAGTGATGTGAATAGTAATGGGGGGACCTTGTTTGGTAACGGAGCTTCAGCAGGTGTGCGGATTGGCTGGGCAGGCCAATCAGGCGGGCTGCGCTTTTACAATAATAGCATTGCCATGACTGGAAGTACAAGTATTACCGGTAATGCGAGTTTAGGCATCAGCGCTGCTCTCTACGCAGCCAGCACAGCCACTAATATTGAAGTTGTCAATACTATTTTTTATTCTGACATTGAGTATAACTTCACGGGTACAAGAACCTATGCCATTTATTCAGATGCACCTGCAACGGCATTCCCTGTGATGAACTACAATAATTATACAACGAGTGGGGCACAAGGAGTGCTTGCGCGAATCGTCAGTGCAACAGTCAATACCCTTCCTAATTTGCAGACTGCTTTTGGTAATAATCAGAATTCACAGAATATCCCTGTTGTCTTTACTGCAACAAATGATCTTCATTTAGTGCCCGCTGCCAATGCAATAATAGATAACTTGGGCACGCCCATTGCTGGTATAACAAATGATTTCGACGGACAAGTCCGGAATGCAAGCACACCTGATATTGGCGCTGATGAATTTACTTCACCAAATTGTAGTACGGTAACCGCTTCAACTATCACGGCCAGTAACTCAGGAAGTATTTGTGCGGGACAGTCTTTTACATTGACCCGAAGTCCTTATTCCAATTTCTTACCGGGCATCCAACAGACCTGGCAGGTTGGCACATCCCCGGGGGGACCGTATACCGCAGTATCTGCTGCCACTTCAACAATTTTTAATACGCCAAGCCTGAGTTCAGGGATTTATTACTATGTGGTGGTCAACACCTGCACGTTTTCCAATCAGACACAAGTGTCAAACGAAATGACATTAAGTGTGGCTGTATTTCCTACCGTTTCCGTAAACAGTGCAACATCTACCATCTGTGCAGGCAATAATATCTTACTTGTTGCTTCCGGAGCGAGCTCCTACACATGGTCACCGAACAACAATCTAAGTAGTAGTAATGGTGGCAGCGTGAATGCCTCACCAGCCTTCACAACCACATACCTTGTGAGTGGATCTAATCCCGGCGGCTGCACCGGGCCGGCTAATACGGCTTCCATTGCTGTCAACGTGCTTCCGGCTGCTGGTACCATTACCGTTTCTGCATCCAGTTCCTCTATCTGTCAAGGGGCAGCGGTCAATCTTCAGGCCGCCGCCACCAGTTCGGTCTATGAGGTCAGCTTAATTACATTTTCACCTATTCCTACCCCGACATCAGGTGTTGGGACTCTCTGCAGCAATGGGAATGTAGTGACTGGCGTTTCAAGTGGCTGGCTGGATGATGGTAACTGGTATGTTGTGAACATCCCCTTTTCTTTTAATTTTTTTAATTCGAATTATACAGGCTGTTCCATTAGCACCAATGGTTTTGTGACTTTTGGATCTATAGTGCCAAATACCTTTAATGGATATGGATTAAACCTTCCGAATTTTAATGCCGGCCGACCTTCCGTCGGCGCTGTTTATGGCAATCTTTCTTTTTTAAACACCGGCACCATCACCGCATTTACGTCCGGTTCGGCACCAAACAGAAAATTTGTTGTCAACTGGATGAACGGACAGTTCCAGTTGTCGAATACGGGAACCGTTACCACGCAAGTCATCTTGTATGAAACTACAAACGTGGTTGAAGTGCATACTTCACGCAACACGGGACAGTATGCAGCTTCGCAGGGTATTCAGGATGGATCAGGGTCGGTTGCCTACCTCAGTCCAGGTAGAAATAATTCGACCTGGTCCGTAGGTACAAGCGGAGATGCTTACCGTTGGAGTCCAACCGTGACCTACAGCTGGTCTCCTTCAACCTATTTAAATGCGCCATCGTCGTCAACTAGCGTAGCCAGTGCAATTCAAAGTAGCATCATTTATACAGCCATAGCAACCGCAGTTAATGGTTGTAAAATTACAGGGACAGTCGGCATCAACGTGACACCAGGACCTACACTGAGTATCGCCGGTGGTACAAACGGAATCTGTGCCGGAACCGCAATTACTCTCACTGCAAGCGGCGCTCCGACTTATACGTGGTCAGACGGTGCGCAGACAGCTGTCGTTTCTTTAACGCCTGCACTCACCACTACTTATGTAGTATCTGGTAAGAGTGCCACTAATAATTGTGTTGGGACTGCCGTGCGTGTTTTGACGGTTAATCCACTGCCTTCTTTAAGCGTAACTGGTAATTCCGCAATTTGCTTAAATCAGAATTCTACATTGACTGTAACCGGTGCTGATAGTTACAGTTGGACAGGAATTGGCAGCAGTAGCAGCATTACCGCCGTCTCACAGTCCATCGGCGCTACCACTTATTCTGTGTCAGGAACAAATACACTTACCGGTTGCAGTGGTTCAACCACCAGTACGGTCTCTGTTTATGCCTTTCCAATTCTTACGGTGTCTGGAAATACCTTAAGTTGTGAAGGTGCAAATAATACCATTTCTGCTAATGGGGCGAGTACCTATTCGTGGAGCACAGGCGCTACGGGTACCGTCATTCTTACTAATCCTGTTGTCAGCACGGTATACTCTGTCACAGGTTTCTCTAGTCCCGCCAACTGCAGTAGTCAGGCAGTATTGAGTGTTAGTGTTATACCGGGGCCAACATTGGTGATTAATGGGAATACTAGTTTTTGCTCCGGACTCTCCAGTACGCTCACAGTTAGTGGTGCCAGCAATTATTTGTGGAGTACTTTTGTTCAGAGTAACAGTATTGTCGTGACACCCGGGACAAGTTCGGTCTATAGTGTAACAGGGGTTAATGCTATTAATGGTTGCTCATCTTCTAGCTCTGTTTTGGTAAATGTGCTGCCTTCACCGTTTATTAGCATTGGAAGTTTGGTCAACAACGTCTGTCCTGGTGAATCTATCACCTTCACCGCAGCCGGTGCTGCTACCTATACCTGGAGCGGATTTTCACAGGGAGGCCCGCAGATTACAGTTACGCCGACGGCCACTGCAATTTACACGGTAGTTGGTGCAGGATTTAATAATTGTGTTTCTAGTGGTACTATTTCAGTGGGTGTATTTCCACCGGTTGTTTTGCAAATTGCAACGTCTCAAGTCACCGTTTGTGAGGGCGAAGAAATTACCCTCAGTGCAAGCGGGGTGAATAATATTATCTGGTATCCGGGTAATGTGATTGGCGGAACTTATCCAGTGCCTCCTGGTCCTTCTGCTTCTTATACCGTAGTTGGACGCGATAATAATAACTGTACAGACACCATGGTGATTTCCGTTGAAGTGGATGCCTGCACCGGCTTGTCCCATTATTCTGAAATGGCTCTGCTCCGCGTCTTTCCTAACCCTTCTTCAGGGCTTGTAAGATTGGTTTTTTCAACTGAAAGGACGCGTCTGATTGAAGTAATGAACCTGACTGGTGCGGTAGTGATGCAAAAGGAAATAAGAGGAATTGAAGGTGATTTGAATCTCACGGGACTCGTAAAAGGTTTATATAGTGTTCGTATAGCAGGTGAGAAGGTTTCAGCCTGCCACCGTATTATTCTGGAATAAAAATTAAAGAGGGAAGAACAGCAATGTCCGCGTAAGCTACATTGCTGTTTTTTATTTTCCACCCAAACTAAATTTTGATGAGCGCTCGTAGTGGATGATTTTTAAGCCTATCTCTTGTTCTTCTCCCATGGCTTTTCTTGGCAGTCCCGCTTCTCCGATCATCGGGTATGGCGCCCGATGTGTTTTGCTGTGGTCGGGTTGCATACTTTGTACCGTGCGGTAACTGCGCTCTGCATCGTTTTCATACCGGGGGTCTGGAATAAACGGAAGTCGTTCCATGCGGGTCACAATAATAGATGGGAACCCAAACTCCACCTCCACACGCCCCAGCATTAAATAACAGCCCGCTCCTTTAAAAGGGGAGTCTTTCAAACTGTTCGCAAAATGCGTGGTGTCAAAATAATTGCCGCGCGCATCAATCCAAGTGCCAAAATGCATATTGCCGCGTTTGGTCGGAACATCTTTAATCGCCACCAGATACGCCAGCATTTTTACCGTTTGTTTGCTCAGATCGGGTAGATCGCTTGCAAAAATCTCACCCCGGTACTTGGTTTTTAAGAGTTCAAATGGAGAATGAGAAACCGGAAAACCATATAATTCAATCTCATCAAAGGCATCCTCATACACAGAACGCTGAACCTGCGGTAATTGGTAGTCTTTAGACGGTTCATGAAAAAGTAAGGGTGTTTTTTTTCCGCCTCGCTTTTGTAAACGGTGAAAGTATAGACGTGCCATTAAGGTGAGTTCCTGTTTACTTTTCTTTGTAAAGCGAAATGCACCACCGAAAATGAGTAATTGCAAGGATTCGATGCCAAGGGGCACACGGTTAATAAAATCTTCAAGTGATAGATAGGGCCCGTTACTTTCCCGTTCCTCTACCAGTCGGGTACTCAAATCGCTAGGCAGCGCTTTCAAATGCACAAATCCAAGATACACCTCGTCACCTTCCAAATCGGTGAGGTACTGACTTTTATTCACGCAGGGTAAATGAATGGTGGCTCCCGACATGCGCGCTTCATGAATATAAACTTCCGTGCGATAAAATCCTCCGAAATTATTAATCACTGCGACCATGTGTTCAATGGGATAATGAAGCTTCAAGTACAAACTCTGATAACTTTCTACCGCATAAGACGCGGAATGTGCTTTGCAAAAAGAAAATCCCGCAAAGGATTCAATCTGCCGGAACACCTCGGCAGTGAGAGCCTCTGGATAGTCCAGACTTTTACAGTTTGAAAAAAACCGATCGCGTACACCCTCAAATTCTTTTTTCGAACGGGTTTTTCCACTCATGCCCCGCCGCAAAATATCAGCATCTTTCAAATCAAGTCCCGCAAAATGATGCGCAATTTTAATCACATCCTCCTGGTAGACCATCAGTCCGTAAGTATCTTCCAGCTGTTCTTTGAATACCGGGTGAAAATAATCGAACCTATCGGGATGATTGTGACGGAAAACATACTCACCCATCATGCCACTTTCTGCCACACCGGGACGAATGATGGAACTCGCCGCAACCAATATCGGATACGCATCGCATTTTAACTTGCGCAGTAAACCACGCATAGCAGGACTCTCCACATAAAAACAACCAATCGTACGGCCATTTTTTAGAAGATTGTTACATAAAGGATGGTCTTTACTCAAGGTAATATCTTCTATCACAATCGTTTCTCCGCGGTTCTTTTTTATTAATTGGATACAGTCATAAATAGAACCCAGACCGCGCTGACTAAGAATATCAAACTTTTCGTAACCCACATCTTCTGCAATGTGCATATCAAATTGTACCACAGGAAAGCTCTTCGGCGGCATTTCCAGAGCGGTATACTGATTTAAAGGTTCTTCCGAAATCAAAATACCGCAGGCATGCATACTCCGCATATTGGGATAGCCCTCCAGCATCTTACCGTATTCATACACCAGTTTGGTCACGCTGTTTTTAGTGTGCTCCTCATCACGGGTACGAATCATAAAATCCATCTCTTCTTTCGCTAATCCAAACACCTTTCCCAATTCACGTATGATGGAACGGTATTTAAACTGACCAATCGTCCCGCAAAAAGCCACATGACCCTTGCCAAATCGTTCAAAAATATAACTTAGAATGGTATCGCGGTGCTGCCAACTCCAGTCAATGTCAAAGTCGGGGGGACTGCTACGGCCAGGATTTAGAAATCGCTCGAAATAAAGATTTAATTCAAGGGGACAAATAGCTGTAATTCCTAGACAATAACTGACAATGCTATTGGCCCCGCTGCCCCGGCCCACATGTGGCATGCCGTTTTTTCGACTGTATTCAACAATATCCCAGTTTATTAAAAAATACGCCGAAAAATTTAACTGACGAATAATCGCTAACTCCTTCTGAACCCTTGCTTCGGCCGCTTTATTGTCGGGACCATATATTTTTTCAAGACCCTTTAAGGCGAGTGACTCCAGAAGTTTTTCATCTTCATCCTGTGACGAGGTATAACACTTTTTATTACGCGGAACTCTAAACTCAAATTCCATGTCGCATGCCAAAAGAACCTCCTCAGCCCTCTGCACAAATTCGGGATAACCAGCAAAAGCATTTTGAAAAACACCTTTCTCCACCATCTGCTCCTCCAACCGGCAATGCTCTTCCTCTCGAAGCCGCGAAAGAAGAATGTTACGGTCCATTGCCGACATGATTTTGTTGAGATTGAATTCTTTTTTGCTGCGAATCGTCACCGGCCATAAGGCCAGCATCTTTGACAAGAAAGGCCGCCAGCGAACTTGTATCAGTTTAGTTTGTTCATGTGACTGAATACCTATGAACTCATTCGCTCGCAATTGTTCAGGAACAGAAGACATGGGATAAATCACGACAACATCCTGAAAAGTAGGAGCTACCGGCGCTACCGGTGTCTTATTTAAATTATGATGGGTCCGTAATTCACAAATCTCCGCAAAACCTTTTTTGTTTTTTGCAAGGGCAATAAAGAGTAAACGACCGTCTTCACGAAACTCCATGCCCACACACGGCTTTATTCCAACAGCACGGCATGCTTTTATAAAATCATAAACACCAGTAATCGTATTAATATCGGTCAAGGCCAGCACACTTACCTCCAGCTTTTGAGCACACGCTACCAACTCCTCAATAGGGATGGTGCCGTAACGGAGACTGTGATAACTATGACAATTGAGATACATTTAATCTTTATGAAGTTCAGCACCCATACCGGCGCAGCGCACCACCGCATTAAAACCAAATCGCCGCTTTAACTTGTCAATTGCTTGGTACAAGGCCACCTGCTCGGTAGTATCGTCAAATAAATTAATCTGATACGCCCCGCGGATGAGCCCGCTGAATTTCAAACCAATTAATCGCAGTCGCATCCTTCGGTCATAGGTCTTGTCAAACAAATCATTCACCTGTTTTATCATTAAATGATCACACGAAGTATAGGAGATTTTACACTGTTTATTCTGGGTGTCAAAATTGGCGTAACGAATCCGTATGTGCACAGTGGATGCTAGCCAGCCTTCCTGACGTAATTGAAAGGCCAGTTTTTCAACCATGGCAACCAATAATAATTTAACCTTCGATACATCAATCGTGTCCTTCTCAAAAGTATGTTCTGTCGAAAT
>CALPON020000087.1 GCA_943325195.2 Sphingobacterium thalpophilum | reverse complement strand
TCAATTAATCATCTCCTTCTCCACCCAATCGCCATGCTCACGGATTAAATCAATGAGTTCATCGACCGCAGTTTCACTGGTCACATTTTTTTTCACGACCTCCTTGCCTTTGTAAAGACTGATTTTGCCAGGACCTGTGCCCACGTAACCGTAATCTGCATCCGCCATTTCGCCCGGCCCGTTAACGATACAGCCCATGATTCCAATTTTAAGTCCTTTCAGGTGGTCGGTCCGCTCACGTATTTTCTGCGTCGTTTCTTGCAAGTCAAATAAGGTCCTGCCGCAACTTGGACACGAGATGTATTCTGTTTTACTAATACGCGTCCGTGTGGCCTGAAGGATGCCAAAGGCGGTGCTGTTGGCGACCCGCGGACTCACGCACTCTTTCTGTTTAATCCAGATGCCATCGCCAAATCCATCCAGCAATAAACCGCCTAGGTCGGTACTACTGTATAACTGGAAATCTGATTCCGGTAAGTCTTTATAGTTGACTTTAATAATCATTGGCAGCTGACATCCTTGCTGCGTCAATTCAATCGCCATCCGACGAAGTTCGGGCAGGGTGTGCACATTAAAAGAATCAAGAATCAGGCAGACATTTTTTTCGCTTTTAACTTTCGTGATAAAATCACTCGTCAGTGTTTTTAAATCCACTGCAACAAAATTTAAAAAAGCTGAGCGCTGTTCGGCACGAAAATATTCTTCCCCGCAAAACAACGGATAGGCGCGCTCTGCAGAAGATTTTGTATACCAAGTATCTGAATTATATATAATTCCTAAAGTGCCAGGGATTTCAAAATCCACGGCACGGTCTCCCGCAAAGACATAATCCACGGCCATTTCCTGAAGATTCCATTTATCAAGCGGAACAGAATAATTATAACCTACCGCCGATAAGCTAGCAGCAGAAATTTCTTCGCGCATACTGAAGTCCGCAATCACACGGGGAATTTGGTGTCCGCCCAGATTAATAATTTCGCGTGAAGTCCTTCGCTTGTATTCAAACGGATCGTATGGTAATTCCCCATTAATTTGAGGAATAGCTGGATGGTTTGCACGCGCCGTATATCGATCCGCCAAAGCTTTTGCAACAGGTATTTCAAATTCCGGCTCTTCCGTCAGACTCACACGAATGGTATCACCTAGTCCATCTTCGAGCAAGGCGCCAATACCCACAGCGGATTTAATTCGTCCATCTTCGCCATCACCCGCTTCAGTCACACCCAGATGTAGCGGATAATGGCGGTCCGTGGCAATCATTTTGGCCACCAATAAACGGTAAGCCTGTACCATGACCTGCGTATTACTCGCCTTCATGGAGATGACAATGTTGTAATAATTATTTTCCTCGCAGATTCGTAAAAACTCAAGCGCACTCTCCACCATGCCCAGCGGCGTATCACCGTAGCGACTGAGAATGCGATCACTCAAACTTCCATGATTGGTGCCGATGCGCATCGCTGTCCCATACTCTTTACAGATTTTAACTAGCGGTGTGAAGCGGCTGCGGATACGCTCTAGTTCATCTTGGTAGGCAGAATCGGTGTAATCAATCGTTTCAAATTTCTTCTTATCTGCGTAATTGCCCGGATTCACACGCACTTTTTCAATCACCCGTGCAGCAAATTCCGCAGCATTGGGAGTGAAATGGATGTCCGCACAAATGGGCGTGTTATAACCCCTTGCTACGAGTTCCTTCTTGATGATTTCAAGATTTTTGGCCTCATTCATACTGGGTGCGGTAATGCGCACAAGTTCACAACCAGCTTCAATCATGCGAATACTTTGTTCCACTGTTGCCAGCGTATTCATTGTATCGGTAGTTGTCATGCTTTGAACACGAATGGGATTCTCGGCCCCCATTTTTAAATCCCCAATAATTACTTCACGCGTCTTGAATCGTGAGTAAGTAGTGAGGCTATTGCAATATTCTCCTTTAAAAATCATTCTTTCTTGTCCTTACAAAGATACAAAATTTGGCATCCCTAGCGGATGTCCAGCTCGCCTGCAAAAATAAAGGAATCGCCGCCTTTTCCCGCATGATTCGCAGGCAAGGTGCCATACTGCGTTGCAACGACTTTCAGATGTCGAACTTCCGCCGGCCCGCTTAACTTTACTTTTAAATCTTTAACATTGACGACATTATCCTCTGTCTGCACCTCATTTTTAAATTCTCCCAGCAGGGTGTATTTTTTTCCATCAGCAGAGCCAAAAACTTGCAAAGAAGTCGGAAATAGAATCCAAGAGCGGGAATCTTGCAAACACGATAAAGAAACTTCCTGAACAGTCTTCTTGACAAGCAAATCAACCGTGCATTCAAAATTTTCAGTCTGTACCCCAAGCCAGTTCCCTTTTCGCCAGTCCGTCTCCAATGGCATACCATCCACCAAACTTTGAGGACCGTCCGCGGCATACTGGGAGTTGGGGGTGGAGACTAATTTAACCAGATAGTCATTCTTTAATTTATAATAAATCGCGGAGGTCATTGCGCTAGTGTCTGCGCCGGAGACCGCACGCGCTGTGATTTGCGAAGTCTTATCCAGAATCAGTGGCTGGGTATAAACAGTTTCTGGCGAAGCATCCAAACGATAGAGCACTTTATCGGTCTTATTAAACAAGGGCGCCAGTGTGACTGTCAAAGTCCCTTTAAAAACTTGCGAAGCGCTTTGAATTAATGGCACATCTGCCGGCGGCGGAACCTTCAGAGTAGAAATCGGCGAAACCAATTGCGAGGGCTCGGCTGCACTAAAAACAAATTCAAGTCGTCCACCTTTCATTAGGTCGCTATGCAAAAGTTCCGTTGCAGGAGCGGGACTACCGTTTAATTTTAAAGCGGTCCACTTAGCATTTATATCGGCTTTTGCAGAAAGAGTAAATGTCATTCCGTTCTCCAGATGTATCTTACTTTCTTCCATTTGAGGCTGGACTAGCACGTATCGGCCGTCACCCGGACAGACTGGGTACAAACCCAGAGCACTAAATACATACCAGGCGCTCATTTGTCCACAGTCTTCATTTCCGATCAGACCATCTGGCGCATTTTTATAAAAGTCGGCACCTATCTTTTTTACAAGCGCAGAGGCCTTTTCAGGCTTATCCACAAAATTATAAAGAAAAGCCATGTGGTGACTCGGCTCGTTGCCATGCGCGTATTGACCGATAAGGCCCGTTACATCTGCCTGTTCACGTCCACGCGTTTTGGAACTCGTTGAAAACAGTTCGTTTAGTTTTAATTCAAAATTTTCTTTTCCGCCATGCAGATTGATGAGTCCCGATACATCATGCGGCGCATAAAACGAATATTGCCAGCTATTACCTTCCGTGAAATGATTATTGATTTCGTTTGCGTAGAAAGGACTGAGCCAGTTGCCGTTTTTGCGGGGACGCATAAATCCTGTGCTTGCGTCAAAGAGCTGGCGGTAACCAAGTGAGCGCCGGTAATGCAGAGCTGCTTCCTCTTTTTTACCCAAGAACTCTGCTGTCTTCGCAATACACCAGTTATCATAGCAATACTCTAAAGTTTTACTCACACTTTCACTCTCGTCCTCTACGGACAAAAATCCCTTTTTATTAAATTCAGGACTACCAAAACCCGAATAGGATGCTGCAGCAAGCATGGCATCAAAAGCTTTTAGACGATCGACGCTACCCGATCGTTTGGTAATGGCATCGGCCAAGACAGAGACGGAATGAAAACCAATCATACAATCTGTTTCATTGGCAGCTAGTTCCCAAACTGGCAAACGGCCGGCATGCTGATATTGCGCCAGAAACGACTGCATGAAATCAGAGGTCCTTCTTTGATCAATTATCGTCATGAGCGGATGAAATGCCCGGTAAGTATCCCACAAAGAAAAAACAGAATAATTACTAAAACCATCTGCTTTATGAATTTTATCGTCCCGTCCACGAAATTGTCCGTCCACATCCATGTTAAGAGAAGGATGAATGCTGGCATGATACAATGCGGTGTAAAAAACAGTCCGCCTGTCTTGATCTTTTTCACTGATTTCAATCTTTGCTAATTGCTTTTCCCAGATGTTTGCCGCCTCCGTTTTATATTTTTCAAAATCCCAATGAGGGGCTTCTGCGTTTAAATTTCTCAGCGCACCATCCACACTTACGGGCGATATAGCTACTTTCACAAGCAGGGGCTCTCCATCGCTCAGGTCGAAAGTAAACACCCCGCTTTCCGGTCGGATTTTAAATTTACCATATTTCACAATAAACTTACCGTTGTTGGCAATCTCTCTTTTTTTGTAGGGCCGCGAAAACCTCACCGCATAGTAAACAACTTGATGTTTGGCCCAGGCTTCACTAATGCGCCATCCGGTGATAGTGACGCTGTCCGGCAGACCAATCATACTTTCTATTAATTTATCCCTGTGCAATAGATCCAAAACAATATTTGCATCTGCTGACTTACGAAATGTATAGCGGTGAATTCCGACCCGGTTGGTGGTTGTTAACTCGGCTTTAATCTGATCATCTTCGAGTTGTACTTCGTAGTAACCCGGACTAGCTTTCTCAGTTTGATGTTTAAACTGGGAACTGTAGACAGCTGGGTCGACACTCTGCGCGCCAATGTATGGCATAATGAGAATGTCTCCGAAATCACTACAGCCGGTGCCACTTAAATGGGTATGTGTAAAACCGTAAATCTTCGAATCACTATAATGGTAGCCGCTGCAACCATCCCAACTTCCGTCAACTCTGGTATCAGGACTTAACTGTACCATGCCAAATGGCAATACTGCGCCGGGAAAGGTATGGCCGTGACCACCGGTGCCAATAAATGGATTGACATAAGTGCCAAATGTCTGAGCGGAAAAGCCCCCGCAGCAGCTGAGCAAAAAAAAGACTATTTTTTTCATTTATTCAAAAATTTTTCGAAGCGTTATTAATTCAGCGCTATCTACTTCTCCGGGAATTACTCCGCAAGCAGCACTGTGAAATTCTTGGCAGCCGGTCTCTAAAAGTTTTTTTGCATTAGATGAACGGATACCACCTCCAGGCATTAAAGTTATTGATTTTCCAAATTCTAATTGCAATTCCGTCAATACCGAAAGTCCCTCCAAAGCTGTAGCGGCACCTCCGCTTGTCAGTACTCTGTCAAACCCATTTGTAATTAATTCCTGAAGCGCGGCGCGCTTGTCAGCAAGCCGATCAAAGGCCCGATGAAAGGTGCAGGTCAGATCTCCTGCTGCCTGCCTTAGTACCTCACAGGCGGTCCAGTCGATTTTCTCACTGGCAGTCAAGGCTCCCAGCACAAAACCATCTACCTGCACCTGTTTGCAAGCTAAAATATATTCCTGCATCGCCCAAACCTCAGCAGCTGTATAAAAAAAGTCACCACCCCGCGGGCGAACAATCACATGTAAGGGGCCCTGAAATAATTTGCGAACGCGTTTGACGAGCTCCAATTTTGGCGAAATGCCACCAGCCCGATAATCGGTGCAGAGTTCAAGTCGGTCTGCCCCGAATTCTGCCGCGACGCCGGCACTTTCTTCACTAAAAACAGCGATTTCAAGCAGGCGCTTCATATTAAACTGGGTGCGTCTACTAATATATTATTGATGAGGGGACTTTGCACTGCATATTGAAACCCTTTTTGTAAGCAATACGAACCATGCTGACCTGTTTTATTAATAGCAATAAAACCAATCTGTATATCCTTTAAATCTTTATTCCTTTTTTTAGCGCTGCCGATGATCCGTTGCACAGCTTTTTTACAGGCTTCAGCGGGTGAATGCCCTTGCCGCATTAATTCAACCACGGTGTGACAACCTGCGATGCGGATCACCTCTTCTCCATGACCAGTTGCCGTAGCCGCGCCCACTTCATTATCTATGTATAGTCCCGCTCCAATAATGGGCGAATCCCCTACTCTGCCATGCATTTTAAAGGCCATACCGCTGGTCGTGCAGGCCCCGCTGAGATTACCTTCCGCATCCAATGCAATCATACCAATAGTGTCGTGATTTTCAACATTCACTTTCGGATTGTATTCCGACTTTATTAACCATTCTCTCCATTCCGCCTCAGATTCCGGAGTCAATAAATTTTCTTTTTTGAAACCCTGTGACACTGCAAACTGCAAAGCACCATCACCAACGAGCATCACGTGCGGCGTTTTTTCCATTACGGCGCGGGCAACGGAAATCGGATGCATGATGTGCTCAAGAGAAGCGACCGAACCAATATTCATCAGGTGATCCATTATGCACGCATCGAGTGTAACACGGCCATCACGATCAGGTCTACCACCATAGCCCACGCTTCTTTCTGTTGGATCCGCCTCTGTGAGCATGACCCCTTTTTCGACAGCATCCAGTGCCGCCCCACCCTTACCTAATACTTTCCAGGCCTCGGCATTCGCTTGTAATCCGAATCGCCAAGTACTTAGGACAATTGGTTTGATTTTAGTTTCGGGCACAGCGATTAGATTAACGGCTTCTGTTTTTTTAAATGCAAAAGCAGATAAGAACGTAGCGGACCATTTTATAAATTTTCGTCTATCAGTCATATTATTTTAATTGATAAGAAACATCAATCGTCTGTGCTAGCCCTTTCCCTGCAGCAGTAGCAGCTAGCGTACGATTTTTGAATTTGGCAGAAACGCAACTCTGCACTTTCAGAGACCCTTGTAATGCTTTATGCAGGATAAAACTCGTACCTCGTTTTTTCGGGAAAAGGTTGGACCCGTGTTCGTTGTCCGAATCCACATTTTTGGCGCGAACGGCTGCAAGGTCCTGGAAAATGGTAAGAGCGCCCATCTTCATTAAAAATCGCTTATAGGCCTGCTGCTGCGAAAAAAAAGAGGCCTCTCGGCAAGCGCACAGAAAACCGGATGTGTGTTTTTTCATCTTTATTTTTTAAGCCTCTATTTTTCTGGCACTGAGACCAAGGTTGAAAATAAGAATAATTCGCGCACAATCGACCACTTGTGATTGAAACTGACGCAGTTCAAATGTGTCTTGAGGATTGGCATCGAAATCCTGTCAAATACCGCTAAGAATCCCAACAAAAAAAAGACGGAGTTAATGGAAATCAATGGTGAATTTCGTTGTTTTTGCACGCGTTAATTTTCACGAATTTATTTTAATCCCCGTCCTTCGCCTTTATTGTCTTTTATTTTGCTAATCACCTGCCCTTAATTGTTTAAATTCGTGCTTTTATCCTCTATATGCAATTACTCAGTCCGCTCAATTTCGAAGATTACGAACTCATTGATTGTGGTGATTTTGAAAAACTCGAGCGTTTCGGCAAATACGTGACCATCCGTCCTGAACCGCAGGCTGTATGGCGCCGCATGAAATCGGAAAGTGAGTGGGAAAAACTGGCACATGTTAAGTTTATTCCGCGCTCCTCCAGTGCAGGGGAATGGAAAAAACTAAAGACGATGCCCGATCAGTGGACGATTTCCTATAACACCGCCCCTGATTCAAAAATCACCTTTCGCCTGGGACTGACTTCCTTCAAACATGTCGGTGTTTTTCCTGAGCAGGCTGTTAACTGGAAAAAAATTCATGATTTTCTTTCGCCAAAAAAACAAACACGCTTTCTGAATCTCTTTGCCTATACGGGTGGCGCTTCTCTTGCTGCGCGAGCCGCAGGTGCAGAAGTGACACATGTGGATAGCATTCGACAGGTGGTCACTTGGGCGAACGAAAACATGCAGAAGTCCGGTCTCGATAATATTCGCTGGATGATTGATGATGCTCTTAAATTTGTTAAAAAAGAAATCCGCCGTGAGAGTAATTATCAAGGCATTATATTAGACCCACCGGCGTTTGGCCATGGTCCGAACGGTGAAAAATGGCAGCTCGAGGACAATATTGCGGAAATGATGGACAGCGTGCTTCAGTTACTGGACCCAAAGGAGCATCTGCTAATTTTGAACGCCTACTCACTCGGTTTTTCGGCATTGGTGCCTCAGAATTTATTGCAGACCTATGCCGAAAAAAACCAATCCACTTTGAGTATCGGTGAATTGTTTTTGCCTGCCACCTCAGGAATTAATCTTCCCTTGGGCGTCTGGGGTGCTCTTCAAAAGTAGTTATTCCTGAATCGGCTTATTATCCATTTGTCTTATAATATTGTTTACTTCCTGTTCGGTTGCACGCAGTTTTGACTGACAGTAGGTAATCAGTTCAGAAGCCCTTTTAACACGGGCTGCCAAGACATCCACGGAGACTGATTCATTTTCAATTTCTAAGGCAATTTGTTTTAATTCCTTATAGGCCTCTTCATAACTCAGATCTTTCATCTTTTTCTCTTTTATTTTTTACAAGTGTGTCTACTTGAAAGTGTTCGGTTGTCACCGTTAACAACTCATTTAGTTTAATTTCAGTATCATCACTAATGATTTTTCCTTGTCGCGATAAAATTGCAAAGCCCTTCTTCAGCACATTATCTGGATGCATGACGCGAATAATCCGATCCGCCTGAATCAGTGATTCGGACTGTCTTAATAGGGAAACCTGACAAGCACTTCGCAGGAGTGCGATAATCCGCAAAAGGTCTGCTTCTCTTTTCTGTGTAAGCAATAGAGGCTGTGACGAAAGCTGTCTGCCTATCATTTGCAAAGCCATGCGCTGTTGGTTCAGGATAGCCTTAAAGGCAGCCTTCAGCCCTTCTCGACTGTCGGCAAGACCATCTGAATAGGCGCGCAGCAGTCGGCGAGAAGTGTCAACAATCAGCAATTTGGAGCTTTGAATTTCAGTATCTGCCGCTGCGAGAATTTTTTGAGTCCTGATTACCAAATCACGTTGAAGATTGAGGACTTCGTTTTCAAAACTGCGATTATGACTAATGATCAATTCTGCCGCTTTGGTGGGCGTCTTGGTGCTAGTATGAGCCATCATATCGGTGATGCTCACGTCCTTATGATGTCCGATACCCGTGATGACTGGAATGGGAAAACGGGCAACCGCGCGAGCCAGACGATACGTATCAAATACAAGAAAGTCGGTACGCGCACCCCCTCCGCGAATAATGACCACGGCATCGTAAGATTTTCCCGATTCATAAACACTCACCATCGTCTGCACCAGCTCTGATTCAGCAAAGGTACCCTGTACAGATGTCTGATAAAGATCGCAGCTAAACCGGTAGTTAAATTCATTGTTTTCCAGCGTATGCATAAAATCCACAAAACCTTCTGAATTAGGAGAACCAACAACGGCAAGACGCTGCAGGACAGCGGCCAGAGGGAGGGATTTATTGCGAGTCAGATAGTCTTCAGCCTGCTTAACAATGGTATCGGGATTTTCGGCAAGCAGACGCTGCAGAATTTCAAGACGTTGGCGTTCAAGATTACCAAGCGTAAAAAACTGATCCACCTCTTGCAGCACCAAACTTAATCCATGAACGGCATGGTACTCGACTTTAACTTTTGCAAGCACCTGAATACCGTTTGTGAATTTTTGACGCGTGACTTCTTCAAATAGGCGGATACTTTCGCTGCCACTGGACCAGGCCACTGCCCTAAATTTGGCTACCGGATCGTGCGCGCGCTCCGTCTTTTCTATAAATTCAAAATAATGCCTAGCCTGTCCGCCATAAAATTTATGTCCCGAAATTTCGCCAACTACCCAATAAACTTCCGATGCAAACTGGCGCCGAAAGACCTCATCGATCTTCAAGGCCAATTCACTTAATCTCAGATATGTATGTTCTGTAGGTAACATGCGGGATTTAAAGATAGCTATTCCCCACGGCCTTCACAATGGGAGTGCACACACTGGTCTGAAATTTGCAGATAGTATGAAAAATTCGTCCATGACTAACGGCCGACCATACTGCTACCTAATCGACGATGATGAAGATGATCGTGCTTTTTTTGAACAGGCCCTTCATGGGCTGGACGCCAGCATCCGTCTTGAAACCATTCATGATGGCCAGGCAGCGCTCCGACATCTGAATAAAAAGAAAAATGATGCCCCGGATTATATTTTTCTGGACCTGAATATGACTCCGGTAAACGGGAAAGAATGCCTGCTCCAGATCAAAAAAATGGCGCATCTGGCCGATGTTCCTGTTATTATCTATTCGAACCGGCTGGATGAAAAAATTATTTATGACACACTACAACTCGGCGCTTTTGACCACATCGAGAAACCTGATGACAAAGCAAAGCTCAGCTCCTACCTCCGACGTGTTCTGCAACTGGCGGCCTAACTATTCAGCTTTTTTTAACGCAAAAGCGCCCTCATTTCCGAAAGTCTCTGAAATTACTTATCTTTGCAGGCCTAAAACTGGAGACTTGTCCGAGTGGTTGAAGGAGCAAGCCTGGAAAGTTTGTATACGGGTAACTGTATCGAGAGTTCGAATCTCTCAGTCTCCGCAAAAAAGTTCGTTCAGCCCCTTCCAAATTTTTGGAAAGGGCTTTCTTTTTCAACAGAAATTACCAACTATGTCGCCGTCCGCTGAAAAAAATTGGGAATATCTACTTGCAAGAAATATGATAAGCTTCAAGCCCAACGTGGTGTTTTATTTCTTCTTTTGTTCTTTTTATATGTCTATCCAACTATCTTTGTATCATGGCTCCTGTTGCAAATAAGAACCGCATCCTGTCAATCCTTCATGAGCGCTGTCCAAAATGCGGACAAGGGCAAGTATTTGAAAAGCCGGCTCACCTGCTGAAATTTCCAGAAATGAAAGAACGTTGTTCGGTCTGTGATTATCGCTTTGATCGTGAACCCGGTTATTTCCTTGGTGCCATGTATCTGAGTTATGGCCTTGCGGTTATTCAGGGACTGATCACCTTTTTACTTTGTTATTATGTGTTTCCCGCAGTCAGCACACTTGCCACCACTTTCATCATCATGGGTGTGATTATTCTTTTCTCCTACAAAAATTACAAACTTAGTCGGATAATGTACATGCACATTTTCCCATGGTAGCCTCCTGCTCTCTGGCCTGCTCAAATCGACGCTAAACTGAAGCAGCAACTACTAGTCTTTAATTTTGTTTTTACACTTTTTTTACGCAACTTTAAACAGCTCATTAACTTTTTTAAGAGCGCTTACGATTCTGCAGTTCACGGCCCGCTATCAGACCTGTGGATTTTCGAAGGCCAGCACTTGGTTCGATGAGGATTACCTTCTTTTTTCTACGGCCAGTCCTAAGAACTCTGACCTAGGATGTATACAAAGGAACCGGTATCGGCTTGGCCATCTGCAAAAAAATTACAGAAAATCATGGGGGATTGATAATTGCTGAGTCACAGGCAAGCAAAGGTGCTGTCTTTCATGTCTATTTGCCGCTATAAAATTAATGATAGACTTGAAGGTG
>CALPON020000086.1 GCA_943325195.2 Sphingobacterium thalpophilum | reverse complement strand
GGCATTCGCTTTACTTTCGAGACGCTGATAGAATTCGTTGTGCCGGTATACACTGGAAGAGTAATAAATAATGCCAAAGCTGAGAGCAATAATTAGGCTTACTACAATAATAAATTGAAGGGTAAGTCTCGTTCTGATTTGCATACTATTTTTCTTCTCTGAAAATATAGCCCATTCCCTTTTTTGTATGAATGACCTTGGTTTTGAAATCTTTATCAATACGGTTTCGCAAATAGCTCACGTATACCTCAATGATGTTAGTGCCCGTATCAAAATTTACGTCCCATACTTTTTCGGCAATTTCTTCTTTACTGATCACCCTTCCTGCATTGCGCATGAAAAATTCAAGCAATGCATATTCCTTTGCGGTGAGCGTGATTAGCTGGGAGGAACGGAAAACTTCTTTTGTGATTAAATTAATACGGATATCCGCATAAAGTAATTCACTGGTTTCTGCTGACTTGCCGTAATGGCGATTGAGTTGCACGCGGATGCGGGCGAGCAATTCCTTAAAATCAAACGGCTTCACCATATAATCGTCGCTTCCGGCATCAAAACCTCTGATTTTATCTTCCGTCATGCCCAAAGCTGTCAGCATAATTAAGGGTGTGTTGATTTGATTTTCCCTAAGTTTCCGACAGAAATCAATACCATTCAGACGAGGCATCACCACGTCGGAGATAATTAAATCAAAGCGATGCCGAGTAGCCAGTTCAAATGCGGTTTCCCCTTCATTGGCAACATGTACTTCATAACCCTTTTCTTCCAGACCTTTTTTTAAAGTATTTGCTGTTTTTACTTCGTCCTCTACTACCAGCAGTTTCATTACCGTCATGTTTATTAGATAGCTCCCTTATGAAGGTACAAGTCTTTCCCGGCTTTACAAGTTTGAAAAATTATTTCTAACTAAAAATTAATTTAATATTTTAGTTCTGCGTTTGGATCTGTGAATGGCTCTCTAAAAAACCCTAATTGCGCAGCAGTACCAATTCAAATCCATCAGCCATGCTGTCTTTCAGATAGAGCGTATCTGCTTTAATGCCCGCTAGTTGTGTATGTCCATTTGAATAATTGATTTGCGTCCTGTACAGTGAATCAGCGGAGTCGCCTGCTTTACTGAGGGTAAAGCGCTGTGTTTCTTTTGGTTTCCCTTTTTGACAATGACGAACTTGCCCGTTTTTGCTAAAATGGTAGATCACTTTATCTTCTGGCCTAAAACCAGGACCCTTTCCGGTAATGCCCCCAGAACCCCGCAGGTAAAGCCATTTCCCGGCCAGTTCTTTTGTCTTTAACTGCGCGGAAGCAGAAAAACTAAGTCCCCCTATCAACACTAAAAAAGTAAAACGTATAAATACCATATCAGCACTTTTACCGGCAGTTAATTAACACGGCAAGCTAAAGATACAGACATAGGTGGATTTACAAAAGGGATTTTTTTTCACCGAGGACTTCCTGCACTGCCTGACAGATTTCATAATCTTCATCTGGAAGCGACATTTCACATAACATTTCAAGAGAGGCCTTGTCTAGTTCGCGCAGCACATCTTTCATTTCATCTTTGCTGCGGCCTTTGAGAAACTGATGCAGTCGTGTTTTCACGAGGAGATCCAGTTCGGCGAGTTGCCGGATAATTTGTCGTAATAGGGCAGCATCATTCGCGTGGTCCATTCACAGATTGCAGCAAACTGAATGCCAGCTACAACCAGCGCCTTCTGCTCTTCGTCACCAAGGTGTCGGCTCCCAATGGGCTCGTCTGCAGTTGAAGGCGGACCAGAATTTTTCCCTCGTAATAAAATTTTTCTCCATGACGGTTGAAGGGATAGCAGAGCAGGGTGTCGCCCGAAGTCAGTATGGCTTTTACAAAACCTTTTCCAAAAGTGCGATTACTTTTCAGGGCCCTACTGCGTTGTCCCCTCCCCAGATCCTTGACAATATGCAAACTATCACCAAATCGCAAGGTCAACCGTTGAATCTTAAATCCTGTATCATTGCGCACAACCACTGCCACGCGGTTATAACGGGCGCAGGAAGAACTGATGATGAAGATCAAAATCAGAAAGAGGTAAAAATCTTTCATTAACGTTAAGATGCAATTTTAATGCCTCTCGTGTAAATCTTTATAGCGAGCTTCTCTCAGTTCTAAATTGGTGAGAGAGGGAGAAGATAGCTGGCTGCAATAGATTTTAAAAAGCAGGACGCTGATGCGTTCATTTTCTCGGTCCTGAAAAACGGAATCTGGATTAGGCTAATAAATCGGGACAAGGACGAGCTGTCAGAAGGGGGAAACCTCCAAATGCGGGATGACTTTCGTTAAACGGTACCTGTAAACAATAGGTTTTGCGCGGATTAGTCCTGATCTGGAAGCACCCGCTTTATGACTCGCATCGAATGGCTGTAACGTCCGGTTTCTCCATTAAAAATACCATAATGGTCGTATTTATCAATCCGAACATTTCCGCTGGCGTGCAGAATCTGTAGGTGATCAATCACAATGCCCACATGGACAATGCGTCCTTCTTCATTGTCAAAAAATGCCAGGTCCCCCGCACGGGCTTCTTCCACAAAGCTGAGGGGTTCACCCAGACTGACCTGTTGCGATGCATCGCGGGGAAGGGCATAACCGTTGAGTTTGTAAATTAATTGCGTAAAGCCGCTGCAATCTATACCAAATGGGCCGCGGCCTCCCCACAAATATGGGGCATTCAGCAGTAGATAAGCGGTTTGCAAAACGCTTGCAGCGCTCCCTTTTGTGCCGGATTTAATTGTACTTCCTTCAAATGCAAACTGGCGATCTTCAATCTGGAAGGTATCCCCTTTCAAAAAAGGGAGAACGCAACCAAGACTGATTGGGAATCGGATATCTCTGCTCAGGTCCGTCACAATTTGAATCAAATCTCCAGCGTAATGGACGACCTGGGACCCGAGGAGTTCAAAATGGCGCTGGCTCAAAGGCGCATGCTGCTTTGCGCTAATCCAGCATTCATAGTGGTCGGGGCCGGTGATGATTTTGTACCAGTCTTCTTTCTGTTCTCTGACCGTATAGTGCTCTCCAAAAAGAAGTTGTGTCACCATTTCGCTGGTACCACTAGGTTCTCTGCGACAGGGAACCAGACTTAAAAGGCAAATGCCGAATTGCATATCGGCGAAAGTACTTGTTTTTTTTGGAGAGTTGTAAAGAAGCAAGGGGAGTATTTCAACAGGTTTTAAGGGAAAATTAAGCGCAGGCAAATAGTTGGTTTGGCAGAGATTTTATGTAATTTAGACACTTAGTTATGAGTCAGGAGACCAAGGATGCTGTTGTCAAGATTTTAACAGATTACCTAGAGGAGAACAAACACAGAAAGACTTCAGAGCGCTTCGCGATTTTGAATGAAATCTATTCACACGAAGGGCATTTTGATATCGAAGGTTTGTACCTGATGATGAAGAATAAAAAGTACCGGGTGAGTCGCGCTACGCTTTACAATAACATTGAGATCTTACTGGATGCCGGCTTGGTTATCAAACATCAGTTTGGTAAAAACATGGCTCAGTTTGAAAAAGCCTACAAATACCGACAGCACGATCACCTGATTTGTACGGACTGTGAAAGGGTGGTAGAGTTTTGCGATCCGCGAATTATGCAAATTCAAAGAAGTACGGAAGAAATGCTTAATTTTAAAGTATTACATCATTCACTTAACTTTTTCGCTAAGTGTCGCACTCTGAGTGAAAACGGCACCTGCCAACATTTTAAAAAATAGACTATGGTTTTTGAATATTCCGTTGCCAACAATGGAGAGTATGCAGTGATTAGCCTTAGCGGTAATCTCATCGAAAAAAGTCAGGCAATTGCTCTGCTTGAAGAGGCGGACACGCTAGCAAAGCAAAATTGTAACCGCTGGGCCATTAATCTCGATCAGTTGGCCTACATGAATAGCAGCGGACTCAATACCCTTATTCAGTTGCTTACTAAAGCCCGCGTAGGTGGGGGCGAGGCGGTTCTTTATAACATGAATAAAAAGATTAACGAGCTCATTCTCATCACCCGTTTGCACACCCTTTTTAAAGTGGCAGAGTCAGAGACAGATGCGCTGGCTGTGCTATCCGTTTGATCATCTTTGCCATTGACAATAACCTTACTTCTTTTTTAGAGTGCTGTCTATCCGACTAGTCTGGATCCACTTAGGATGGTAGTCAATCAGTAGGCAATTAGTTCGCACCGCATAAGCGCTGGAATCTGCGGATGACGATCCTCTTGCCGTGAAATAGAAACTTGGCACAAACCAGGACCATTCAAACTAAATTATTAAAAATGGTCGAAGATTTTATTTTCATCACGAGATGGAATGCCCCATCTTATCACGCTTTACATTGAGATAATTTTCGTTATGGGGATTGCTGGGTATGTTAATCGGAACATTTTCTACAATTTCTAGCCCATAACCAATGAGGCCGGCCCGTTTTTTCGGGTTATTGGTGATTAAACGAATTTTCCGGATACCGAGATCACGTAAAATCTGTGCACCCACCCCGTAGTCCCGCTCATCTACTTTAAATCCTAACTCTACATTTGCTTCCACCGTATCTAAACCCTGTTCCTGCAATTTGTAGGCTTTTAATTTATTTAACAGGCCAATGCCACGTCCCTCCTGATTCAGGTAGACGATAACACCTTTTCCTTCTTTCTCGATCATTTCCATAGACTTGTGGAGTTGAGCACCGCAATCGCAACGACAACTTCCAAAAATATCACCGGTCACACAGCTAGAGTGCATGCGTACAAAGACTGCTTCGTCTTTGGACCATTCCCCTTTTACCAATACCAGATGTTCCTGGCCATTAGTTTCCACGGCATAGTCTATTAGCCGGAAATCGCCCCATTCGGTTGGCATGTTGACCTCCACTTGGCGTCTGACGATACTTTCCTTGGCCAAACGATAAGCAATCAAATCCTCAATGCTGATAATTTTTAAATCAAAGCGCTTTCCGATTTCCACCAGTTGCGGAAGTCTGGCCATTGTACCATCTTCGTTCAGAATTTCCACTAGCACGCCACAAGGCTCAAATCCAGCCAATACCGACAGGTCTACCGTTGCTTCGGTATGTCCTGTCCGCCGCAATACCCCGCCTGGTTTTGATTTAAGAGGAAAGATATGACCAGGGCGGCCGAAATCAGAAGGTTTACTAGTAGGGTCAATCAGCGCCTTTACTGTTTTTGAACGATCAGACGCGGAAATCCCAGTACTACAGCCATTTCCCAACAGATCGATAGAGACCGTAAAGGGTGTCTCGTGCAGCGAAGTATTGCTAGGCACCATCATATCTAGTTTTAACTCATGGGCCCTTTCTTCGGTGAGTGGCGCACAAATTAAACCACGACCGTGGGTCGCCATGAAGTTGATGACTTCCGGGGTGGCATTTCTTGCCGCCGTCACAAAATCGCCTTCATTTTCTCTGTCTTCGTCATCCACCACAATAATCACTTTGCCTGCGCGCAGGTCTTCAAGGGCTTCTTCAATGGTATTTAGGCGGATCTCGTTCATATGGGCACAAATTTAGGTAATTTCGTGCTGTTAAGTGGTAAATCAAATAAATAAGCTAAGGGAAATTCTGCTAAAGCCTTTGCCTGGTGAGTCTGCACAGTACCGCATGGCACCTGAACACCGAAGTCGTCTTTCGCAGACCGAAGTGACAAATTTTCGTCCAAGTGCCGTCCTACTTTTGCTTTGTTACGATGAGCAGGGTCTCTTTCTTCCCCTTATTCAGCGCAATAGCTATGACGGTGTTCATAGCGCGCAAGTGAGTCTGCCAGGTGGTAAATTTGAAAAAGACGATGGCAATTTGGAGGCAACTGCTTTGCGGGAATGCCAGGAGGAGATAGGGGTTAATCAGGTGGAAATGCTTGGGCGCCTCAGTCCTTTGCACATTCCCGTGAGTGGATTTTTGGTGCAACCTTTTGTTGCTATCTGCAGACAACACTCGCCCATTTTTGTTCCGCAACCCCGTGAAGTGCAAGAAATACTAACATTACGGGCGAGTGATCTGAACGGAACTCAGCTGATAAAATCAGGATGGATTGAACTGGGACCCTCCCTTAAAATAAAAACACCTTGGTATGAGGTGCAGGGAAAAAAGGTCTGGGGCGCCACGGCTATGATTCTCAGTGAATTCAGCGAACTTTACGCGGCTACTTTGTAAATTCTGCCAGGGTATTGTCGTAACAGAGAAAATAAAGTCCTGCATCCAGCTTCTCTATCGCAATTTGTTTTCCAAATCCTTTTTTTACCACATTACCGTAGGCATCATAAATTTCAAATTCTGTTTCGGCACTGAAATCAATTGTACTGTGGTTTTGGGGAATGGCGAAGGAGGGACGAATGACAGCGGAAACGACGGTAATATCTTTCGATACTTTTACAAAACTGTTATAGCCTTTTTGTTTGATACGGTACTTATTCTGACCACTGTGCAGGACCACTCTAAAAGAATATTCATGCGGCTCGTTTGTACCTAAGCCATCCACAACACCTACTGGTACCCATTTATTCCATTTAAACTGTTCAATAATATAGGGTAGTGCAGCTCTTTCATTTTTTGCGGTCCACTTTAGAGTACCAGAAGGACTCAGGTCCATCATCACGACTTCAAAGTAAGGCCTCGGTTTGAGGTCCTCCATGTTCAGTACTTTTGGCACGCAGCCTTCGCTGTGGAGAATCTCGATAGTAACCGCTTCACCTAATTTTAGTTGTAGCGAACGCAAATCAATTTCAAATGAGCTGGAATTAGTTTCATCGCTCGTAATTTGGCCGTTCACCTTGACTTCTTTTACGCAGAAGCCCACCCCCGCAATACCAAAACCATTAAGAATAAAAATGTTCTTGTTTTGGAATTTGCCTTCCACTACAAGAACAGAAGCCCGCGAGGCAAGAAAAGAGCAGGTGAGAATCAGAAAAAGAAAATGTCTTTTCATAATGGGCTAAGCGGTCGAAAGCGTAAAATCACTAACCACTAAATCGAAGATACGTGTTTTTTGAAGAATTACCCAAAAAATCAATGGCTTATAGCCACTTACGGATTTTTACAATGAGAAACATGAGGAGGATAAATCCAATTAAACTGAGCAACACTTTATAGCTCCGTCGGAAATGGATTTTGTGGAGCGCTCCATCTTTTCGGTAGGCCCAGATTAGCATGCCAACAAAGGCGAGCACGAAAAAAATAATGAAGGCAATGCGGCCGGTCGTGAACATGACAGCAAATATACACAATTACCGTTCTTTAAACGGTCTCAACTTTGTTTGAATTTTAAGCAAAATTACAGAACTTCAGCCCCTCATTGGTGAACCGAAAATCCTCTATATTCCTCTTACTGCTGCTCTTTTTTCAAGGCCTTTCAGAAGTGAAGTCCGCAGCGCCCAGCCTTGAAAAAGCGTATGAGGCACTGTGGGAATACGATTACTTCAAAGCACGTAAACTGTTTCATCAGATTAATTCAAAAAAAGCGGAAGGGGCCGCCTGTTATGGTCTTGCCTTGATTACCGCACGCAACGATAATCCCTTTTTCCAGCCCGACACTGCCGCTCTTTATATCAACCGCGCTTTTCATTTATTTCTGAAGAACCCACTAATTCAGCAATATAGAGGATTCCTGATCGATAGTGTGAGTATTCGCCGGTTGGCGGATAGCATTGCAGAAAAAGCCCTTCATGTGGTCCTTCGGGAAAATACTGTAAACGCCTGTGATCATTTTTTGGTGACCCATTTTTTATGTCATAAGAACTATACCAAAAATGTTCTCTACCTGCGGGATCAACTGGAATTTAATCAAGTACTCGCGGCTTACCGGAGCGATTCCACGCGTGCCTTCATTCTGACACATCCTCAGAGCCTGCTGGTCAAAGAGGCGCTGCTGCTGCTGGACCGGCAGACCTTTGAAGAGACTACTAAACAGGGTACAAAAGAAGAGTTTCTTGCTTTTTTGAGAAGGCATCCAAAAAATGTGCTGGTTAATACGGCACTTGAAAGTTTATTTGATTTGTATAAAAAGACAAAAGATCAGCAGGGCCTGAGTAATTTTGTGTTCGAGTTTCCCAAAGCACCGCAAGAACTCGAGGCCTGGAAACTCCTCTTTTCGCTTTCCGTGAAAGCCTATACGTTTGAGGATCTGAAAACATTTGTTGACGAATACCCTAAATTTCCGCTTAAAAATAGCATTCTTAAAGATTTGGAATTGAATAACCTTGTCTTGTATCCTTTACAGATGGGCGATTACAGCGGATTTATTAATCAGAAAGGTACACCGGTTATTCCGGCCGAATACGACGAAGTTTCTGAATTTTCAGAAGGACTGGCGGTAGTCTCCCGCAACGATACCACCTTTTATATAAACAAAGAAAATCAGAATCCATTCGGGACTTATTTCGCGGGAGCTGGGCCTTTTCACAGCGGTATTGCGCCCGTGCGCCAGGATTCCAGTTGGTATTTTATAAACCGTCTCGGGCAGATTATTTCCAGTCCTTTTGATGAAATTCAGGAATTTTCAGGAGGCGCATATGTCTATCGCAGAGGACATTTATATGGGGCGCTGGATCAGTTTGGTCAGCCCCTGATTGAGCCGCAGTTCAGTAAATTGGGGGATTTCAAAAATGGATATGCCTATTATATAGAGCAGGGGCGCTATGGTTTTGTGTCGCGAGAGGGCATCGTTTATAAAGGCGCTTTCGAATGGATTTCCGATTTTAATGAGGAGCAAATTGCGGTCATCCGTCAGGAGGGTCGTTATGGTTTGATACGCGGAAATGCAAGACCTCTGCTGGATTGCAATTATGACCTCATTGTGCGGGCACCGGGACGGTATTTTATTGTTGTAAAAGATAATCAGTACGGTTTTTTTAGTTTTGATGGCTGTTTCAATGCCCTGGTGCAATATGAGTATACAAAAGAAAAAAGTCTAGCGTATTACACGAATGGTCGTCACTTCCGATTGATTCGCAAAACCGAAAATACGCTGGCCGACGAGAATGGAAAAATACTTTTTACGGCAGGAACCTATGACGACTTTGGTTTTCCAGCGGAGGGCCTCTTGCGGGTGAAGCAAAGAAACAAATGGGCTTATCTCGATAAACGACTGCAAGTGGTCATTCCGCTGCGCTTTCAGGCAGCAGAGGATTTTGAAGGGGGCTGCGCGCTAGTTCAATTAAAAGACAAGTTCCTACTTATTGCGCCAAACGGCGAAGAGTTGTACAGTAGTTTGCAGGACCTGAAACGCTTGAATGCGCATTATTTTTTAGAAGAAGCTGTAAACGGTCAGCGTCTGATTGGAGCGGAAGGTAAGGTAATCGTGGAGGGGCTGGAAGAAGCCACTGTGAGGCCGGACGGGGCCATTTTACTGCGATTTAATAATGGAGAAATAAAATTGATAAACGATTAAACATTCTTAATTTTATACCCTAAAACACGTTTATGAGCAAAGTTCACAATTTCAGCGCCGGGCCTGGCATTCTGCCCGCGGAGGTATTGCAACAGGCAGCTGAATCCTGTATTAATTTTGATAATCTGAATCTTTCTCTACTGGAGATTTCTCACCGTAGTAAAAACTACGAAAAGGTGATGGATGAGGCACGATCAATCATTAAGGAGCTTTTTGAAGTGGGAGATGAGTATGAAGTTGTTTATCTGGGTGGAGGCGCAAGCCTACAGTTTGCTATGGTTCCCTATAATCTTTTAAGTGACAGCGGTTATGCTGCTTATGTGAATACGGGTGTTTGGGCAAGCAAAGCAATCAAAGAAGCCAAACTCATTGGTAACACAAAGGTCATTGCTAGTTCTGAAGATAAGAATTTTAATTATATCCCGAAAGGGTATGAGGTACCAGGGGACGCGGATTATCTGCACCTGACCAGCAATAATACAATTTTCGGAACACAGATGCAGGAATTTCCTAAGTCCACTGTACCCGTTGTTTGTGACATGAGTTCTGATATTTTTAGTCGCAAAATCAATGCAAAAGATTTTGATTTAATTTACGCAGGGGCACAGAAAAACATGGGTCCTGCAGGAAGCACCATGGTGATGGTAAAAAAAGATGCTTTAGGTAAAACCGGCCGTAAAATGCTGAGCATGCTGGATTATCAAGTGCACATCAAAGGTGGATCGATGTACAATACCCCGCCCGTATTCCCTATTTATGTGACTTTACTCACTTTACAGTGGTTGAAGCGGATGGGCGGTATTAGCTGGATTGCTGATCTAAATACAAAAAAGGCCAATCTATTATATTCTGAAATTGACCGTAACTCACTTTTTATAGGGACGACCGCTGTGGAAGATCGCAGTCAAATGAACGCCTGTTTCCTCATGACTAAACCAGAGTTGGAGCCGGAGTTTGATAAATTCTGGAAAGATGCTGGTATCAGTGGAATTCGCGGTCATCGCGATGTTGGGGGATACCGGGCTTCCATGTACAATGCCTTACCAATTGAAAGTGTGCAGGTATTGGTAAATGTTATGCAGGAATTTGAGAAGAAATTTGCCTGATTCCCTCACGAAAAAGATCTCTTTACTCATTTTAAGCTTCGTTGATTTTTTTCAGCGAGGCTTTTTTTTAAATTTGGTGAATGCGTCTTAAACTACTTTTTCTGCTTTTTCCTTTTTTTCTCGTAGCTCAGCAAAAGAAAAGGATCTTGTTTATTGGCAATAGTTACACCTATGTTAATACTTTACCGCAGATGCTGGCTGATTTGGCGCTGAGTAATGGCGATACCTTGCAGTTTGATAGCTATACTCCCGGCGGTTATACCTTTGCCAATCATTTTTCCGATGCCATGACGCGTTCAAAAATTGCAGCAGGTAACTGGACTCATGTGATTTTACAAGCGCAAAGTCAGGAGCCTTCTTTTTCGCCGGCCCAGGTAGCAGCGCAAACATTACCCTTTGCGATCCGCCTGGATAGCTTAGTACAAGCTGCCAATCCCTGCACCCAGACCGTGTTTTACGAGACCTGGGGACGAAAGTCGGGAGATGCCTATAATTGTCCTGTCTTTCCGCCGGTCTGCACCTATACCGGCATGCAAGGTAGGTTGAAGAGTTCCTATAAATTGTTTGCAGATAGCTGCAAGGCTCTCATGGCACCGGTGGGAGAAGCCTGGAGAAGCAGTATCAGCTATAGTCCTGCGCTTGAGCTTTACCAGAGTGATCAAAGTCATCCCGCAATTGAAGGAAGTTTTCTGGCCGCCGCTGTGTTTTACGAAGTCCTTTATCGCCGTTCTGTTTTAACAAGTACCTATAGTGCGGGGCTGCCTACAGGTATTCGTAGTTTTTTGCTTCAGCGTGCGCATCAGACGGTTAATGATAGTTTAAGTGTTTGGAACTTGGGTCGCTTTGAACCGGATGCTTCCTTTTCGATTTTGCAGTCGGGTAACACGTTTAGTTTGACCGGAAAAAACCAGAATTTTAATCATAATTGGAATTTTGGTGATGGAACACAGTCGTCACTGACTTCTCCGGTTCATCAGTATGCCGTCACAGGCACCTATACCATCAGCCATATGGTTTTTGATAACTGCCAGTCCGCAGTGGAAGAAAAAATGGTGTTGATGGTAACCGGTCTCTCGCCGGAAATCCCTGCGGGGAACCAGCCAAATCTCCGCTTAAAAACACTTTTTGGCGACGCAATACAGTTGCCAGCCTCATTGTCCGATTGTCAACTGCGAATTAGTAATGCATTGGGCCAAGCCGTCTGGCAAGGCATTGGCGGTCAGTTGATTGATACGGTCAACTGGCCTCTCGGTATGTATCTGATTCAGTGCGACTGTAAAGTCAGTAATTTCGCTCAAAAGCTTTTAAAGACGGACGAAGGTCTTTAATACCCTTCTGAAGTTTTTGGTTTAGTCTTCACCAATGAAAGTTCGGGTTATTTTC
>CALPON020000085.1 GCA_943325195.2 Sphingobacterium thalpophilum | reverse complement strand
CAATGATGAGCTGATCAGCTGGAACAGCAGAAGTCTTCATCACCGCTCTGCCGATATTACCATGCATCATTCGAATACCACTCTTTTCTTGAAAAGGATTCGCTACCTCGCGCAGAATAGAATCATTACCTGATTTTTTTTCGCCATCAACCCATACCAATTCGTTTTCAATGATTTTTGCTTCCTTCGTATACTTATCCAAGCCAAAACCTAAAATTGTATTTACATCATTGTGCAATAATCCATTGGAAAGCAAGGTGTGTATCACAAAACCCATTCCACCAGCGGCATGGAAATGATTAACGTCGGCAGCCCCATTCGGATAGACCCTTGTAATGAGGGGCACGATGTCAGAAAGATCCGAAAAATCTTGCCAGTTAATAATAATACCGGCGGCTTTTGCAATCGCAATTAAATGTATGGTATGATTCGTTGAACCTCCGGTCGCAAGCAAACCCACAATTGCATTCACAATACTTTTTTCATCGATAATATTACACAAGGAACCATAAATCGATTTTTTAGAGGCCGTTTGGGCAAGAATTTGAACTACCTTATCATTCAACGCATCTCGCAATTTAGTGTTTGGATTAACAAAACTCGAGCTCGGCAATTGTAGACCCATAATCTCCATCAGCATCTGATTGCTATTGGCGGTGCCATAAAAAGTGCAGGTGCCTGGCGAGTGATAGGAATCAAACTCCCCTTTTAATAATGCGGCCCGGTCTATTTTTCCCTCCGCAAAATCTTGCCGTATTTTTGACTTCTCTTCGTTTGAAATACCACTTGGCATGGGACCGCCAGGCACAAAGGCGACCGGTAAATGTCCAAATTTTAATGCCCCAATGAGTAAACCAGGAACAATTTTATCACAGATACCCAAACACAAAATGCCGTCAAATAAATTGTGCGATAGACCAATAGCTGTTGATAAACTAATCACATCGCGACTAAACAAGGAAAGTTCCATGCCGGCCTGACCTTGCGTTACGCCATCGCACATGGCCGGAACAGCTCCTGCCACTTGCGCTACAGCATTATATTTGATGGCCAATTGCCTTAATACCTCGGGATAATGCTCATAGGTTTTATGGGCAGATAACATATCGTTGTATGCAGTTATGATGGCTAAATTTGGCACGAAATTTTTTTCCAATGCTGCTTTCTCAGGAGCGCTGGCTCCTGCTGCTGCATGTGCAAGATTTCCGCAATTTAAATGTACACGCGAAATTTCTTGGTTAAATTGCGCCGACATTTGCTCCATGTACAGCTCACGCGTGCTTTCACTTCTTGAGATAATTCTATCGGTAATTGCTTCGATTTGTTGATTTAGCATACTTCTGAATAATATAGTTTAATTCGATTTGATTCTTTTATGAAGGGTGTTATCGGCAGATCATGAGCTAGAGCGTTTTTTAAGACCTTGTATTTATTTTCGCCTTGAATCATTATTGCCAGGGTCTCACTGCTTAATAATAACTCTTTACTGCAGGTGATTCTCTGAATGGGGGCAATTGGTGCCTTTGTATTAAATACGCCCTTTTCAGTCGACTTGATTAAACGCTCCGACACCGCATCGCCCGGAAAAAGGGATGCTGTATGACCATCGTTTCCCATGCCCAATAAGCTGAAGTCAATGCGTTCAAAAAATGGACGGTAATTTTTATTTACTTGACTTAAATTCTCATTTTGATCATCAAGATTGTAAACCATTCCGAGAAAATTAACCTGCTCAGCTGCCTGTTTTTGGAGATGTTTTTTAATCTGTGATTCATTGCTCAACTTACTATCTGGCGACACATACCGTTCATCAACCAAACCAACCGTTACCCGCTGCCATGCAATTGGTTCATGCGACAAAAGGTCATACAACTGCAAAGGAGTAGACCCTCCGGATAATAAAACGCGTGCGTCGCCATATTTTTCAATGGCTGCCGATATACTAGCAGATAAAGCCAGTAATAGGGCACTTGCTTGTTTTATAGGATTCTCACACTTAATGATCTGCATTCTGTTGCGTCTTAGCCCATACATGATTCTTTTCCATAATACTGTCACCCGGTCCCCATGAACCCGCTTCGTATAGAACATTTTTCATTTTGGTTTTTTTCCAATTTTCAGTGATGGACTCAATCCAAGTCCACGCTGCCTCTAGCTCATCTTGTCGCATAAACAGCGTTTGTTCTCCTCTTAAAACATCGATGATCAGTCGTTCGTAGGCTTCAGGAAGGCGTTCTAGAAAAGAATCCATATAATCTAACTTCAAAGAAATTGGTAAATAACGGTAGCCACCCGGACCGGGTAACTTGGTCATTTGAACCAATTCAATCCTTTCTTCCGGTTGCAAGCGCATGATGAGTTTGTTGCCTGGAATATCACCTTGTGAAGGAAAAAGATTGTGCTTTACGGATTTAAAATTAATAACAATCTCCGAATACCTTTTCTTCATTCGTTTACCCGTTCTTAGATAAAAGGGCGTGTTCTTCCATCGCCAATTATCAATGAATGCTTTGATGGCAACAAAGGTTTCAGTGCCAGATTCATACTTATTGATATCTTCTAAATAAGATGGTACTTGATTATCATAAACCTGACCCCTTGTGTATTGTCCTTTAACCGTTTCACGTACAACCGATTTTTCATTAAAAAGACGGAGTGCATTCAGAACTTTCAATTTTTCATTCCTCACAAAATCTGCTTCCAATTTGGCAGGTGGCTCCATTGCAATGAGGCAAAGTAATTGCAGAAAATGATTCTGAACCATATCCAGCAAGGCGCCACTGTGATCATAATATTCCGCCCTTTTTTCGATGCCTAGTGATTCTGCAACGGTTATCTGAACCGATTCTATATCTTCGGATGACCACGAATGTTCAAACAAATGATTTGCAAAACGTAAAACCATTAAGTTCTGAACGGTTTCTTTTCCCAAATAATGATCGATACGATAAATCTGATTCTCAGTAAAAGCTTGATTTATTTTTGCGTGAATTTCTTTGCTGGATGCTAAACTAAAGCCCAAGGGTTTTTCAAGAACCACCTTGCTCTTCGCGTCAATCAAATCGCATTTCTTGAGCATGTTGCTAATTTCACCAAAGGCTGCAGCAGGGGTTGATAAATAGAAGATGACTTGAAAACCAGGTGTTTTATTTAATTCAATTTTAAGCGCTTCATAATTCGCTTCGGTGTGATCTTGAATAGTTACTAATTTTATCAAACCCAAAAATTCATCAATTTTACCCCGATCTAAATCATAATCAATCGTTTTTTCTATTGATGATTTTAAAACTACATTAAATTCTGTCTGCGTTTTATTGGAACGCGTAATCGCATAAATATTGAACTCACAATTAATTTGCTTGGCAACATAGCGGTGAAAAAGTGCCGGGTATATTTTACGAATTGCTAAATCACCATCACCACCAAAAATAACAGCATTAAAGGGCTTAATGGTTTGTGTTCGTTGAGCGTTTTGATTCATTCTACTGTTTTTACTAATGCATTTAAAACTATGTGTAATTTATACACTTACTATCTTTCAAAAAATTATTTAGTTACTTGGGGCCACCTTTCCTTATTTTTTTTGATTAAAAAACGTTGCTTATTGCTGTTTCCGAATGATACTTGACAAGGGCTTCCACCGGATTTTTCATCACATTGCCTAGTTTTACATGAAAGTCGCTTGCCACTTCACTTAAAACATCTTTAAAAACAAAGCCAACAGAACCAACAAAATTGATTGGGTAACTTTTATGATGCTTGTACTTCACGACATGGCTCTCGAAAAAATCGGTGAAGGCTTTTTTAATCATTGCTCTAATCAGCGGGTGTTCGATGTTCTCGAAATAAAACTTCGATAAGTTGGATAAAAAAACGTTGACATGCGGCTTATTATAGAGCGCATCCAAAATGTCCTCTTTTGAATACCCGTATTTCAAATTAAACTTCTCTTCTAGGTCGTCTGTCAACTCGCGGTAAAAAAGTTTTTTAATTAAGAGCTTACCCAAATAACTTCCACTACCTTCATCTCCCAGCATAAAGCCAAGCGAAGGTAGATTGTCTATGATCGCCTTGCCATCATATTCGCAGGAGTTTGAACCGGTACCCAAAACGCAAGCAATGCCGGGCTCATTGCCGCAGGTGGCTCTCGCAGCCGCTAAAATATCGTGAAATACCTCGTTTTTTGAATTGATGAAAAATGTCGAGAGCGCATTTAAAATAACTTGATTTCTCTCCTTACTTGAGCATCCGGCACCGTAGAAGTAGACCTTTTCTATCTTGTCTACTTCAATTTCGTTTCCAAAACTTTTTCTCAATTCAGCTAAAATACTTTGCTCGGAATGAAAAAACGGATTAAAGCCGATGGTTTTAATAGTGGTAATAATTTCATTGTTCTCTACCACTAACCAGTCTGACTTGCTAGAACCGCTATCCGCAATAATCATCATAAAATTTAGGCTTTAAAGAACAAATATAATTAATTATTGTATTTTTTACACTATATAGTGGTCATCATTGGTAAAGTAGTATAAATTTTATTACTAAATTTGTTTGATGGAGATGCTAAAACACTATTTCAAATCTGCCTTTTCAGTTGATTCTGTGATTTTTGGATACGATGAAGGAGCCCTCAAAGTCTTATTAATATACCGTGGGGCGAAGCCCTATATTGGAACTTGGGCTCTACCTGGCGACTTGGTTAAACTGGATGAGGATTTAGATGACTCTGCAAAACGTGTATTATATGACTTAACCGGACTATCCAATGTATTTATGGATCAAATACGCACTTTCGGTAAGGTTGATCGTCACCCCCTCGGGCGTGTTATTACTGTGGCTTATTTTACATTGGTAAAAATTGCGGATTATAAACTAAATCCTTCTTCTTGGGCAAAAGAAGCAAAATGGTACGCCATTACCGATGTCCCAAAGCTACCGTTTGACCACGCCGAAATTTTGGAATATGCAAAAAAGAAATTAAAAGACAAGGTGAGGCATCAGCCAATTGGATTCGAACTGATGCCTAAAGAATTTACATTGAGTGACATTCAAAACCTTTATGAGTCTGTGTTAGGCATCACCCTTGATAAACGAAATTTTAGAAAAAAACTTTTAGCCATGAATTTATTGATAGATACAGGGTATTTTCAAGATTCAGTGGCTCATCGACCGGCACGTTTATACCGGTTCGATAAAACTAAATATCAGCATTTAATTCAAAAAGGATTTTCATTCGAACTTTAAAACCGCATTAAATGAATCAATCAGCGTCTCGTAGCCTCCTACCTCTCCTGTTCGTGTGCTTTTTAATGAGCTTTTCATTTGCTCAACAAGCTGTAAAAGTAGAACTTGTTTTTGATGGCACGAACTGGAACCTACTTCGCGACAAAAAACCCTACTACATAAAGGGGGCTGGCGGCGAAAAACATATGACTGAAATTGTCGCCCGTGGCGGAAATTCATTAAGAACCTGGGGGACAGAAAATGCACAGCAAATTTTAGACGAAGCACAAAAAAACGGCCTAACCGTCATGCTGGGCTTATGGGTGCAACATGAAAGACATGGTTTTGACTACAACAATAAACAGAACGTTGAAAAACAACTAAACAATTTTCGTGAAATTGTAAAAAAGTTTAAAGACCATCCCGCACTCTTACTGTGGGGAATTGGAAACGAGGTAGACTTATTATACACGAACACAAAAGTGTGGGATGCCATTAACGATATCGCCAAGATGGTCCATGAACTCGACAAAAACCATCCCACCTCCACCGTCACGGCAGGCCTTGATTCAACTGAAGTTGTGCTCATCAAAAGTAAAGCACCACACATTGATATCTATGGTATTAATACCTATGGCGACATTGCAAACGTTAAAGAAAACATCAGAAAATTTGGCTGGCAAGGTCCATACATGATCACCGAGTGGGGACCAAACGGACATTGGGAATCACCAAAGACGGAATGGGGCGCATCAATAGAAGCTACCAGCTCCGAAAAAGCGCTTGTTTACCAAAAGCGGTACCAAGACTTTATTTATAGCGATCAAAAAAAATGTTTAGGCTCATATGTTTTTCTGTGGGGTAGTAAACAAGAATACACCGGTACCTGGTATGGCCTCTTCAGCGAAGATGGGAAGCCAACCGAAGCCCTGGATGCTGTTGAATACTGCTGGAAAGGAACGGCATCGGAAAACAAGGCCCCAACAATTGATTCTTTGAATGTTGATGGGCAAAAAAAAGAAGGAAACATCTACTTAAAATCCCAAAATAAATTCAATGCCAGAGTTTATGCCAGAGATAGCGATAACCAAAAGTTAACATACTCTTGGGCTCTGTTACCTGAGAGCTCAGATCAAAAATCAGGCGGCGACTCCGAAGCTAAACCCGAACAAATTGAAGGCTTAATCAAAAACAAGCGGTCAAATCAGATTACCTTCCAAGCACCTGCCATTGAAGGGGGCTATCGACTATTTGTGACTATCTCAGACGGCAAAAAAGAAGCCTATGCCAACATTCCTTTTTATGTTTCCCCACGAAATGCAAACGATCCCCCTGTTCGCTTTGTGAATTTAAAAAAAACCGACTTGAATTCTTTTAATATCGAGTAATTAAATGGTTAGTGTTAATAAAACATTAAGT
The DNA here is from genome assembly GCA_943325195.2 of Sphingobacterium thalpophilum. Classification (GTDB taxonomy): domain Bacteria; phylum Bacteroidota; class Bacteroidia; order B-17B0; family Aurantibacillaceae; genus Aurantibacillus. The sequence continues at coordinate 5,703 of CALPON020000085.1, read as the reverse complement.
ATATTTGTCTTATGCGTTTTGGAATCACACCTACATTTCGAATTATACTGTACGTCGCGTCCTTTATTATTTTCTTTTCCTCTGCATATGGTCAAGATTCATTAGCCTCAGATTCGGCCTCAAAACCTGCCACTGAACTCAATAATGGATTACTCGGTATGTTTCCAAAACAATCAGCGGCTACTCTAAAATCAATCACTATTAGCGGTTATTACCGCTTTATTGGAAACTACCAAAATATGGTGACGCCCTATATTAATTCGCCAAGTGATTCCCTTTCATTTTCAAAAACAACAAAAAAAGTTTTCATTGGCGACGACAGCCAAATCCCTGAATTAATGTTGAACATATCAGGGAATCCCAAACCCAACCTGAGCTTTGGGACGGACCTATACTTGTGGAACAAAATGACGGGCATCAAATCGAGTGAGTATGTCAAGGGCTTAAATCTCGGTGTGAATGTTCACGGAGCCTTTGCTACTGATATTGGCAACTTTAAAATTATGACCGGCGGTATTAATTGGTACTCCCTCTCGCCATTTACCTTTTATACAAATGTGGGTTATAACAGGTATTCCGTGTTTGAAAGAAATCCTTGGGATCCGGGATCAAAAAACCCAATCGATCGTTATAACTCTTTTTATAATTATGGGGGTATCGTGCAGGATTCCCGCTGGGGAAAACAAGCCTTCCAAGGGCTAATATTAGAAGCCAACGACTTGCCACACGATTTCTCGGGTGTTTTTATGTACGGCAAAAGTATTTTAAATGGCGGCACATCTGCCCTTCCCAATAACTCCACTGGTGGACGGATTAAAAAGTCCTTTGGAGAAAATTATGTTAGCTTAAATTCATTTAACAGCAAGAGTTACGTCGATAGCATTAGTGATCAGACAATCGGTTTTAATATCCATACCGTTGAATATCACTACAACTTTAAAGACATCGTTTTTTCAGGTGAATCTGGTGTCGGCCGATATATTAACCCTCTGTATTCGCAAGGATTTAAGGATTCGTCGAAAATTGGGCGATTTGGGGAGGCAATTAACTTCAAGGTGTTTTTTCCGAAAAAATACACCTTCGTTCCGATTGAACTTAATTACTTCAGAATCAATTCTAATGTCATCAATAACAATTCTATTTTCTGGAACTCATCTGTTGTTGAAACGCAAAATACAGGCAATAATTCTGTAGGAAACTCAGTAATAGCGCCATTCGCAAGCTCAATGGTTCAAATTGGCCAATTAACGAATAACCGACAAGGCTTAACAATTAATTCTGAAATAAAATTTAAGAAATTAAAGCTTGGTATCGGCAATAGCATTTCTCAAGAATTACAAAACCTGTCTTCTAAAATTACTTACAACCACCCCACCAACAACCTTGCTCTATCCAGGTTTTGGCGATGGAGCACTTATCCTACACAAAATCTCGGTCCCTATGGCAATCTCACCAAAGTATACAGAGGTGTATATGAAACCGTGAATCTAAAAGACAGCACACTGACCTTAAAAAGCTTTAATTCAATTGAAATCATGGCAAAATATGCCTTCAAAATAGGACGCCGCGATGCCTACATAAATTACCTAGGTGCATTTAGCTCCATCCAGAAAAAATTATCGCCAATTACTGTTTTTACAGAAGCGGCTTATGTAAGGACTTACTATCACCAGATGGAATTGTACTTAAAAGTCACCGATGATCTAGTATTCACAAACTATATTGGTTGGGAAAGAATCATTGCCAACTATTTTACCAATACTGACTTAGTTTCTAGACGCCCCAGAAATCAAGAGGGTTTTAGCTTTGCCACAGGCTTTGATTATTCCCTCGGAAAAAATACAGCTCTTTATTTCAGACAACGATGGATGAATTATGTTGACACTAGTTTTGGTAAAGACAAATACTTCGGAACTGAGACCACAGTTGAATTAAAGATGTTTTTTTAAGTTTAGATAGAATGAAAAAAATTAAAGTCATAAATAGAATTTTTTGTCTCTTAATCAGCCTCTTGCTTTCTTTTGCAGCATTCGCGCAGAATGAAAAGAAAGTTCAATTTATCGGCTCTGCGCGCTCGGTGATTAATAATCGAAACATACACGTGGATGGTGACTCCTTAACTGCCAAGAGAAAAATGGATGGTTATGCATTAATTGATTTAGGCGTGAATATCTTCCCGAATAAAAACACCGAAATTCTAGGAATGGTCCGAATTAAAAATGAATTGGGCGGTTTTTATGGCGCAAACGTCGGATTTGATGTCCGTCAACTCTACGTAAAAGGAATTATTTCCAAAGCCATTCGCTACCAACTCGGCGATATTAATTACAAATTAACCCCATTTACTTTTTACAACAATGACTACGACAACCTTGTTCAGCATCCAGAGGTGTTTAACCTTCAAAAAGAAATTGTGAACTATGAAGTTTTCTACAAGAACAATACCTGGCGTCAACAAGGTGCAGCTTTAGATTTTGCTCTTGAATTCAAAAAATACATACAAGAAATAAAGTTTAATGGTTTTATTAACCGTATCAACGCAACCGACTTCAATACGGTTCCCGATCGCTTTTTTACTGGTGGCAGCATGGGAATACAACAAAGTAAAAACATCTTCCTTGGTTTAAATTATGTGCGACTTTACGATCTAATGGGCTCTGCAGCTACTAAGTCAGCATACAGAAATGATGTCACGTCAATCAATTATGAAGTTAAGTTCGTAAATAACAAAACAACTTCCCTTAGCTTTCTTGGAGAAGCGGGCTCCTCACACGCCAATTATTTATCCGACACGGCATCACCTAATTTAAAGGGTGTCTTCATAAATACCGGCTTCTTGTTTCAGAATAAGCCCTCCAATCTTAAATTAGCGGTGAATTATGTATACGTTGACCCTGACTTTAGAAGTGCAGGTGCGCAATCAAAACGCATCAATTATGACCTCAGTCCATCCACCTACAACAGAATCACAAATCAGCAAACGCTCCGCTCCATCGGCTTATTTGACATGGTTAGAGATGAAAAACTCTACGCGACTTCCATTAATGGAGCTGCCTTAATGTCTTACAACCCCGCGTATAACAATGCCCTACCCTATGGCATTGCAACTTTTAATCGACAAGGATTAAACGCCAAAATTAGCTATGCAGATACTAAAGAAATTTTGAAATTACAGCTAGAGTCCAATTTATTGACTGAAATTGTCGGACAGGGAACGACAAAATTAAAGACGTTTAAAACCCTGAATTCAACTGCAGTGTTGAATCTAAAGAAATTGATGACCCTGAAAAATAACCTAAAAGTTACTGCCGGACTTTCCCTTCAATCTACAACGCGTGCCAGCGATATCAGCTATGAAAACATAAATTTAAAGTCTAGTCTCATGAATGCGGGAATAGAGTTTGAATTCTATAAAAACATAGACATTCTCACCGGGGTCATCTATAACCAAGCCAATGGCAACGAATTAACGCCACTAAGAAACAGCTATAGCAAGGTTACCGACTTCAAAGAATACACTGTTAATTTGAACGAATTAATGATGGGGGCTGGTATACGCTATCGCTTTACCGAAAAAATTTACCTCTCTGCACTGTATCAAAATTATAAAAACGAGAACCTATTAAGCGCTGACTTATCCTATGCGATAAATCAATTCCTAATTATTTACAACATGAAATTCTAAAAGAATGTGTAAAATGAAAAACATCTTGAAATTTAGTTTCATTGCCTTTATTTTCATTATCACCTCCTGCAAGCGTGATAAAGCATTTGAAGGTCCTGACTTAACCGACCTTTATGGAAAGTTCAAAATTATTGATTCATTAAAAAGTAATGTGGATAGTGTGGACTTTACCTTGGTCCCATCTATTAATTTTACAGCAAAATTCACCAAGTCGATTGACTGGAAAATAACAATTAAAGGGCTTTCAACCGGTGCCCAAAAAATCATAACCGGAAAAACAAAGGTCATCGACTTTAATACCAGTTCCTGGATAGGCAACACCAGCACTTTACCGATGTTTAAATCTGAATGGTGTACAGTAACCTTAACCTTTCCGACAGAAAAAGATACCTTGAAAAAATCAATTAAAATTATCAAACCAAAAGTGAACCCCGGCTATTTGATTGCTGATTTTGAATCGGGTTACAATAATCTTTGGACAAAATATGTGCAATCTGGTGCCCTTATGGATTGCCAGGTTAGAAATGTAAGTGCTGCTGCCCAAGGAAGCTTTTATTACAACATGGCCGGTACAGTCAATTGGGATTGGCTTATTTGCTTGATTGATTTCCCTGCGAAAGCCAATGGGGTTGATCGTTTTCCTCTTAATGCCAACCCTGAAAACACTTATTTTAATGCGATGGTCTGGGGTGAGCCGGGCTTAGACAATGCGGTGTTGCTATTTCAATTTAAGGAAGATGATAGCAAAAACGGGACTTTTGAAAGTGGTACTGAAGATGAATACGACTATGAATTAAAAATTAATTGGGCCGGCTGGAAATTAGTTTCCATAAAATATTCCGATTTAGTTACCTTGGTCAACGGTGCTCCTGGAATTCCCAAAGGAAACAAACAACACAATCCCAACAATTTAATGCAGTTGTCGGTTTTACACCTTGCCAACCCAAGCTCTGGTTTTTCAAAAACCAAAATTGACTATCTTTTATTCACAGATTCAAAATCACTTGAGCCTTGATCAATTATTTTAAAATAATTTCTTTATTGCTCTTTGTGCTTTGTTTTGAAGCTACTTTAGTAGCTCAAACTAAGGTCATTGGTCTTAATGAAGTCACCATCACAGGTCAAAAAAAATCAGTGTTTAAAGAACTATCCCTTTATGATGTAGCTGACTCCACCGATGAGCCCAATATTGATGGCTTTTACGCCCTCAATCTCTTTAATGATAAGTTATCTGACGAGATTTGGTTCACGAAAAATAAAAGTTGTATTACTGCGAACACTGATAATATTGCCTCTTTCGCTGGAAAAAGCGCCCTAAAAATTAAATGGGATAAAATGTCGGGTGAATGTAATTGGATTGGTATGGGATTTGGCTGGAACAATTGGCTCGGCAAAGACCTTTCGTCGATTATTGGAAAAGCCGCCATTCAATTCTATGTAAAAACAAACGGTGACACCTTAAGCTCATTGCCTCTGGCCATTGCATTAGAGGATTATTCAGGTACACAAGCATATACCGGCTTTTCTAAAACCTTTATCCAAGCAGGTAAATTAACCGGCTCTTGGTCAAAAGTCATCATTCCCCTCACTGCTTTTCCAATTACACAAACCGACCTAGACATTTCAAATATTAAACAATTTATTATTCAGTTTGAAGCCTCCGGCGATTTAATCATCGACGAAATGACCATCATTCCCTTTACCGGCAATCTTAAACCAAAAATTTCAATACAGAAACCAAACAAGCCAATCATCATCGATGGCAACATCAATGGCGAAGAATGGGAAAAAGCTTGCCTTACTATCAATGAGAAAAACAATATTTTTATTCAGTACGATAGTGCTAACATCTACATTGCTGCTCAAATAATTGATGCCCATGCACTCATGAATAAATTTGAAGATGCCGATATGTGGAATGGGGATGCCATTGAGTTTTCGATTGGAACTAGTGCGGATGCCGATTTAAGTAGAACCCGATATTTACTAAGCGATTATCAAATTGGCATTAAATGTGT